>SKQC01000245.1 GCA_007119175.1 Myxococcales bacterium | reverse complement strand
CCGGAATTTCGCCGAAGTCACTTTTTTTATCGCCGCGTTGGAGGTCGATATCCGTGGTGTCGTCGCCGTGGGCGATATGAACCCGAAATCGGCATTTCGACGAGAAATCCTCGCCCGGCTCCAGATGCAGAAAAAAGTGCAGGGGAGAAAATCCATATAGGATCGCCGCCAGCGGCCGGGTGGTCTCGTACATCGAGCCGTGGGAGCCGGTGGTGATGATCTGGCCGGCGCCGCGCCAGTCGAAAAACTGTCCAATTCGCCCGTCGATCTCAGGGGAAATAAAGCGACGCGGGGCGATGATCTCTGTATCACCGACTTTGTCGGCGCAGGCATTGCCGCCGATAGGGAGATTGAGCTCCGGCGGCGCAGGCTCGTCGAGGGAGGTGAAGACACCGGCAACGAGGGCGCGGAAGAGGGCGTCGAATTGATCGTCTTGCTCCGAGGAGAAATCGTCGCCGTACCACCAGAACCAATCCGAGCCCTGGGCAATTCGCAGATATTCTTGGGCCATGTCCACATCGGCGCGTGCCGAGGATTCGCCGACGCGCTTGATATGCTCGTCGGCCCGCCGAAGCCACTCCCAGGCCTGGTTGGTCTCGTCGTGGCCGATCCAGATCTGGTAGTTGCCCATAATCCAGGAGCCGGAGTGCAATTGATCGAGCTGACCCGGTGGTGGCTCATCGATCTGCGATGGCAGATTAGTCCGCAAGCGACCTGATTTTTCGAGTCCGGTATAAAGTGCCTCCAAAAAGGGTCGGCCGTCGTCGTCGTAATGCTCCCACGGGTTTTCGCCGTCCAATATGATGGCGACACAACCGGGCTTATTATCGAGGCTAGAGTGGATTGTGTGCAGGTCGGCGATCATGGAATCGGCGGCCTCATCGGCGGGATTGTCGGAGTATACAAATCCAATCTGGTCGCTGAGGCCACGGTCGCGAAAAAAGATGCGTGGCGAGTCCCTGCCGAGCCGCCAGGGGCGATATAGGTCACAATTGCGCTCCCAATTTTCACCCCGCGAATGACGCAGGATTTCCTCGTCCGTGGCGATCCACGAGGCGCCGGCGTCGGCGAAACATTGCAGGGCCTCCGGCGAAACCGAGCCCTCCGATGGCCACATCCCCCGGGGGCGCTTTCCGAAGGCGCGTTCGGCAACGTTGAGGGCCTCTTCGATGTGGGCCTGTGCATCGCCGCGAGCGCGGTAGCGGGTCGGGCGCGGGCGGTCGGGCGACGGACGAGCGGCGACATCGGTGTCGATCAGCAGCGGAACGATGGGGTGATACATGGGAGTGACAGTGAGCTCGATCTGGTCCCGTTCGGCGAGCTCTCGATATAAGGGAAGGAGCTTTTCCATCACCTCGAGTTGGACGTCGAGCAGGGCGTCTCGTTCCTCTTTGCTGAAGCCGGCGCCCTTGTCGTGCAGTTTTTTAAGCAGTGGGAATTCGTCGCGAACGGAAAAGCCACACCACATTAGATTGAAGAGCACTTGCAGATCGATAAAGTCCCGGGTCGTCCATGATTCGGCACAGCCGGCGACTCCTTGATTCATCCGCGCGTTATAAAGCTCCTGGTATCGGGGCGAGGGCTTGATGCATTGCTCGATATCGAGACTGAAGAAATTGCGCAGAATCCCTCGCCGGTCGGCCAGATCGAGATCGCCGGGATCGCTTTTCGTCCATCGCCACCACCGATCGCGTTTGCCCTGTTGGACGTACTCATCGATCTGGCGCAACAGGCTCCCCGAAAAATTAAAGGTTGCCCGCACCTCCGGGTGATCTTTTAGCAGGCGCCCCATATCGTAATAGGCCTTGGCGGCGTGCAGGCGCACCCAGGGCAAGAAGAACTCCTCGCTCCCGGGAACCCCGTAATATGGCTGATGGAAATGCCACACAAAGAGCACGTCCAGCGGTGCCCGTGGCAGTTCGTTAGAACTCATGATCGAACCTGTCAGGAAAACTCGTAGCCCTTGGGGATGACCACGATGCCCTCATCGCTGACCGGAAATCGCTCCGCGTCGTCGTCCGGATCGTAGCCGATGACCGTATCGGGAGGGATGGTGACGTCCTTGTCGACAATGGCACGTCGAATCTGTGCACGGCGGCCGACATCGACACCCGCGAAGAGGACCGATTCCTCGATGGTGGAGTAGGAGTGGGTGCGCACGCGGGGAAAGAGTACGGAGCGTCGGATGGTGCCCCCGGAGACGATACAGCCTTCGGCGACAATGGAGTCGATGGCCGCTCCCACGCGGCTGGTGGCCGGGTCGTCGTGGACGAATTTTGCCGGTGGAAAATGCTCGTAATGACTGCGGATAGGCCAGCTTGAGTTGTAGAGATCGAATTCGGGATTGACGCTCACCAGATCCATCGACGCCTCCCAGTAGGCCCGCAGGGTGCCCACGTCGCGCCAATAGTTGATGCCCTCATCGCTGTCGCCGGGGATCGTATTTTTCGAAAAGTCGTAGACGTAGGTCGACATGCGGCGATCGTTGACCATATGGGAGACGATATTTTTGCCGAAATCGTGGTCGCTGTCCTCGTCTTCGGCGTCGCGAATGACCTCCTCGACCAGCCGATCGGTGGGGAAGATATAATTGCCCATGCTGGCCAGGCAATAATCGGGAATTCCGGGGATGGGACGCGGTGATTCCGGCTTTTCTTGAAAGCCGATGATCTGCTGATCTTCGTCGATCTCCAGAATCCCGAATTGGTAACCCTCGTCGATGGGCACCGGGATGGCGGCCACAGTGAGGTCGGCCGCTTTTTTGCGGTGAAAATCGATCATCTGGCGCACGTCCATATGGTAGATATGGTCGGCGCCGAAGACGCAGATATCGGCCGGATCGGCATCGTCGATATGATTGAGGCTCTGGTAGATGGCATCGGCGCTGCCGGCAAACCAATGGGGGCCACGCCGCTGTTGGGCGGGCACGGTGTCGATATAATGACCGAGAAATTCATCGAGACGCCACCCGCGACTCAAATGGGTATTGAGAGAGTCGCTCT
>SKQC01000100.1 GCA_007119175.1 Myxococcales bacterium | reverse complement strand
GTGCCGCCAACCCGGAATTCCGGGTAGGCGGCACCGTCGGAGTCGATGGCGTCGATATTCGTGACCACATCGGAGACGCTGCTGTCGGGCTCATCACTGCCATCCGGTGAGAGGGCAGCCATTAAGTCGTCGGCCGAATCTCGCTCGGGATCGTCGGGCTGTTCCCGTTCATCGAGTTGCTCGCGCACCTCCTGGGGGATCTGAACCTCTTGTTCGGTGGGGTCGGCTGGAGGTTCTGGTTCCGGCTCCGGCTCGGGCTCCGGTTCGGGCTCGTCGATTTCCTCCGGCTCTTCCGGTTCTTCCAGATCGGCTAACTCACCTTCGGCAAAGACCTCCGATTCCGGCTCGTCTTCCACAACCAGGGATACGCCGAGTTGGGCAGAGACGGCGATGGAGCCAAAGATAAACGCAATATGAAGCAGGGAGGCGAGCCCAAACGAGATCAGTGATGTGATGCCGAGTTTTTTATACTGACTGCGGGTGCGGCGGGCCGGGGGATTTGGCGGATAAAAGCAGCGAATATGGTAGATATCGTCGCCACATTTAATCCGTGCAACATCACCGGCATTGAGAATGACGTCGTCGGTCTGCTCGCTGAGCGGCTCCGGCGGCTCATCGTCTCCGGACGCCCGCCTTCGCCGCACATGGCCCTGTACGGAGTTCTCAATTGTCAGGACAGCCTTTGCGCCTTTGCGCACGACGATAAAGGCCTTTTCTGGGGGCGCATATTTGCGGTTAAACAGGCCCCCGCGCAGTGTCGCCGATTCCAGTACGCTATTGCCGCGACTAAAGGTGATTTCCACGACTGGTTTGGCGGCACGTTGATCTTCTCGAAGAAGCCGAACCTCGCTTTCGCTATCGAGGATCGTATCCACGTTTACCGGAAGCGTGAGCTCATCGTCTTCGTCCTCATCGTCCTGGAGAACCGTGAATAATACCGAGGTTTGTCTCGATTCCGCCAGTTTGGCGGGATCGACCATTGCATCGTAACTATCAGTGCTCTCGGCGGGGCGGCCCAAATCGCGCGTAGGTTGATCATCGATCTCCGGCTCCTCGCCGGTCTGCTGGGATGGCGAACGATCGGCGGCAGATGATGGGGCGGTCTCCGTATCGGGAGTCTCAAAATTCGTCGACGGTGCCGCTGTCGGCTGTGTTGGCTCGTCGGGCTCCGGGCCTGGTGCATCAAAGCTGTCGGGCGCCGGTTCGGGTTCGGGCGCCGGCTCGGGTTCGGGTGCCGGTTCGAGTTCCTCACGAGAGGGTGGGGGTTGGGTTGAGACCGGCTGGGTGTCTTCGTCGACATCTTCGAAACGTTGCGTGGCCTCTCGAGAGTCGGCGAGCTTCGACTCCTCAAAGTCGGCGAAGGGATCGGTGGTCTGCTCTTCGGCTGCCGGAGCAAACCCAGAGTTGTCGTCCGAGGTGTCTACATCGGCAAAAAGCCCCTCATGATCGAGGAGGTCGGCCATCTCGTCTTCGGAGAAGAGGCCGAGGCTGTCGTCTGTGCCAGATCCCGGGGCGGTTCCGGTGGTCCGGTCGTCCGCTGGAGGAGAGTAGACCTGGGTTTCGTCGGAGTCGTCGGGCTGGAAGGTCGGATGTTCAGCGTCGGTTGGAGCCTCACTTGAGGCCCCGCCGGACAACAGGGTGTTCATCTCCGTGGTGGGCGCGGCCTCGGTGAGGTTGTCGAATTCCGGGACCCCGGCATCTGGGGAGGATACGGTGGGCTGGGTCTTTTCGTCGACCAGCGGATCATCGAGGGACGCATCGGGGGCGGTGGTTGCTGAGCCATCGGCCAGTCGATCCGCCGACATCACTGCGGTGGACTCGTATTCACTGGCGGCCGCTTCTGCCGGGTCGGTAAAGAGACTCTCCACGAGTCGCCGTGAATCGTCGCGGCGCTCAAGGCCCGCCACCTGAAGCAGAGATTTCCAACGGGTGACCCGGTTGGGAAAGGTATCGTTGAGCAAGGTCGCCAGATCCGGCTGCTGCTCGGGTTTGATGCCCGACAGGAGGCGATCGATGGAGCGGGTCAT
The DNA here is from genome assembly GCA_007119175.1 of Myxococcales bacterium. GTDB lineage: Bacteria > Myxococcota_A > Bradymonadia > Bradymonadales > Bradymonadaceae > SLJM01. The sequence continues at coordinate 28,911 of SKQC01000100.1, read as the reverse complement.
CTTCGAGGCATCGGCGAAACGCTGCTCAATCGGACGGCCCATGGCCTTTTTGACCAGCGAGTCCAGAAACGGTGGCACATCCGTATTATATCGCGATGGCGCGGGGACGGGGGCATCGCAAATAGCCTCCATCAGGTCGAATTCATCGGAGGCCTCAAAGAGTCGCCGTCCGGTCAGCGTTTCCCATAGAATAACGCCCAGTGAGAAAACATCATTCTGGGGGTTGCCCCATTTGCCCATGCATTGTTCAGGTGACAAATAGGCGAGTTGTTCGACGCTCAATTGGCCGGCATGTTGATAATGCAGGGTGCGATGGGCGGCGACGCCGAGGTCGAGGATTCGGACGTTGCCGTCGAGGTCGATGGCAATGGAGTGAGGATTGATGTCGTCGTGGACCAGCGGCGAGGGTTCACCGTCCGGCGAGCGCATCGCGTGGGCGCGTCCGAGGGCGCGAGCGGCCTCGGCGACGATGATCAAAGAAGCCGCAAGGGATAGCTTGCCGCCGCGATCGTGAAGGCGATTAGATAGATTCCACAGAGTCTCGCCGGCGATCAGCTCTCGGACGACCAGATAATTGTCGCCATCGCGTTCCAGGCCATAGATCTGCCCGAAGGTTGGGTCGCCGAGTTTGGCGGCTCGCTGAACGTCGCGAGCGACGCGTTGGAGCATCTCGTCGACCGACGGGACCTCTTCAACGACCACCAACCGCCGTCCGCCCTGAGCCTCTGAGTCGAGCGCCATCCATAGCCGTTCGCTGCGGCCCGTTGCGGCGGGCAGCTGAGACAGGACGTGATAACGGTTGGCGAAGACTCGATCCATTCGGAAATTCTGGGTAAAAAGAAAAGGCTAATGAAAAACGGGTTGATCAGTCGCTTCCACGTGATTCGTTGAGACGCTCGACCCCGTCGTCACCGAAGACCTGATGGACCGTCCCGTCGAGATAGCTTGTGCGACGCTCGATCATGGAGGGCAAAGCCCGCGGGGGACGCTGAAAGAGAAATACCGCTCCCGAGCCGGCCCGTTCACCGCGCACCAGGCGGGTGTCGAATTCCATCCGCCCTCCGCGCTGCAAGGTGCTGACATCGTCGCCGTCGGCCTCGGCCTCGGTATCGGCGTCGTCCTCCTGGTCACCGTCGGCGTCTGTATCGGCGGCGGGCTGACTTGCCTGGGCCACTACTGTGGGTGCCTGCTCTGAGTCTTCGGCGACGGCCGTGACTGGGGTGGCAACGAGGATAGCGAACGCGGCAAGTGCCAGGGCACTGATTGGACAGGAATAACTCCATCGCAGTTCAATCATCATCAATCTCCTTATCTCCGTTTACTGCTTCATGATGGCCAGTCGATAGCGGGCAAATCCGGCTACCGACGAGGAACGCATCACCAGGTATAGAGTCTCGTAGTCCATCTCTTTGTCGGCCTGGACCATGACGATTGCCTCGTCTTCGCCACCGGGGCCCAGATCCAGTCCTTCTCGTTCTTCGGTGAGGGCATCGACGAGGGCTTCGATATTGTTGAGCTCGTATAATTCATCAGAGAACCGCCCGTTATCGAGGGTGGCGATGGGGCGCTCCTCGACGAGCAGCTGTGTGGGGTTGATGGTGACGTTGACCGCTGGCTTGAAGATTGATCGCGCCGACGACTCCGGCAATGTGACGTCCGGATCGAGGCGGAATTCCTGATCTTCGGCCTCAAAGCTCACGATCAAAAAGATCAAAATGATGGTGAACATGTCCAACAGAGACGTGAGCATCAAGCCCCGCGGTTTCTTCTTTTTTATAAACCGGCTGCTCATAGCTATTCACCATCCCCGTTGTCATCATCGCCGGTGATCAATCGGGAGAAGACGGTGACCGGAAATAATTCCTCGTATTCCGTTTCCGGATCGTCGGGATCCAATGGATACTCCCGTGTTCCGTCGAGGACGTCGACCAGGTCTTGATAAGACAGTTGATTGTGAGGAAGTACGGTCATGGTGGTGCTTTCAGGATATTTATCCTTGATTTCACGCAGATGGTCGCGCAGTCGGTCGACATCATATTCGCCGTCGTCGGTGGGAAATCGGCCGGCGATCTCGTCGAGTTCCTCCGAGGACAAGCTGGTGCTGGAAAACGTAACGGACAGTCCGTCTGGTTCAATCATCAGATTGGCGGCCACGGTCGTCGGGGTTTCGGGAACGTCAGAGGCCTCCGGATCATGAGTCGGCGTGGAGGTCGGGATAACTCCGATCTGGTAAAATGCGGCACCGAGCAACAAAAACGGGATCAGCACCATAAACAGGTTCATCACGGGAATGACGTTGAGGTCATCCGGCTCGCTGCTGAACGATGAAAATTTGTTTTTGCGATTAAACACGTCGAATCTCGTCTCAGTAACTCACGCTGGCTCGGCTTACTGCGGGGGCTGGCGCCCGTTGATCTCCCCATCCTGGCCCCGGGCTGCTTCCTGATGAGCAAGGCCGGTGATGGCGACCAGCAGGGAGGTCGCTCCACCTTCAGATTCGATCATGATTCGCTCCACCTTCTTGGACAAAATATGGTGAAAGACCAGCAGGGGAACGGCGACGGCGATTCCGAAGGCCGTGGTGTACATGGCCTGCGAGATTCCTGCGGCCAGCGCTTCCTGTCGCTCTACGGCGGAGGCGGCGGCGACCGAGGAGAATGCCTTAATCAATCCGAAGATCGTTCCCAGAAGCCCCAGCAATGTGGCGACATTGGCCAGGACCGCCATCAAATCGACCCGCTTTTGCAGTCCGGGAAGAGAAGCAAACATCTCCTTATCCATGGCCCGCTCGATATCACGGGCCCGTTGATTGGCGCGGAGAATTCCGGATTTAATGATAAAAACCAGGGGGTGGCGCGTGGAGATCTCGCAGGCGTCGAGGGCCTCGCGAAATTTTTGATGCTCCACATACTCCACGATCTGGCGAGTAAACGACTTGGCGTTGAGCCGGTAGCCGAAATACAGATCGTAGATCCGCAGCAAAAACAGGGTGACTCCGATAATGGAGACGCTGGCGATGACATACATCATCCAGCCGCCGGCATCGAGGTACTCCTGAAGCACGGAGATGATATTGCCGTCCGACGAGGCCAGAATCGGCGACGTCCAAAGAAAAGATAACAATGGATTCATGGCGCGGCTCTTGAGTGGTTAAGAGATGAAACGTTGACCTGCGAAGTATCATGCCCGAAGGCAAAAAACACAAACCGCGTAATTAGCGGCGATTTGTGGTGCTAATCGGCCAGCTCCCACTCAGCGCCGAAGAGGCGGGGTCGAACGAATTGCTCGTCCGCCACCTCAATGAGTGCATCCGGGGGATTGCGCGGGTTGGGCGGATCAAAATGAACGGGAATCGACGCGATCCGATAAGGCGATGGTACGTCCATGCGTCCGTCGGGAGCCTGGGCAAAAAACAGGAGAATATTATTGGTCCCCGCGGGAGTCCCGTCGTCGAGCTCCAGGGTGGGGACAAGTTTAATATTGCGAATGGTGTAGCGAAGGCATTGGCGATCGCGAAATACGATGCGGATTTGCTCGTTCGTCGATGTTACGGGAAGCAGGTTTTCGGCGGTGATTTCGACCTCAATAAATCGACCGTCGTCCCCCTGTTCAGGGGCCCAGGAGCCGGAGGGAAGATGGAGCGGTTGTTCATCGTCGAGGCTCGCCGCCGGGCCGGGGTCATCGTCGGAGGCGTCCATCCAGCGCAGTGTTCGCTCGTCGGGGTCAAAAAAGATATCTCCGATCCCGGGGGTGGTCCCGTCGCTGATATGTGTAATATCGATACCCGTCACCTCGCGCGGGCGCTGGGCGCGCAGCTCGCGCACAAATCCCTCATCCTGAATTTCGTAGCGATAGCCGTAGGTAAGATGTTTGTCCGTATCGGCACTTCGAGGATCGGTATGCTGACGAATTTCCTCGCCGTTGGGGACGCCATCGCCGTCGTAGTCGAGGTGAGCGTCAGCGCGCAAATAATTCGTACCAAAGGTAGCCTCCAGTCGGTCGGGCATCCCGTCACCGGAGGTGTCGAGCAAGGTCGGGTCAGTGCCCAGGACGCGGTTGTCGCAGTCGGTGAGCCCGTCAGCCGTGGAGTCGAAGTCGGGTTCCGGAAGAATGCCGCAGCCGGGAAATGGTTCTTCTTCGGTTTCAACAGGATCGAGTCCGGCCAGGATCTTGACGAGATCGGTGATCCCATCGCCGGAGGTATCGGGATTGGTCGGAGATGTGCCGAGTTCGATTTCCTCGTCGTCGGGGATGCCGTCGGCATCGGAGTCGATTTGAGGGCCGTCGGGACCGGGGACGACATTGGTATTGGAGGCCAGAAGCAGCTTGGCGTGGTAGGTGACTCGGTTGCCGAGGAGGTTGACCGCCGGGAAGTTAAAGGTGTCGACGTTGTTGAAGCGATCAAAGATACCCTGGCCGGTAAATGCCATCGCCTCCAGCACCCCCTGGATTGCATCGTCGATGGCGTTTCCTGTTTCGTCGTCCGGCTCGGCAGCCCAGTGGATGGTATGGTAGCGCAATCCAGCACCGCCCCGATCACCGATGACCCGGCGCATATCAGCGACGGCGTCGCCGGCGAGCTGAGCCTCGCACTCAAAGGAGGGGCCACTTTCTTCGTCGAGACATTCCACATCGCCCTCATCGCAACACTCGGCGCCGTCAGCCAGCGGTGATGGGGGGCCGGCGTGGAGGTGGATGACCGTATACTGGGTCAGGCTGCGAAGGCCGCGCGGCGTCTGCGCGAGATCGTCCTCAATAAGCGAGCGGGTCAATTGAATGGCGCCGCGCAGGTTGCGACACTGATCCTGGGCAAAACAGGGGGTCGGGCTGCGCAATTGAGTCAGGGCGTTGTTGAGTTCACCGGGGTTGCGTGTGAATCGGCCCGATTCCGGCGCGATCTGGCGTGGCTGCCCCCCGTAGCCGATGACGGCTAATTCGTTTGCCCGGGTCCCCACCGCAGACTGTACGAAGTCGCGCAATACATCGATGCGCTGGCCGGCGGCGTCGTACTCGCCGAAGAGCGGGCCATTGGATTCGTCGACCACCAGAACGACGCGCAACGGAAATTCCGCCTCAACCGGATCTTCAGTGCAGACACGACCGGTCAGTCCAACTCGGTCGTCTTCGCGCAGGTCATGGGTTGGGCTGTATAGATTGGTATCTGAGCAGCCCGTTCCCACGCCGGCGGTCGGTCCCGCCACAGCCAGGGTCAATGCGAGAGCGGCAATGATGCCGATAGTGGCCGCTGTCCTGGAGGGACGGACGGAGAACTGTGACAGACCAGCTTTCAGCATATTAAGAATCATCGTCTGGAGGGCAGTAGCGTGGCTCTTCGGCCGGTGGTCCAGTATCGGTGTCACCGGCATCGGCGTCATCAACATCGGTAGGGGGATCACTGCCGGTGGCGACATCGCCGGCGTCTGTCCCGGCGTCGGGCACGGAGGTCACCGACTCCCGACAGGTCTCGTCGGAGCCGGTCGGGGTAAATTCGCAACTGTCCACAATGCAGGTCTGGCCCAGACTGCACTGCGAGCCGCGGCAGGATTCCGATAAAGACACCCTGAAATCGCCGAACGACTCGACGCGTCGCTCCGTGCTGGTAATGGCGACCCCTTCATAGAGGGCAATAATTTCTACGAGGGCTACCGATTCGTCGATCTCGCGAAAATTTACAGTCTGGGGCAGGGGGCGGATTCGATCCTCGGGGCAGATGAGTAAATCGCGAACTCCGGAATGCAGGATTTCGCGCTCCTCATTGAGAAGATGTATGCGGATTGCCTCCAGTTCGTCGGGGACCGCAATATCACCGCAGACCTCCACGGACATCCCGTCCGGATCGCCGGTACAGGAGATGACGGTCGCCAATATCAGACCGGCCAAAAATGTCGATTTTGCCAGGCTATATAGTGTGGTGTGCATCATCGAATCGATATATCCCGACAGTTCCATTTGCTGAAAGTAGTTCGCAGACCGTAATGCCTTGAAATGTGGGCTGTCAAAGCTCGGCAATGATAGCACTCTGGTGAGGCCGGCGGCAACCGTCGTCCACGGCGAACCGGTAGTGGGGAAATTGGGCCGGCAGGGGAACAAAGTCGGATTGCCAAATGCTATTTAATCCACGAAGGTGGCCGGGCGACAGCCCGTTGGTCACCGGTGCTCAGTGGCTATCATCGTCCACCGTTGGACTGTCGGATTGCTGCGATGGTGCACATATTTATTGGAGATTTGAGTCATGAGATTAATCAGAGCCAGATCAGTTAGAAGTGGACGTCGGCGATCGGCGACGAGTTGTCGGTCTGGCTCCATCGGTGGGCACACGAAATAGCGGCTTTTTCGCTTATTGGAAGAGCTTATTTGTCAGTCCACTATAGTTGAGGAGTGATACGATGGGTTGGAATCTAAAAACTAGACCCTGGCATCGGCGAATAGCGGTGGTACTGGGAGCGCTGATAATGGCCGTGACAGTTGGCTGCGAGCGTGAGGAGTTCGATCCGGAGGCCACCGCCGAAGGCGCGAGCGTAGAAACGACGTCCGGATCGCATCAATATTTGACCCGCGTCGATGAGGCCGATCTTGAGGTCGGGCAGCCGCAGACCGTAACGATACAGGTGTTCCCAAAGGAAGATTTGAAGATCAATTTGGAATTTCCATGGTCCATTGAGTTTTTGGACAATGATGAACTGGAACTCGATCAGGTCGAATGGGATCAGGAATCGATTGAGATGTCGGAGGAGCAGGCCGAGATTCCTCTGACGGTGACGGCCGCCTCTGCCGCCGATCACCGGCTGGAAGCAAGGGCTAATTTTAGCGTCTGCAACGACGACCGATGCTATATCTTCAGCGATGAGTCTTTGGAGTTTGTCGTGCACGCACAAGACTAAGCAGACGATCGCCAGTCAATAGACGGATATCTGCAGATTATATGATGTCCAATACCCCCCCACCAAAAAGGCGAAAATGAAAGAAAGTGAAAAGCTTCTGGAAGAAGTCGCCGCCCAGGTACGAGAGGATTTCGACGGGAATCGCCGAATTATGAGCTTTCCACAATTTTTGGAGGCTTTTGCAGAACATCCCCGTCGTCACGCCCGAAATAGCGTACAATATCTGCGAGACTGCTTTTTGTATTTTGGACGCGATACCAAGCCGCTGGTATGGGGCGAAGTAAACCATTTCGGGCTATTTGACGCACCGTTCGACGACGGGCGTGACCGATTGGTGGGCCAGGCGAGGGCGCAGGAACAGGTGTTTCGGCTGGTCGATAATTTCGTGCGCGAAGGGCGAATCAACAAATTGATCCTGCTGCACGGCCCAAATGGCAGCGCCAAGAGCACCTTGATTGAGACATTGATGCGGGCGCTGCAAGATTATTCGGCCACCGAGGAAGGAGCGCTGTATCGGTTTAACTGGATTTTTCCCAACGAAAAGCTTGCCGAGGGGGCAGCGATCGGATTCGGCGGCTACCGGGCGCGAGCAGTGGAGACCTCGGATCTGGAGAGTTTTGCATTTCTCGACGATGAGGATGTGGACGCCAAAATTTCGAGCGATCTAAAAGACCATCCCTTATTTTTGATCCCCGAAGAGCAGCGCGAGCGTATGCTGCACGACTATATCCCAGATAGCATCGTGCCCAGCGAGGAGCCAGATAGTGACCATGCGCGGGAGCGGCTACAGGGCGGTGAGGACCAGCAAACCGAGGATACATCGGTGCCTTTTGCGCTCAGTGAGTATGTGCTGAGAGGGAGTTTAAGCCACACCAATCGCCAGATCTTCGACGCATTGCTGACGGCCTATCGGGGCGACTATCGCAAGGTGTTGCGCCACGTTCAGGTAGAGCGATTTTTTATCAGTCGGCGCTACCGAACCGGGGCGGTGACAGTGGAGCCGCAGATGCGGGTCGATGCCGGACTGCGCCAGTTGACCGTCGACCGAAGCCTCAAAGCGCTGCCGGTCAGTCTTCAAAATCAGACGATTTTCGAGCCCTTCGGTGATCTGGTGGACGGCAACCGGGGCTTGATCGAGTACGACGATCTGTTTAAGCGCCACCCCGACTATAATAAATACCTGCTGGCCACCAGTGAGAAGGCCCGGGTATCGCTGGAAAATCGCATCGTCCACCTCGATGCAGTGCTGATGGCGACGGCCAACGAGGATTATCTGGACGCCTTTAAGCAGAGCGCTGATTACGCCTCGTTTAAAGGCCGGGTAGAATTAGTTCGCGTTCCCTATCTGCTCGATTACACGGTCGAGGAATTGATCTACAGCGAGCAGATCAAGAGTATCAACTTCATCAAACGAATTGCCCCGCATACGACTTTTGTCGCTGCATTGTGGGCGGTGTTGACGCGACTAAAGCGCCCCGACGCCAACGACTACGACTCATCGATCCGCGATATCGTGGCCAAATTGACACCGCTGGAAAAGGCCGATTTATATGCCCGTGGAAAGGTCCCCTCGAATATTGGGCCGGAGCGGGCGCGAGAGCTTAAGGCGGTGGTGCCGGATATGATGGAAGAGGGCAAGGAGACGGCAGAATATGAAGGCCGTCACGGGGCAAGTCCCCGAGAGATGAAGATGATCTTGCTCAATGCCAGCCAGAATGACAAATACCCCACCTTGTCGCCGTTGGCGGTATTTGAGGAGCTGCGCGATCTGGTCAAAGATCCGAGCGTCTTTCCATTTTTGCAGATGAAATCCGACGGCGCCTATCATCGCCACGACGACTTTATCGATGTCGTTCGCGAGCGCTATCTGGATATGATCGACGTCGAAATCAGGAGCGCCATGGGGCTGGTCGACGAGGATCAATACGAAGACCTATTTACCCGCTATATGGACCACGTCAGCCAGTGGCTCAAAAACGAAAAGGTCTACAACGAGATCACCGGCAAGTATCAGGATCCGGACGAGGAGCTGATGGACGAGATCGAGGACACGATCACCATCGAGGAAGACCCCGAGGATTTTCGACGGAGCCTCATCTCGGCAATTGCCGCCTACTCCATCGATCATCCCGGCGAATCGGTGGATTATCGCAAGATTTTTCCCACCATCTTCGAGGCTCTCCAGGAGGCGTTTTTCGGGGAGCGGCAGCGCCAGATTCGGCGCATTGAGGAAAATCTGTTGACCTATTTCGAGGGCGACGAAGAATCGCTGAGTTCCTCGGAGCGCGAGTCGGTAGAGACGACGCTGACTAACCTCAAGGAGCGCTACGGTTATTGTGATGACAGCGCCCGAGAGGCAGTGGCCTTCTTGCTGTCAAATCGTTATAAGGACTAGTGGTCCGACACCGGAGTCTAGTGAGCCTTCGCCGGTCATAAACGACTATCTCGTCGCCCAACTCGGGCTGAATTCTTCTAAGGAGATTCGGCAGACCAGGGCGTGCGCCTGAAGGCATCGTCGACCGCAGTAAATAGCGGCGAATTTACGAGGAGTTTCGATGGTTTATCAAAACTGGCCTATCCGTTTGCTGGCGCTTTGTGCGGCCCTGTGCACGATGGTGTTTGCGGTGCCGGCGGCGCTCGCCGGCGGTGGCCCGCAGCAACAAATAGACAATCTCCGCGGCCAATTAGATGAGCTCGAGGACAGCGCTCCCGAAGGGGTCGGCGAGGACGATTTTGCCACGGCCAACCAGTGGCTCGACGAGGCCGAGCAGCGCCACAATCGTGGTCGTTCCTCGGGGGTGGAGCAGCGCATTCGCCGAGTCGACCATACCCTGGATCTGTTGCGTGCTCAGATCGAGATCACGAATATCGAGCGCTCCACCGAAAGTCAGCATGAGGCCTATGAGCAGATGCTGCAGCAAGTGGAGGATTTGCGCGAGGATATCGCCAGTCTGGAAAACCAGAAGAAAGAGCGACAGCGGGAATTGGAGCGTGTTCGCTCCGATGACTGATCGCCAGCCATCTCAGTTAGCTTTTACGTCGCTCGATACGTCTCAACTGTAAGGAGTATGTTCATGCAGTGGATTTCCCCCCTACTCGTCGCCACGCTGCTCGTCTCGCTGGGGGCGTTGACGGCGTGCGGTTCAGTGGCGCCGTCAGAAGAATTACTCGAGTTGGAGCAGCGACTTCAGGACCCGGAAGCCCAGAAATTGCGCGATATCCCGAATGCGGCGCGGTTTTTCGATGAGGCTCGCCAATATCGTCGCGTCTCCCAGGAAGCCCGCGAAGATCGAAATGAGTCTCGCTCCCGAGAATACGCGATATTGGGCAATTTGCGCTATCGCACGGCCCTGGCAATCTACGAGCAATTTGAGCGCATCGAGGAGCTCAATGCCATCAATGCCGAGATCGAAAGGATCAATCCCGAGGTCCGCGAGGTGACCCAGGCCCGCAACGAATTGGCGCGAGAGTTGCGAGAGCTGGAACAGGATATTCAGCAGGCAGTGAGGGAACGCCAGCAGCGCCGACACGCGGCGCTTGAGAGCGATGATAACGGCTTTGAGGCCGCCGGTGGCGAAGATGATGCGGCGTCTGCGGAGTTATTGGAGGAGGCCAACGAAAAAATTGCGGAGGCGCAACAGCTCCGCGATCAGGCGCTGGAGCATGGAGCCGATCAATACGACCGGACGCGCGGATTATTCGAGCGGGCGGAGACCCAACTTGAGACTGGGCGTGATTTGCTCGACGACGGCCCGAGTGGGGCGCGGACTGCGAGTCGGCAGCTCGGATTTGCGATACAGCTATTTTCGGAAGCCCACGAGCTTGCGGTGCCAATTCACGAGCAGATGCAGCCGGAAAACCGCATCGCCTCGATTCGCGAGGACGCCGCCGCCAATTATAGCAGCCGCTTTACGGAGGATGAAACAAACGGAGTGCGAATTATCCTGGCGCGGCTATTCGTGGCCGGTGAGGAGGATTACCGCCGCGAGACCGGGCCGATGCTCGACGCCCTGGCCACGATCGTGCGCGAGTACAGCGAATTTTCCGTGCGCATCGAGGGATATACACAATCTGGAGGTGGGTCGACGGCCAATCTGACTTTGTCTCAAAACCGGGCTCATAACGTCCAGCGCGACCTGGTGGAGGCCGGCGTCGATGAAAGCCGAATCGAGACCGAGGGCATCGGTCAGAGCAATATTCGCTTTCCCGACAGGCCCGATAATAACGACCGCGTAGAAGTGATCCTGCTGCACGACGGGCGCTGATGCCTGCTGAATCGAAAGTAATTAAAGACGCCGCCGCCACGCCATGGTCGGCGGCGTCGTTTTGTATGGAGCGCGGCGAAAGAACGCTCCTATTCGATGACCAGTCCGGCTCGGCAGGTGGGTCGTCGTCGATCTTGCTCTGCGAGCCGGAGCGGTGGCTGGTGGAGGCGGACGGAAAGTTTGTCGAGGGACCAACAGGACGGCCCGTCAGTGACCCGATCGCCTGGATGAGATACCACCATCGACCTGCCGGGAAGACATCGGCGAAGCCCTTTGTCGGCGGTATTGCCGGGGTTCTGGGATTTGAGTTTGGCTGGTTTCTCGATGAGTTAAATACCGAGGCTCGCGCTGACAAAACACCCGGTCTCTGGGTCGGCGTGTTCCCGGCCGCTGCCGTCTACGAAACGGACCGAAAACAGTGGAGCGTGGTGGGGCGCACATCGTCGGCCATAGAGCGTCTGGCAGAGCGGATAAAATGCGCTCCCAGGGAGGCAATCTGCGGCGACCAGGGAGTTGGCCGAAGGCTAGCGGGCGACGTCGACTCTGCTCGATATGCCGCGCAGGTGGAGTCTGCGGTCGATGCGATTTACGCCGGCGAGTTTTTCGAGGTCAATTATACGGAGCGATTTCGGGGGCGATGGAGCGGTGATCGCCGTCATCTCCACGATCAGTTGCGACGACGGGCGCCCGGTGACTTCGGGGTCGTACTCGATATTCCGGAGCTGTTTTTGGCCTCCGTGAGCCCGGAGCAATTTCTGCGCGTCGACAACAGCGGGCATATCGTCACGCGGCCCATCAAGGGCACCCGTCAGCGAGGGGAAAATCCGGGCCAGGATCGCCGCCTTGCCGAGGAATTGGTGAACAGTGAGAAAGACCGCGCTGAAAATGTCATGATCGTCGATCTGATGCGAAATGACCTGACGCGTGTCTGTAAACCGGGCTCAGTGCGAGCCACTGAGCTGTGTAAACTACATAGCTTTGCGTCGGTTCATCACCTGGTCTCGCAGGTGGAAGGGCAACTCAGCGACTCCTTTAGTGCTCTCGATGCCTTTTTAGCCGCCTTTCCGGCTGGCAGTATCACGGGAGCTCCAAAATTGCGCTCTATGGAGTGGATCGCCACTCACGAAAAGAGCGCCCGCGGGCCCTATACTGGATCAGCGTTTTATTGGTCGGACTGCGGGCGTCTCGACAGCAACGTATTGATTCGCACGGCGGTTGTTGCCGATGACGAGGTCGCCTTTGGTTCCGGTGGAGCTGTGGTGGCCGACTCCGACCCCGAGGGAGAATACGAGGAGGCGCTGTGGAAGGCGGCACCATTTATCGCATTGATGGAGGATTGATGAGTGACACCGTGGCGGCAGATAATCGGGCGTTCTTATACGGCGACGGCCTCTTTGAGACGGTACGTGTCGAAGAGGGACGGGCGTTATTTATCGAGCGCCATCGGCAGAGGTTTTCCAGAAGTGCGCGCCGGCTACAATATCCGGACCCCACGATCGACAGCGCGCTGGAGTCCCTGGACAGCCTCGATGGTCGGCGCGACGGATTGTGGCGGGTGACGGTGAGCCGGCCGGCGACGTGCGACGAAGAAGAAGCGCAGAGCAGGGTGCATCTTCGGTGGCGACAATTTCGCAACGGCGATGGTGACGGAGCGACACCGACATTGGGCATCGTTGAAAATTTCTATTTCCCGGAATTTGATCTTTTCGAGCACAAGACGACGAGCTGGCTTCGCAGTCTGGAGGCCAGGCGACGGGCCCAGAACAGGGGGTATGACGAGGCACTTCTGATCAGCCCCGGCGGCCGCGTCGGTGAGGCGGCGGCGGCCAATATCTTTTTGCGGATCGGCGGTGAATGGGTGACCCCGCCAGTGGAGGGAATTTTGCCGGGCGTGATGCGAGATGCCTTGCTTGCAGCAGCTCGGCAGGGCGGGCTCAAGATTGTGGAGCGACCGGTCTTCGTCGGGGACTTGCAGACCTGTGAGGCCATGGCCCTGACGTCGACGGGGCGGATGGTGACGGCGGTGTCCGCCGTGGAAAAACAACCTCTGGAGACGGAACCTGTCGAGGAGTTACTCGATGTTTTTCAGAAATACCTGAAGTGGTGGGTTAGCCAAAAAGACCAATGTAATGGTTGAGGGTTTTCAAAATAAGAGCATGAGGATTGAGCATGGGTGGAGGCCCTCAGGCCGCAGAGAGCTAATAATTCTCGACAATCGGGATTCCTTTGTCTTCAATCTGGCGCACCGCTTCGACGAGGTGGGTTGCCGACCAGCCGTGGTGCGCAGTGACGAGATCGAACTCGAGGAGCTGCGCCGCCTGGCGCCGGCGGGACTGATCATCAGTCCGGGGCCGGGCCATCCAGACGAGGCGGGAATCTCGGTGGAGGCGATTCGGTATTTTTCGCAGAAAATTCCAATCCTCGGGGTGTGTCTGGGCCATCAGGCAATCGCCGTGGCGTATGGTGGTCGGGTCGAAGCGGGCGGTCGTCCCGTCCACGGCATGGCGAGTGCCATCGACCACGAGGGAGAGGGATTATTTGAGGGGTTGCCGCCGGGATTTGATGCAGCGCGATATCACAGCCTGGTAGTAAGCGATTGGCCCGATTGTCTGGTGCCCACTGCCAGGGCCGATGGATTCGTGATGGCGCTACAGCATCGCCGGCAACCGGTCTATGGGGTGCAATTTCATCCGGAGTCCGTTCTCACCACGGTCGGAAAGGAGCTGTTGGCCAATTTTTGTGCGCGAGTGGAGAGTTAGAGGCTCTCTAAGACCGACTGGGTGTCCACTTTCTGGGTGTTCATCTTGAGCTCATCGAAGATACTCGCTGCGCGATCGAGGTGGGGGCGAGCTTTTTCGGGGCTGCCGAGCTCGATAAAGAAATTGCCGAAGCTCGACAGGGCGTTGGCGAGCTGGACATCGACACCGGTTTCGTCGAGCAGCTCGATGGCTTGTTCGTAGGCCTCGGTGGCCTTTTTGATACTTTCGTCGCGCAGCGACGAGTCGAAGATATATTCGGAGTGAATCTGGGCACGGGTCAGTTCGCCGATGGCGATATAACTGCGGGAGTCGAGGTCGTGAGCGATCTTGAGAGCGCCCTCGATTCGCTCAATGGCCAGCGCTCTGTCGGCATCGCCGATGGCGAGTTCGGCGAGATTTCGAAGAACGTCGAATAAGACGCGCTGCTGGCCAATGGCTGTGGCAATCTCCTTTGCCTGAGTGAGGTGCTCACGGGCTTCATCGCGTCGTTTTAAGGCGGTGAGTGCCTCGCCAGTATTGTTTAAGATAGCGCTCTCCAGGCCGCGATAGCCGATCTCCCGGGCAATGCTCAGCGCCTTTTCAAAGAGAGGAAGGGCTTTTTTGTTTCGCCCCCGCTCAATGCAGAGACCACCGAGTTGGTTGTAGCTGGCGGCCAAACCCCGGGGATCGTCGACCTGTTTTCGAAGCTCCAGCGCTTCCCGATAGTAGACCATGGCCTCGGGGAGGTCGCCGAGGCTGAGTTTGAGCGAACCAATATGGCTCAGGCTCAGGGCGATTGACCGCGGGTCGTCGAGCGCCCGGCGCATCTCGAGAGCAGCGGTATAATATTCGAATGCCCCCGACTGCTCACCGCGAACCCAGTAGATCATGCCGATATCGTCGAGGGTACTGGCGACGCCGCGCTCGTCTTCGGCGGCGCGAAAAAGATCGAGTGCCCGCTCAAAATGTCGAAGAGAGGCATCGTAGTTGCCCAGTCCGCGGTGGGCACGACCAATCTTATTGAGGGCCGCACCGCCTTTGGAGCGATCATTTAAAAGCCAGGCATAGCGGGCCATATCGTGGTAATAGGTCAGCGATTGGCGGTGCTCGCCGAGCAATTCGCATACGCTTCCGAGGTCGTGGAAGGCGCGCATTTTAAGATCCATATCGGCATCAGATAGACAGCCCAGGGCCTCCAGATATAGGTCGATAGCCTTCTGGTTTGCGTGTTGGCGTCGGGCCTCGTCGCCGGCGTCTAAGAAATGAGTGGCCGCCCGGCGAAGGCAGCGGGCCTTTGCGTAGTGGCGGGCGATAAATTCGGAGGCGCCGTCGGTGCTCTCCGTGGACTGGCGGTCCATCCACTGGCCGATAAGGCGGTGATAGCGCTGGCGAATGCGCGCCGGAAGTCCCTGGTGGATGGTCTCGCGTTCGAGGCGGTGCTTAAAATAGATTTCCTCCTGGTCGCGCAGGCGCTGCTCGCTCTGGCGCCGGATCATATCCTTTCGCTCCAGGCTCTCCAGAAGCTCATCGACGCGCTCGCCACCGCCGCCGATATCGTCGGCCGGCAGCAAGGGGTTTTCGGGCCGTTCCTCGGCATTGCGGCGTAGCCTATCCAGGCAATGAATCAGCTCCCGCCAAAAGATCGTCCCCACGCAGGCCGCCATCTCCAAAATTCGCCGCTCGTCGTCGGTCAATCCTTTCAGGCGGGCCTCGACGGACTCCTCAACGGTTCGGGGTAATTCGATATCGTCGATGCGCTCGACGTCGATTTGCCAGGGCTCCTGGCGGGTATCGATGATGCCTTCGGATAAAAAGATTCGAAGAATTTCCTCGACAGCCAGTGGATTACCGAGAGCGGCGTCGACGATATCTTCGATCATCGACGTTGGCACGTCGTCGGCCAGGCGCAGGGTATTAGTGACCTGCTGGCGAACCTCGTCGTCGCTCAACGGTGCGAGCTCCAGAAGGAGGTCGGCCTCGTCTGGGTCGATGCCGCGATCAGTGGAGTCGGTCTGACTGAGCACGAAAAGGACGGGGACGTCGTTGAGCTCGTCGATGAGGTGGCGAAGCAGACGATGGGTGGCGCCGGAGGCGAGGTGAATATCGTCGAGGATGATCAACAGCGGATTGCGCGCGGCATCGGCGCGAAGAAGTTGCTCCACGGCGCGAAATGACGGGGTCTCAAGATTCGGTGGTGAGACCTCGCCGGTGGTCTCCTCGGCGGTGGTCGGGAAGGGAAGGCCGATCAGCTCGCCGACGAGGCGGCTGATATGCTCGGCTCGTTCGCCCACCAGGGCCTCCACGGCCTCGTGGAGGCGTCGGCGGGCCATCTCAGTGGTGTCCCCCTCGGGGATATAAAACCGAGATCGGAGCATGCGCGTGATGACGGAGAATGCGCCGCCAACCTCTTCACGACAAACCCCGCGGAGGACGGCAGTCGTGGAAAACGATGCTTCCAAACGGCGCTGAAATTCGGCCACCAGCCGACTCTTTCCGAGGCCATGGCGGGCGGTAATTACGGCCAGACGTGACGAGGAGGACTCGGCGGCCTCGTCGAGAATACTCTCCAGCGATTGAAGTTCGTCGTCGCGGCCGATGAGCGCCGTTTCCACACCATAGACACGCCACGGATCGGGATGCTCGTCGCCGTCAGCGATGGCGATGACGCGAGTGATAACGGCCATGGGAGAGCCGCATTGGGCGCAATAGTCGGCTTCCGGGTCGTTTAATACCCCACAGGCCGGACAACTCTCCTCTGATTGCGGCTCTTCCGGCAGATGTCGGTCGCAGTACTGTCGGCCCCAGTCAATGGAGGCTTTGCACTGCTTGCAGCGCGGCTGGGGCAGGGGGGAGGCGCAGCGCCGGCATTTTTTGGCCGGGTTCGGATGGGCTGTTCCACAGCGGGGGCAATTCATGACGAATCTTTATGGGCGGGAGACCGGGAGGCTGATCATGCTTGACCGAAGGTGTCTGGCTCGACAAGCAGGACCTTTCCGCCGGCCGATTCGATGACTTCCTTAAAAGAACGGGCGCGCTGTTGTCCGAGCCCCCAGGCGATGACACAGGGGGCGCTATCGGCGATGTCGACGGCGTCGTGATAGTCGATTGATAGTAGTATACTCAACACCTGGCCGATTCGTCGATCAGAGTAGCCCGGGTGGCGAAGGACAATGTCGACAAGCGGAGTATCGGCGTCGTCGCGTTGCAGCCGGGGATCGGTATAATCTTTGGGCTCCAGCGTCGATGTGCCTCGTTCGGCGCCGAGGTCAAGGACGACGCCGTCTTCTTCGAGAGCGTCGGCAGCCCTGGTCCGCAGGGCCTGCTCGGATGGGGCGCGTCGCCGAAAAGAGAGTTTGCTTTCCGCTGCATCGGCGTCCGCCACCTCTTCAGAGTCCTCAAATACGGTTTCGCCGACACCGAGGTACTCAAAGAGGTCGACGCCGAAGGAGGAGAACTTCTCGAGGCGTTCTAAGAATCCGTCGACTTCTGACTTCAGGGCGCGCAGACTATCGGAAAATTCACCGCGGCGGACCTCGAGCGACAACACCGTGCGGGCGGCCTCGGGCATGCGCAACTCGGCACGGTCATCGATATCGACGGGGCGGACCTGAACGTCGAATTTGGCGTGGAGGTGGTGTTCAAGCCCTTGTTTTAATGCCTCGATCTGGCGGGGGGCGAGCACCTGGCGAAAACCGAGTGCGACGTGGAGTTTGTCGTCAATCTGGGTGAAAGCCGTGGCCTCGATCGTGGCCTGCTGGTCGGTCGGCGATTCGGCGCCTATTTCCTCGAAGGGAGATGCGTCGTCGCCATCGGCGTCGGTTGCCGGTCTGCGCTCCGGTGTCGGCTCCGACGCTGGCGATCTGCCGAGGACGTCAAACCACTGGTCGGCGCTGGTAATTGATTCAAAGCGCTCGCAAATAGCGAGGAGGGCGAGGAGGACACGGCGTAGATGCTCTTCGTCATCTGTAGAGAGCGAGGATTCGAGAATCCAGGGGGTGTCCTCGACGTGCAGGCTCCAGTCGACTGCCGAAGCATCCTCCAGGTGGGCTGTCAGTGCCTTTGCAAGCGATTTTTGAGCACCCTCGACTGGACCAAGGGCAGCTTCCAGGCGCAATACGAGCTGGTCGTCCAGGGCGCTGAGGAGCAGGCGAATAAAACTGTGGCGTGAGAACTCGGCGAGCGCCTCGAACCAGATACCGTCGGTATCGTCGGGGGACGCTGTGTCATTTAATTCAATGCCGAGATCGTCAAACGCCGACTTCCATCGGGAAATGGTTGACTCGCCCATCGAGATCTCCTGATCGCACTTTCAATGGTTTTTGTCGCGGCCGCTCATAAAACCTGTGTACGCGACGAGTCACCGGCGAGGCAAGCCCAAGCGAAAAATAAAAAACCGCCCCCGGTTGGCGGGGACGGCAAGATCAACGCGATAAATCTATCTATTTTCAACGGCGGGGAATTCAGCCAGTGATCGAGTAGCCGTCGTTCATATCGATGACGATGACACCGCGATCGGAGGTTTCTTCGTCAGCCTCCTCGGAGTGTGCTTCGTCCTCGTGCTGCGGAACGTGGAGTGGAAGTCGGAGTGCTTCCGGTTGCCACTCGTCGTTTCGCTTCCTCTTGAGTTCGTCGTAGATGATTTGTTCATCGGGTAGCATGCCGGACTCCTTACTGGTGCGGGAAGGCGCGGGCTCAAGGAAGAGGATGACTTGTGTCGAAATATCTCGGGCTCAAAGACCCTGATTCGCTGATATAACGGCCGAGTCGTTTACAGTCTTCCTGTATTAGTTTAAAGACACTGGAAATGTTTTCCAAGTATTATCTTTAATCCCGGGAAAGTCTCCATTTCTCGGCCTGAAACGACGATAACCGAGGAAGGGGGGAGGCGAAAATTTTTTCTGAAATCAGGAATCATCCACTGATTCTGACTCGTCGGGGTCGCGCGGAAGGACGTCGGCGATATCAAATCGGTGGGGGCTATTATCGGGAAGAAAATCGTCCAGGGATGTGCCCTGCCGGAAGATTCCGAGATCCTCGGCATTTTCGTCGTCAGAATCGGCCTGGTCGCGTGCGTAGGCCTGGTCATCGTGGTGATAAAAGGCAAAGAGAGCGCCGTAAAAGAAGATGCCGACCACGGTTACGGAGACGCTCAAAAAGAGCTGGCCGATAAGCTGCACGAAGGTGCCCAGTGGTGCGAGCGCCGGCATTAGCAACATGAGATTATCGAACATGATGGCCGCCCAGTAGATACCGAGGGGGATAAGGAGGACGCCCAGCGCAAAGATGATCAGCCGATAGAGGCTCCAGAAATTGTCGAGGACAAAATAAGCTCCGCGCAAAATCGATTCGCCGAGGTCGACATCATCGACGATAAGCGGTGCGCTAGCGGCTTCCAGGACGAGCCGGCTCAGACCGGTCCAGGCGACGAGGAAGGTGACGGAACCTGAGAGCAGGAGCACCAGTTGCCACTGCGTTGCCGCGGCCAGACGCCCCACAGTCGCTGCGTGATAAAAGGTGAGGAGCAATCCGGCGGCCAGAAAAGTGTTGATGACGCCAAAGGCAAAGCGAAGCAAATAAAGAGCGAGGACCTGGGGAAAGCGAGCGATAGCCTGACTCCAGAAGGTGGTCCATCGCTGAATCGGCTCACGCCGCAATCCGACATCTATAAGCCCCCAGATACCACCGACGATCAGGGCTTGAAGGGCGGTGCCGAGGAGGGTGACGAAGAAAACGGCGCCGAAGATGCCGGCGATAAAGGTCGGCGATTGCAGGGTCAAGATCAGATGATCGACCCAGCCAAAGGGAGTCCCTCCGTCGGCCAGATAAAGCTGCAGGTGAATGGCGACCAGGGCGACGAGCAACAAGCCGAAGACGAATGTGAAGGCTCGCTGAAGGAAGTCGGCGACCAATTTCCAGACAAAAACCAGCCAGTCTTGCTTGAGAATCTCCCATGCCCGCATATAAAAGGGCGTGGCCGCGAAACTCTTGCTGGAAACCCAGTTGTAGGAGCGCCAGGAGTCGTCGGCGGAATTTTCGTCTTGTGAAGAAGTCATTGGATATCACGAGCCAAATAAGGGATGTAGGGACCGGCATTGTATGCGGGCTACTGCAGCAGTGAAAGGGATAGTAAATGGCAGCAAAATTCAGCGAAAAAGTCGTATGGATCACCGGTGGTGGAACTGGCATTGGAGAGGCGCTGGCCCTGGAGTTTTCCTCCCAGGGGGCGGTGGTGGCCGTATCTGGCCGCCGTGTCGAGCCATTGGAGGACACGGTCGCGCAGGTCGAAGAGATTGGCGGACGAGCTCTGGCGGTGCCGGCGGACGTGACAAAGGTGGGAGAGATACAGGACGCCGTCGACGAGATTATTTCGGAGGCAGGTCGGCTCGACGTCGTGGTGGCGAATGCCGGTTATTCGGTGGCCGGCCCCTTCGAAGAGCTGACGGCGAGCGACTGGCGGCGCCAATTCGATGTCAATGTGGTGGGCGTGGCGACGACCGTCAAATTTGCGCTACCTCATCTTCGCGAGACCGGCGGCTATATCGCCCTGATGGGAAGCGTGGCGGGAATGGTGGGCCTTCCCAGCAATGGGCCGTATTCGGCCTCCAAATTCGCCGTGCGCTCAATGGGGCAGACCCTGACGACGGAGCTGGCCGGAAGCGGGGTGAGTTGCACGACGCTGCTTCCGGGTTTTGTGGAGAGCGAAATAGGTCGGGTGGACAATCAGGGCGAACATCATGCCGATTGGGAAGATCGACGCCCCAAAAACTGGATGTGGCCCGCCGACCGGGCGGCCCGATCGATGGTTCGCGCCATCGGCCGCCGCCGCACGGAGGCCGTAATTACGGGGCACGGAAAGATCGTGGCCTTCTTCGGCAGCCATGCTCCGCGAGTAACTCAGAGAGTGATCGGCCAATTCGGACAAAATGCGCGCAACAAAAAAACCAAGAAGTGATAGTTCAGGCCGTCGCCGGATCGTGAGGAACGCTTCCCCGGGAGGCGCGGTAGAACATAAACGGGGTATAGCGCTTTAGATTAGACACCCGCGAGGTGTAGATATCGGCGTAGCGCTCGACCTGTCGGGTGAGATGGCTTTTATCGTTGCCGGTGCGCATCAGGTGGCCCCAGGTTTGATTGAATTTCGCGCCGTCATCGCGGACCAGTGGGGCGAGTTGTTGATCGAGTTCAACGAGGCGATTTCGATATTCGCTCAGACGTGTCTGCAGTTGCTCTTCATCAAGGTCGGCGAATCCTTCCACGGGCTTTCCGCCGTTATCGGCGCGCTGGATGGCCAGGCGGGCACAGTTGAAGTCATCCTCGATTTTGACCTTTTCATACATCAGTCGCTCGATCTGCTGTTGGCCGTCATGGGCGGCGTCGATGGCGCGCAATTCCTTTTCCATCTCCCGCAATACGAGGGCAGTTCGCCAGCGCAACACACTCTTTGTGATATTGACGTCGGAAAATAAGTGGTCACCGACGTAGAGGATTTCGTCGCCCGACATCCCCAGGCATTCTTCGATGGCCGCGGCATGGCCGCCGTAATAGATGCGTCCCTCCTCGATTGAGCCGAACCAGGGCTCTAAGAGCCCGTCTTCGCTGACGACCTCGAAGATCGGCGAGGAGCCGGAGAAAAAGCTGGGCTTGCGAGCGGCGACGACGGCTACGTCGAAGAGATCGCGCCAGGTCCGGCCGTCTTCGAGGTAGGGGTCGATGGTGTAGGAGAGCATAAAATCGGAGTATTCGAACCCGGAGTTGGTGATCAAGACGACCTTTTTTCCGGCGCGACGCTGGTCTTTGAGCGTTGCTGGCATCTTTGGGTCCCGCTCGACATAACGCTCCGGGGTGGCCATGATCTCCGCTTTGAGTTCCCCTTCGATGTGGGCGGCGTCCAACACCTCTTGTACACGCCAATAAAGATCGCCGTAGCCCATGACTTCGGGCAACAGGCCCCGGTCCAAAAGCTCAACGAGTTGGCAATACATCACGGCGGCGGAGATGGAGAAAAAGGTGTTTAAAAATACCCACCGCGAGCGATCTGATAGATCGACCAAAGTCCGGGTATAGGCCCGGCGCATCTCGGAGTAGGGAAGGGTCTCCGTGCCGTGGACGGCACGCCAGATATAGCCGAAGCGATTGGCTTTGACGACATTTCCCAGCTTCAAATCGAGGACCAGCCCTCGGATAACCCGGTCGGGCTCAAAGGTCAGTTCTTCGACGGGCCAGCCCTCCTGTAAAAGGCGCAGCTTGATATGCTCATAGGCCCGTCCCTCCCATGCCTCGACGTTGTAGTGGACCAGGGTGTAGTCCATGTCGTAGCCGATGGCTTTGATGGAGCGCAGGTTCAGGGAGCGATTGCAATAAACGCCGCGTTCGTGGGGGATGTCGTCGTAGACTTCAAAGGTGCCGAAGGTCATCTTAGTCCGTATAAATGATGCGCGTGTCGGTCTTAGAAGACCGTCACAGGGGGTTTGTAAACTCGGGCGATGCAAAAAAACCGCAGCTCTCCATCATATAATCCTCAAGACAGATATCATCGGAGATCACCTGGCCGCCAGTGGCCAGAAACCAGCCCACCTGATTGGTCAAAAAAGCGTGTCCGTCGAATTCTCGCGACGGGTCGGGGACGTTGAAGGTGTGCTCGCCTCCGGCGTCGAGGTAGCCCAGTCGCAGGGCGTTGACCCCGGTGTCGGTATGGCGTGTGGCTCGAACCGGAGGGGCCGCCGTGGGTTTGGGGGCAGGCCATCGCCCCTGATCGAGACCGTCGGGATCGAAGAGGTTTTGCGGATAGAGCCGAAATCGGTCCAGCTCCGGGATTCCCTCGTACACATAGTTTTCGATGAGGTATTGGTTCTGGGGCATCCCGTAATAAAAATCGGGCTCCAGTGTCTCGATGGCGCCGGCGGCCCGGGCGATGGCAATTGAGGCGCTAATTGGCACCACCTGATCACCGAGCGTTCCGATGGTCAAAAAATTGGTCGCTCCGTGCTGAAAGTCGGCCGTTTCATATTCGTACTCCAGGGGCCGAAGCGACAGGTGGGGCGCCCATGCCGCGGGGTCGACGTGTTCGAGAAGAGTCTGGGCGGTACCGACGAATTGGCGAAATTCCGGGGTCTGGCGGGTCAGTCCCCAGCCATCGGAGAGGGCCGCCAGCGGGGCGCCCTCGGGATAGAGTATATTCTGGTCGATCAATTCGTATTCAAAGGTGTCGATCTCTTCTTTGAGCTCATCGTCGCTGCCGTAGATCTCCACGACCAGCGGATCGCCAAATTCGGTGGGATCGTCGATGACTCGCCGATCATATTGCTCACGCATCTCCTCGGAGATGGCGTCGGGGTCGAATTCACCCCAGCAGCCGGCGAGCGGACGGCACTGACCGTCGGGCGAGCAGTAGTGATCGTCGTCGCAGCTCACATCGGCGCATTCCCGGGCTTCTGTACAGCCCATGACGTCTTCATAGAGGTCGAGTGTGGCGTCGAACCCCAATTCAGTGCGCCGCTGCGCGGGCCCCATGGCCTCGGCAGCGGTACCGAGGCGAAAAATGCCGTCTTCGACGACATCCTCGCTGCGCGCGCGCTCGCTGCCGATGGCGTCGTGCTGTTCACGGGCCAGATTTCGAATGACCACCCGGTCGCCGTCCTCAAGGGCCGGAACCTCCGCCAGCGGCACGGTGCGGGCGCCCGTGGTCACGGGCAGAAGCCATTGCAATACCGTGGATTGGCCATCGGCAGAGGGGTTGCCGATTAAGACCGGGCCCATCATGCGCAGGATGACACTGGCGCGGACATTGCCGATGGTGGTTCGCACGGCGATATCGCCGAGTCCACCCCCACCGGCGTTGGACGCCCCGGCGGCGACGGTCGGCTCTACAGCGGCCAAAATTGAGGACTGGATTCCACCCAATGAGGTTCCCCAGGTGACATAGGGGCGATCGCCACCGAAATCGATTTTTCCGTCACCGGTGAAATCGCCGGCCAATTCCGCCTCTCCGTCGCCGCTTTGATCCCAGTCGGCGTCGACATCCCGCGTCGCCTCCAGCGGCCGCTCGTCGCCGACGAACCGCTTCGTTCCATCAAAACTGCGCAGTATTCGCACCAATTGCATCTGGTCGATGGTGGTCTGACCGATCATGGCCCGAGAGTGGATCATATCAGAGGTGAAATAATCGCCCCCGGAGTCGACGGTGCCGTTATTGGTGAGATCTCTTGCGCGGTGAAAGTCCAGGACGAAGGGCAGATTCTCCAGATTCTGATTGGAGGCGACGGTGGACAGCAGGTCTTCAAATTCGGAGGGGATATCAACGCCGTGGCCGGCGGCGTCGATGGTGCACGAGGCAAAACCAAATTTGGCCATCGCCCCGGCAAAGCCCAGAACCTCCAGGCGCGTCGAGCTGATGGCGTGGCTGTAGATGATGACCGGAAAGGGCGGATCTGTGCCATATTCAGCCCGGGGAACCACGCAGAGAAAGGGCACTTCTGTGGCGGTGATGTCGACGGTGCCGCGAGGAGTCTCGATGGTGATAATCTCGTCGGGCTCGGCGATGCCGATACCGTCTTCGGGACCCAGAAGATTGGGCGACAAAAAGCTGCCGCTGACCAGGTGGCTGACGTAGTCGTAAGAGTCCTCGAGCAAACCGGCGCCGCCGCTGCCGACCTCGTCGGCCGCCAATTGCAATACGATCGGCAATATGGCGTCGAGGCTAAATGTCATCTGGTCGTCGTCTTCGCCGGTGACATTGTGGATGGTGTGAAATTCGGCGGGAAATTCATCGGCCAGCTCGGCCATCGAGCCGTATCCGTACAGGCCGGCTCGGATCTCCTCCAGCGGCGCCGTGGGCACGTCGGTGGTAAAACTCCAGGCAAAGCGGATATTGGCCAGCGCGGAGTCGAAGCGCTCCGGGAAAGCCTCCGGTAAGATCTCGCGAATCGGCTCCAGATCGTCGGTCTGGTGGGTGTGGTTGATGGCGTCAAAGGGGCTGTCGACGGGTCGAAAATCCTCGCCGCGAACGGCGCTGGTCAGTACCACGGCGTAGCGGGTGGCCGGCTTCAGTGGTTCGACCGAGCGCAGAATCAGGGTATTGGTTTTGCGCTCATAGAAGTCGAGCAATTGGCCAAATTCGAGGGGATCGGCGCCGGGATCGCGCAAATTCGGCTCGCCGCCGTGGTGTTCGGCGCTCGGAAAGAGCAGATTCGTGCCGTCACTTCGGCGATCGTTGGGGAAAAATCCGTCGGGGCGAGCATGGGTCAACGGGAAGTTGCCCAGCCCCATATCCAAAAGTTCAAATTCGCCGTAGCCCGGACTGTCGGGATCGACGTTGACCAGATAGACGGCATCGTCGGAGAAGTCGGGCGTCGTCTGCTGGTGCCGCTCAATGAGGCCCTCGACGTCCAGCGGTTTATCGAAGGAAAGTGTGATCGGCGAAAAGAGGCCGAAGCCGGGTGCCTCGTTGAGCGTTCCCCGTACGTCGGCCTCCTGAAAGCCCTCCTCGGGGCCGGGCAGGTTGACGCGCAGCCCGGTCGGGCTGTCGCCGTCGGGCCTGGTCATCAGGTCATTGGGATAGGGGATGTCGGGGAAGGGACGAACTTCCGGGTCGAAATTTATCTGTGGTCCATCCGACGGCGATGCAGCGCGCAGGCCCACGTCGTCGTCATCGCTTCCGCAACTGGCGGCCAGGACAAAGAGAAAGGTCAATATGAGAACGTGAGAAAGCCGTAGATTCACGTTTTATCCCGGATTATTTGCCAATTAATTCATTATAATCATCGATCGAGGCCTGAAGCACCCGTTTTGCGTGCTCCGCACCATAGGAGATCTCGACTTCCACTTCACTTTTTGTCTCGCCGGGGACCATCTTATAACTCAAAAAGTAGTGGCGAATCCGCTCGATAAGCGCCTCTGGAAGCTCGTCGAGGTCGCGCACATCGCCCCATACGAAATCATTTTCCAGCACGGCGATGATCTTGTCGTCGGCCTCGCCGCCGTCGATCATATGCAGACCGCCGACGATACGAGCCGATAAAAGCACCTCGGCGCGGTCGATGGGACATTCGCTGATGACGCAGATATCGAGTGGATCGAGGTCGCCGTCGTCGACTTCGTCGGATAGGCCGCCGACGCGATCGCCGCAGTACGTTCGCGGAATAAAGCCATAGGCCGTGGGAAGCTGCGAGGAGAACTGGCGAGGTCGGTCGACCATCAAAAATCCGGTCTCCTTGTCGATCTCGTATTTGATCCAGTCCGAGGGGGTCATCTCGATATAGACGTTGACCACGTCCGGCGCATTTTCGCCGACGGAAAGTCCGTGCCACGGATGGGGACGGTATTGGTCAAACGATGGGGGGGAAGCCATATTGCGTACTCCAGTTTGTCATCACCAATTCAAAAGGGCAACGCATCCTGTCGCCGACCAACTCTTGCTGTCAAGCGTCTTTGCTGCGCGCCTGCCAACTCTTCTCCCAGGCAAGGGCGGTGGAGACGATCTCATCGAGGTCGGCGTGCTTCGGTGTCCACTCAAAGAGGCGCTCAAGTCGAGTGGGGTCGGCGACGATCTCCGGGGGGTCGCCGGCTCGGCGCGGGGCGTCGCTGACAGGGAAATCTTGGCCGCTGACGCGGCGGACGGCGTCGGCGACCTGGCGTACTGAAAACCCTCGCCCGTATCCGCAGTTTAAAGCGCGGCTTTGACCGCCGTCGACGAGGTAATTCAGGGCGCGAACGTGGACGTCGGCCAGATCGCTGACATGGATAAAATCGCGAATGCAGGTGCCGTCCGGTGTGGGATAGTCGGTGCCAAAAATCGCCAACTCTGAGCGCACCCCAAGGGCGGCCTGAGTGGCTACTTTGATGAGGTGAGTGGCATTTGGCGTCGACTGGCCGGTCCTTCCCAGTGGGTCGGCGCCGGCGACGTTGAAATAGCGAAGCGCGGCGAAGTGAAAATCGTGAGCAAAGGCGACGTCCCGGAGCATCTGCTCGATCATCAGCTTGGAGCGACCGTAGGGGTTGACCGGCGTCGTGGGGGCCGATTCGGCGACGGGAATTGCCTTCGGTTCGCCGTAGACGGCGGCCGTCGAGGAGAAGACGAAATAGCGGATATCGGCGCCCACACAGGCTTCGAGCAGGGTTCGCGTCTTCGCGGTGTTGTTGAAGTAATACTTTAAGGGGTGAGCCACTGATTCAGGGACGACAATGCTGCCCGCAAAGTGAATGACGGCATCGACTTCACCGTCTTCGAGTAGCGACGAGATGAGTTCAAAATCTCCAATATCCCCGATCACAAGCCGAGCATCATCGTCGACTAACTCGCGCTGTCCCGTGGATAGATCGTCGATGACGACCACCTCGTGGCCGGCCTGCAGCAATTCCAAAACCACGTGGCTTCCGATATATCCGGCGCCTCCCGTGACGAGTATATTCATGGACGTGCTCGCTTTTGTGAAATCGGTGAAGTTGCTATGTCAGTCGTCGCAAACGCTGTTAACACGGCCCGCCGACATCTGACCACCGAGAGACCATGCCGACTGAACCAGAGGAGACAATTATCTGCTTTTCGTCGCAGCGCTGGCGCGATGCGATGTGGACAAATAAGCAGCATGTGATGAGTCGGCTCGCCAAGCAGCATCGGGTGGTCCACGTGGACTACGGGCTGCGCTGGCTTCCGAAATACCTGGCGGAGCGCCTGTGGTTTCACGGCGAGCAGTCCTGGCCGCCGCAAAAAATGCTGGTCGACGGGGTGGTCCACGAAGAGGGCAATTTATTTATCGGCGATTCCTACTCGCCGCTGTCGGCCGGGGTTGTTCCCCACGGAAGTTGGTATCGAGATTTTTTCACATTCGACGTCAAGATCTTGATGCTGCAGCGCTTTTTAAAGCGCCAATCGATCGATTCGCCCATTGCCTGGGTATATCATCCCGGATTCGGCGAGGCCGTTGATAGGCTCGACAAAAAACTCCTGGTGTACGACTGCGTCGATAATTACGAGGCGTTTCCTGCCTATCGCGACGACCCGGAGTGGTTGATGCAGCGGGAGCGCCGGCTGTGCGAGAAGGCAGACGTCGTATTCTGTACAAGCCAGGCGCTCTACGAGACGCGGAAAGCCTATAATCCGGAAAATACCTATCTCGTGCATAATGTGGGCGACGCGAAGCATTTTAAGACGGCCATGGAACCGCGCACCGAAATTGCAGGGGAGATAGCAGATCTGGATGGACCGGTGATCGGATTCGTCGGCGCCGTCAGTGATTATAAGCTCAATACGGACTGGTTAGTCCGGGCAGCGAAGGCCAGGCCTGGCTGGGATTTTGCGATTATCGGCCCTGTCGGAATGGCCGATCCGGGAACAGAGATCGGCGACTTGAGCGCATTGCCCAACGTCCATTTGCTGGGCTACCGGCCCTATGAGGAGCTGCCAAAATATCTAAAAGGGGTGGACGTAACGGTGATTCCCTATCGTCTCAACGACTACACGGAGTCGGTTTTCCCCATTAAATTTTTCGAATTTATGGCCACCGGAAAGCCCGTGGTCATCTCCAGGCTTCCAGCGCTCGAGAAATTTTACGACGCAATCGAGGTGGCCGGTGACGCCGACGAATTCGTCGCCCGTTGTGAGTTCGTCATGGAAAATGACGATATTGAAGATCGCCGCCAACGCGTCGAGTTGGCCAAGACGCACTCCTGGGCAAAGCGGGTGGAAACGCTGATGGAGAAGGTCACAGAGCGTCTATGAGCGGCGCCGGAGCGCGAGGGACTCGTCGAGATAGGCGAATAATCCCGCCCAGGCCAGGGGGATTTGAAATATGGCCATGCCGGCAATGCCAAAAGCGCTGCAGTCGAGATCTCGCTGCTTGAGCTTGGTGGCCAGCTTAAAGGGGTTGTCCGGAAGAAAATAGCGCGTGGTCTTGACGTAGAGCTCGAAAAATAGGGAGTAACGCCCCGGATGGTAATGAGATAATTGAGCGTGGCCGCGCCCGATTCGGCGCTGTTTTGAGAGCAGGGAGTCAAAGGTGGAGCGCGCCGGGTGTTTTAGCTGGATATTCG
>SKQC01000156.1 GCA_007119175.1 Myxococcales bacterium | reverse complement strand
TCGCCACTTTTGCAGCCGGAGCGGACGAGTAGACGCGCAAGATCTGGGTCGACGTCGAAATCTATGTCGGCATGAGTGGCGGCCACGGCGACCACGTTCGCGCCTTGCTGGCAGGCGAAATCGCTTCCGTTGGCGCACCCCAAACCAGAACTCTTTGTGGCCATCTCAATATGATCTGAGTCGCCATTGTCTTCGTATAATTTCATAAATACCTGCGCGGCATAGCCGCAATCATCGGGGAGGCTCGTACAGGAGATGAAGGTCAGTGAGGCAAGGGTCGATGCATCATAATCCACATGTCCGACCAGGCCAGCGCGGCTGGCGATATGGCAGGCCCCGGTATCTTCATCACCACAACGCGACTGCCAGGGGCCCTGCCAGAGGTAAGCGAGGCCCCGCCCCTCATTGATTTGGTCGACGTAGTCCTCAGCCGCCTGGCAACCTTCTTCGTCAGGCCCGTCCCGTTGTTCGCAGAGGCTGGCATGAAGGGCGGCCATTCGGGCGCATCCTCTGACGTGACCCTGGTCACAGCTCAGCTGCATGGTCCTATAAAAACATGAATGGTCTTCGGAGACGGCCTGGGCGTGCATCCCCAGCTCGTAGCAGGCGTTGGGGCTTCCCTGCAGACATCCCCTCTCCAAAAAGAAGTGGCGTTGTCGGGCTGACTCCAATGTGGGGTTGTCCTCGTCGATGACCATAGAAGCCAAGAGCACGCACCCGTCGCTGTCGCCCTTTCGACAACCTCGTTGCATCAGTCGATGAGCCCGCTGATAGTCCTCGATGGAGCCGTCTTTTTCGGCGTTCAATAAGAGGCCGAGCAACGTGCATCCCGCGCCGAACTCGAGTTGGCAGGCCGTCAAAAAGGGCTCGACGGCGTCCGTTGTCTCGCCGACACGCGGCACCGCTGCGTCGTCATCATCAATGGGTGCGTAGTAGCGCAATCCGTACATTATACACCCCAACGCGTCGTCTTCCGCACACCATTTTCGGTATGTTTCGGCAAGAGCTGGAGTTGTCTCCATCGATGCCGAAATGCGCACCAGAGTCTCCACACTCGGCTGGTCGGAGATCGGATCTCCGAAGTTGTCCGTCAGGCTGATCTCTCGATCGACAGCGCAGACCTCGCTGTCAGTCAAAGGTGAGATGGGCGTCGAAGCGCAGCCGCTGGCGACAAGCAACGTGCTGATCAGTCCAAGCGTGTACAAAAGTGGGCGAGAAGACATCGGCAAGGTCTCCGCATTATCGGATAGGTCGGCGGGCTTCAGATAGTGGGTTCAAAGCATCTATCTTCCGAGCGGTTGTCGGGTTTGTCCATACCTCGGGTTGGGTATGCCATCCCCATGATTTCAAATCCGACCTGGTTTTGCTGAGCCTGGGCGAAAGCGATGAACACCGGGTTACCGTCGAAAAACGACGCCAATGAGTCCAATTGACTAAGGGAGATTCTGATGTGGTACGGTTACGCATCATCGCCGTTTCAGCCATGTCGGCTCACACCGCATGAGGTCTGAAATATATTTTTGTCGCAGCGAATCAGGAGAATAATGATGGTCATATCCACGAAATTACGATCGATCGCCGTTTTCAGCGCCGTACTCCTCGCTCTGAGCATGGGCTGTGGAGACAGCGATGAGAATAACGATAATCAATCAAATGGCCCAAATAGCATCAATGATTTAAATAGTTTTAATGACTCAAATATGTCGGGAGGTACCCATCAGCAAGTCGTCGGTGATGTCAGCTTTGAAGTCGACGGCCTGGTCGAGGGGAGCTTTCAGGGAGAAGCCGTCTATCACTGGCACGACCAGAGTCCCGTGCGATCACTGGAAGTCACCGACGAAGATGAGAGCTTTGCGCTTCAATTCGAAAATGTGGCGCTCGCCGGAGAAACGTATCCGGAAGAGGGATCCCACGAGTTGTCTGAAGATACCGCCGGTGAGTTCGAACAAATCGCTGCATTTCACGCCGATTTCGACTATGTCACCGACCAAGAGGTCATCGACTTTCTAAAAGAGGAACGGGATCAGGATTTCGCTCGATTCCAGCCGATTCAGTCCGACGAGGGCACGCTGGATCTTCACTCCGTGACCGATTCCGGCTTTACTGCAACCTTTGAATTCGAGGCGACAATCCGCAATCACGGCGGAGAGGGATGGATGAATATGGAGGTCGATATCACGAACGGAACGATTGATTGAGCGCGCTTTTTCCCGCGAAGACAAGACCGATATAAGCCGACGATAATCGTTTAAGTCGTCTCAGTGGCGGCGCTCTGAACCTGCGGATATTCGGAGCGCCGCCAGTTTGCTCAGGCGTCACACGATTCATCGCAGCCATCATCGTGGTTCTCGCAGACCTCGACGGCCGGTGGCGTCCCGACTTCGTCGGCGATATCCTGAGCCTCGCAGCTTGAGAAATTCGGGTTCTCCATGATCTGGACCCAGCTTGTGACCTCGTTCAGGCTCGATACGTCGAATGTCTCCAGGACGGGATTGCGCATCAGCGCAAGATGATAAACCTCCTCGAGGTTCGGCAGGTGGACCTCGGCAAGGCTTTCGTTGGCCACGATATACAGGCCCTGGGTGTCGCTGGCGGAGGGGTCGGTTTCGGTATTCGTCTCCGTCAGCGCCGGCGCATAGACGCGCTCAAGCCCCTCTCCCAGGTTTGCAAACGTGAAGTCGCCTCCCACGGTGGTGAGGTTCTCAAAGGTGATCTCCTCGGGCATGGTGCCGCCTCCGCCGAGGGCCTGGTCTCGCCCACGGATGCCGCCCTCGACGACCTCGAGATTGGGCAGCTCCAGACACTCGAGCTGTTCGTCGGAGTCGATGAAGTCGTTGGAGATTCTCAGTGTTCCGGGGATGACCTCGATATTTTGAATCCTGGCGGCGGTCTCGATATCAATGATTTCGTAGCTGCCATCGGTGAGGTATTCCTCGTCGAGCTCCGGGCCTTCGGCCATGTCGTCGAGCTCGGGAAGCCCATCGCAGCCGGTGTAGCCAATTCCAATTATTT
>SKQC01000255.1 GCA_007119175.1 Myxococcales bacterium | reverse complement strand
TTATCCGAATTACACCATCAATTCCGCCCAAAATACCGCCCAAAAATACAATAAAAATACCGCCCGAGAGACGATCATCGGCCAGTAATAGCGGGGGATTATCCGAATTACACCATCAATTCAGCACATCGAGTTGAGCGGTCATGACGCCGCATATAAGCTTACGCTGCGTTTTCATTCATAACTCATCTGTAGGACCATCTCGCTGAAATCGAAGGGACTGTTCAGAGTCTGGTCAAAGTCGACCCAGTTGCCCGCTTCAATCTGAGCCTCAGCATTTTGACTTCCCACCAAGATCTGGACCACCGTGTGGCCCTCAGAAGCCAATAGTTGCACCAGGTCCAGGTCGACAGCGCCCGATTCGAATCGGGAGGGGATATGCTCACTTAATTCATCGCTTCTGG
This sequence comes from Myxococcales bacterium, assembly GCA_007119175.1. Classification (GTDB taxonomy): domain Bacteria; phylum Myxococcota_A; class Bradymonadia; order Bradymonadales; family Bradymonadaceae; genus SLJM01. The sequence continues at coordinate 10,938 of SKQC01000255.1, read as the reverse complement.
GGCCGACGATATCGACATGGTCCGTCTCGTCTGGGCTACTCATTACGAGGAACACGGTGGCCGTTAGGTCCTCGAGAAGCTCGACGACAGAGTCCGCTTCGGGACTGATGGAATTGCCGTCGACAATGGCCTCGTCCATCACCTGGGCGACGTCGTTACCATCGGCGTTGGTCGCTGTTCCGGCGGCGAGGCCGTCGGGGTTGACGGCCGTCATCATGCGCCAGTGCTGCATATCGAGTTGTGGCAGGGCGAGCAACTCACGGCGAATATGCTCCGCGATCCATGGGCCGAGGAGGCTCGAGCCGTCGAAGCCGGACAATAGGACATAGGTCTCTTCCTGGCGTTCACCCGCCGTCTCTACGCGCAGCGGCAATCCCCCGGCGGAGCTCCCGGCGTACCAGGAGCGCAAGCTCCATTCGTCTTCCGTATTCATCTCATCGAAGTCGACCTGTTCGGCCCCCCCATTTTGTGCCGTCCACACCCCGGCGGCGTCGACGGCGAGGTCCATCTGCTGCAGTTGGACCAGGGGATCCATGAAATGCGACCCCGCAAATTCCACGGTGATGATCGGCTTATTCATATCGACCCCCACATAGCTTCCCATCGACCCCGACGCTGCGCCCAGCGGGTCGGCCCCGAATCGATACTCCGGGTCCATAGCGTCCGACATGTCCTGGGCCAACTCCTCGCCCGGTCCGTCGGCGTCGAAGGTGGGCACACAACAATGAAGGGTCAGCGCCGAGGTCAGGTTTGAGGCGTCAATGACGTTTTTCATCGCCACCGTCTCCGGTTCACTGAGGGGCTCCGGACCGCCCACGCCGCCCGGATGATAATTGCTGGTCGGAAAATTCCGATTCAGATCGACGTCATTGATGTTGTAGCGATCATAGATCTCCGTTCCATCGGGATTGGTGGATTGCATAAACACCACCTGAATCCCCTGGTCTTCGGCATATCCGGCGTTGAGATAGGTGCGAAAACGCTCCGCATAGGTGACGGCCAATCGCTCCTGGCCATGGATCCCCGACGTAAAATACATGATCGGCCCACTGTCGCCGTAATGCTCAACGATGATGGCACGATTCTGCACAGAATGTCCGCCCACCCACGAGGGGTCGACACCGGGCACCGGCGGATCTCCCAACTCCACAGGATCCGGCTGTGTATCGTTGCTGGGCTCCGTGTCATTGCCGGGATCGACATCGTTACTCGGCTCCACGTCATTGCCCGGTCCCACGTCGTTGCCCGGACCGACATCGTTGATGCCATCGTTCTGATTTTGCTGATTCGCGTTTATGGTTGCTTCATTGTCGCCCACATCCTCTCCGCAAGCCGCAAAAACGATGAGTGACCCCAGTGCCACAACAATTGTCCACAAATTAAGAGCTCTCATCGATTCTCCAGCCTCGGTATCGCGTCATCACTCGAATTTTTAAAAATCCCGTATACCGTACACGATGGCGTAAAAAGAGAAAATACTGCCCCCCAAAATACCACCCGAGAGACGATCATCGGCCAGTAATAGCGGGAGATTCCTCGAATTAAACCGTTGGATCGGCACACCGAGTTGAGCGGTCATGACGCAACTTTTTTGAAAAACTGTCGACAACAATCCAGAGAGACCAACCACACTCTTTCTGGAGGAACGCAAGATGACGCCGCCACGTCGACATATCGCTGGACAGATCGCCATGATCACCCGCCGCTGTGCACAGAGACGCTACTTTCTTCGTCCCGACGACTACATCAACACAGTCCTTCCATTCGAGGTCGGCAAAGCCGCCGAACGGCACGGGCAGTACATCTACGCGGCGGTCGGAATGTCGAACCACGTTCACTTCGCGGTGGGAGACTCCACCGGCGATCGAAGTGCCTTTATGAAGGATGCCATGAGTGGCATTGCCCGGGCCCGAAATCGAGACCTCGACCGAGACGGCCACTTCTGGGCGTCCGGAAGCTACGGCGACACCGTTTTGTTGGACCGTGACGCCATCGAGCGCAAATTGCTGTATATCTGGCTCAATCCCGTCCGCGCCGGCCTGGTCGACCGCGCCGAGGACTGGCCGGGATTTAAAATCCTGCCAAAACACTGGGGCGAGACCATTTCCATCGAAAAACCGGACCAGTTTTACGGACGCCGCAATCCGGATGTCGTCAAATTCACCCCAAAACCACCACCTGGCTACGACGACATGACCCTTGAGGAGGTGCGGGAACATTTCCAAGATCTTCTCAAACAGGCAGAAGACGAGGTGCTTGCCGAGCGACGGAACAAGAATCTAACCTGTCTTGGACGAGAGAAAATTCTGGCCATCGAGCCCTTCTCCTCACCGAACACCGAAGACCGTAAAAAAGGCATCAATCCCCGGTTCGCATCAAAGAACAGAGAGCTTCTCAACAGCGCCATCGCCACTTATCGGACATTTCGCGATCGCTACGAGACGAGACGACAGCGTTGGTTAGCAGGCAAAAAAAAGAGGATCACTTTCCCCTGTGGGACCGTTGAGCTAAAGCGCTGTGCCCCCATCTCGTGTGGATCACCACGGGAAGATGAACCCGGTCTGTTTGCTACAGGCTGAGCTCACGATTCGCAGGTGCTATCACGTTCCCCCAGTACAAAGCCGACCACCGGCTTTGATCGCCGAACTCTGTCCATTTCGCCGCAATTTTGCCCTGACTGACCATCCACGCCGGTGAAAGTGGCGCTTTCACCAGGGGTTTATCCCTGTCGCCCCCCCCTAATTCCACCCTCATTCGCTTCTTTCGGCAGTCAATTCCAGAGACTCCATCGCCCGTCTAATTTCCCCGACCAAAACCTCGTGCTGAATGACCCGGGAAAATCCACGATCATCCCGGAATTTCAGGGGGATGTTCTTCTGTCGGGCTGTGTTTGGGGGCTGTGTTTGTTTGGACATGAACCATAACCGGTACTATGCGCTTCCCGTCGGAGCAAGACGCAACAATGACAACAGTCGAAGCCAGGTGTCCGTTTGTAATTGATACCAATTGACAACGCCCCCCCTCGCGCGTCAGCCATCCGCGCCTTGTCGTGATCAAGAGCCCGCCTGAGAATTCCAGGCCCCAATCAATGCTGTGGCTGCGCGATGGATGTCTTCACGCGTTGTCGATCTTCCCAGGCTAAGACGCACCGAGCCCTGGGCTTTTTCGGGCGCGACTCCCATGGCCAAAATGACGTCAGAGGCCGCCAATGCCGAGCCGTGACAGGCCGACGCCGTCGATGCTGCCACCTGTGGCGCCGCCTCCAGAAGGACGTAGCCGGAGATGTCTGGAAAGCGCACATTGAGCGTATTGGGCAGTCGTTTTTCGCGATGACCATTGAGCTTTATGCCGTCGATGCCATCTCTCAATAAATCCCACAAAAGCTCGCGCAGGCCCTCGATGCGCTCTCCTTCTGATTTTAGTGTGGACGCTGCATATTCGCAGGCTTTGCCAAGGCCGACGATAGAGGCGACATTTTCCGTCCCCGGGCGAAGACCTCCCTCGTGACCGGCGCCCAAAAGCAGGGGCTTAAGCGGTGTTCCGCGCCGTATATACAGTGCCCCCACGCCCTTGGGGGCGTAGAGTTTGTGGCCCGCCACGGAGAGCAGATCGACGCCCAATTCCTCGACGCCGACGGCCACCTTGCCCACCGATTGAGCGGCGTCGGTATGGACGCTGGCGCCCGCCTCGTGGGCTAATTTGGCGATCTCGTCGACGGGCTGGATGACGCCGGTTTCATTATTGGCGTGCATCACCGTGACCAGCGCCGTGTCTTCGCCGATGGCCTCTCTCACCTGCTCGACGATGACCCGACCATCTTCGTCGACATCGACATTTGTCACCGACCATCCGCGCTGCTCAAGCGACTGACAGCATTGAGCCGTGGCCGGATGTTCAATTGCCGAGCTTATGATGCCTCGCCGACCATCGCGCGCGGCTGCTACTCCGCGGATGGCCAGGTTATTGGCCTCCGTTCCCCCTGAGGTAAAAACGATCTCTGAGGGCATACAGCCGATAAGTGAGGCAACCTGCTCTCGTGCCCGCTCCACAGCCCGCTGGGCGCGCTTTCCGTACACATGCGCACTCGACGGATTGCCAAAATGCTCTCGCAGATAGGGCATCATGGCCTCCACAGCCTCCGGCAACACCGGAGTGGTGGCGTTGTGATCTAAATAAATGGGATCTTCGCTGGCACTCATGTCTGATCTCCGGCTTTCCAAAAAGGAGCCGACACATCTGCGCGTCGGGCATCATAGCCCCTGGCTCGCAACTGATTGACGGCCTCTGCCGACCATGCGCAATAAGGCCCTCGACAATAGGCGACGATGGTCCGATCTGTGGGCAGACTCTCGATATGGGCCTCGAGTTCATCGACCGGTATCGACAGAGCTCCCGGCAGATGTCCGGCGTCGTATTCCTCCTCGGGACGCACGTCGATGAGCACCGCTGTACCGTCTTTGATGCGCTCTAAGAGGGTGTGGTGATCGACGGCTTCCAGACCATCTCGCTCTCCAAAAAACTCGGTCGCCAGCTCTTCCAACTCCTTGATATGCTCGTCGGCTACCCGATTTAGCTTGTCGAGCAGTTCGACGACGTCCTCTCCGCTCAGCGAGTAGATGACGTAGAGCCCGTCTCGTCGGCCCGTGACCAGGCGGGCTTTTTTTAATTTCTGGAGATGCTGCGAGGTGTTGGCCACCGATTGATCTACCTCGGCAGCGATGGAGTCCACCGTCCGCGGTGCCTGGGCCAACACCTCCAATATCTCAAGGCGTGTACTGCTCGACAGCGCCTTGCCCACCGTCGCCAGGTGATCGTAGACGGCGTTTTTGAACGTCCGTGTATGTGTATTGCAACCCACTGCGTTGTCTCCGTATTTAAAAAACGATCACTTTGTCGGCCCAGATCGTCCAATCCGTAAGCTCCTCCATGCCGCTTCGGTGTGTCCCGTTTGCCAATTCTTGCTCGTCGATGCCGCGGGCGTCCAAACAGCTTCCGCAGACGCCGACCTCGCCGTCGCGCCGAGTTACCATCTTGAGCATATGCTCGAGGTTATAATAGCCCTTGGGCACATTTTGTCCGCCCTTGGCACAGGGAGCGGCGTCACCCATCAAAAACACCTTAATCTCCTGGTTGTCGCGGCGAATCATGCGGCCGGCCAGCCGAAGCCCATTATAACTGTGCTCCGTACCGTAGGGAGGGCCATTGAGAATAAAGAGGGTCTTATTCGTCTCGTCGGTCATCTTTTCTCCTGCATATTTGTCTGTGCATCTGAGAACGCGGTTAATCAAGCACTTGGTTGAATAGTCTCTACAGACAAGTAGTCAAGTGATTGGTTGAATAAATAGCCCAAGAAGCATGAAGAACAGGAGTGAGCGTTCAGTTGGGTGACGAAGTTATGCGCTAATACGCCCCTGAGATTCAGGCTAGTCGCCCCGAAAGGCGGCCAGGCTGGCCGCGGGCCCCGGGGGCTGAAAGGCGGCCAGACTGGCCGCGGACCCCCAACGCTTTAACCTTCGGATGGCGGCCAGGCTGGCCGGGGCCCCCCAACGACCGAAACCCCATCAATATTCGTCGGCCCCGATATCGGGGGCCGCCCCCTTGGGCCGGCTTTCTCCGTCCATATCAACGCCCGCCTCCGGCACGTCGATCCCCTGCTCGATGGCCTCCGTCGCTTCCGACACGAGGTGAAAATCTCGTTGTGCGGCATCGACGAATAACTCAGGGCCGATGGACTCCAGGTTGTGGTCCACGGTTCCACTGGCATCATTTCTCACGGAGATCCTATCGGTGAGATTATTTCGAATCTCCGCATCCGTATTCTCAAACCGGTAGTCGATGGAAGCAAAACTTTCGGTGGCCTCCACGCTATAGATCGTATTGTGATAGACTCGGCCCCCCGGATTCTGGGCGATCTCGATACCCGTATCGTACCACTCGTGATCGGCAAAAATGACATTGTTGCGAATCAACCCGTCGTAGTGGCCGATCAGCCCCTCGAGCTCGGCATAGAGCTCATCGTCGTAGGTTCTGGCCTCTCCCGACTGGCGAAGGCCGAAGCCAATGCCCCGCGCACAGTTGTAGATCCAATTATTCTCGACCAATGTATCGCGGGAACCGGTCCAGAAGTGAATCGCATGCTGGGCGAGTCCCTCACCAGCGCAGTAAATATCGTGAAATTCATTATTTCGAACGACCCAATCGCGGGCGCCATGGGCATCGACGCCACCGGTATAACAACCGGTGGCCGTGCGGTCGACGTGGGGTCGGCCGGCGTCTGTGAGTTCAAAATACGAACACTCCACGCGGCCCTCATCGACGAAAGCTGTGCGGTCTGAGTTGCCATTGATCTTGATGAATTGCTGGGAGGCATCGGTGATCGCCACATCATAGATGTCGGTGCCCGTTACAGATGTGGTCTCTTCGGCGCCCGGTGTGACGTGGATCGGATGATGCACCGCCCGGGTCAGTGTCAGGTGAGCCACCGTCATATCGGAGGCCGTGGCGTAGATCAGCGAATTTACCTCGTAGCGGCCATCAATCACCACAGCGTCGCGATCATCGGAGGCCGATCGAAGCGTGATATCCTCGGCACGCACCTGAATGGTATCGGGGATCTCGTAGGTTCCATCGGCCAGCACGAATGTGGTCCCCGACTCGGCAGTCCGCACCATATTGGGGAGTTCATCGACATCTTCAGGGCTCACATCCACCACCTCTCCCTGGGCCGACGCGCGGGGCGGACAGGCCAACGGATCGTCGTTCTCCTCATCATTTGCGCCCGCATCGCTGTCGCTGTCGGTATCGCCGCCGCTGCCACTATCGACATCATTTGACGCCGCATCGACATCCGTATCATCACCGGGCTGGCTGACATCGGGCTGGCTGACATCGCCTTGTTCGCCCTGATTTATCGAGACGTCAGTCCCCACTCCCGTATCGTCGACGTCATGCGTTTCGCCTTCGCCACTGCAACCACTGCACAGAGCGATGAAGACAACGGGGAAAAACAGCCGACTCCAATATCGCAATTCAACCACCAGAACACTCCTCAAATGATCGCACAAGTTGGGCACTACGACTTACTCTTCCGTATTATCCGACTTTTTGTCATCCGCCAGAGCTCGGCCGAAGGCCTGGTAAGGCGCAGAGCCCAGGTCCGTCTCGTTTCGCTCCTCGCGCTGCTCTACAGGGGTCTTTAGCACCTTCGCCAATCGCTCGCCGTAGCGGGCTTGATGATCATCGACGCCATGGCCGAAGAGAATCCGATTCATCAGATTAAATAAGCCCACCACCAGCACCGCGTCGTGGAGCGCCTCTTCGGAGAATCCCGCATCGAGCACCTCATCGACATCGTCCTGCTCCAGCCGCGCGGGCTTTAAGGTCAGTTTGCGCACATAACGAAAGAGGGGTTTTAGCTCTTCATCGAGGTCGCTGGTATCCACATCTTCCACCAGACCGTCGAAAAGCTCCACGTCGATCCCGTACAACGCGCTGTAGACCCGATGGGCCTGAAAGCAAAACCCACAATCGTTCAGGGCTGATACATAGGCGGCGATCAACTCCCGCTGGCCCACGGTGAGGTCGCTTTCCCCTCGCAGCAACTCGTCGTGAAATACCAGCAACGAGTCAACCCCACGAGGAAAGCGCTGAAATACTCCCGCCAATCCGCCTTCGTCATCGACGGAGGGAAAATAGGTCATCCGGATCTCCTTTTTACCCCGTTACCTCGGATTATTCATGACTCGTCTACTGCGGCTCATCAGCCCCAAAATCGCTTCATTTCGCTCCTCGACGATGCGGCGCATCGCCTGTGGGGCTCAATCTTGCGGTTTTGACGCTGATTTCTCCTCGCTACGACATCTCATGAATAATCCGGGTTACGAGTGCTGCTCTTGAATTGAGGCTATCGACGATCGCAACGCCTTCCACCATAGAACGCCAGCCGACATACCGAAAATACCGCCCAGAAATACGGCCCAAAAAAATATGAAAACACCACCCCAAATACCGCCCGAGAGACGATCATCGGCCAGTAATGGCGGGAGATTCTCCGAATCACACCGTTGGATCGGCGCACCGCGTTGCGACGACCTCTCGGAGATCCCCCGCGGGTTGGAACCCCATCAGCCCGGGGCGACGATCCCAATTCCACGGTTCTAACTCTCATTTCTCACCACAGTGACGCCCGGATGCTGCACAGAGCAAGGGCATTCAGAAGATGCCACAGCCGCCAGCGATTCGACGATGGTGATAATAAGTGGGGCGAGGGCCGAATTTGTCACGTCGCCGATCGGACTTAGATCTGAGCTGTGGAAGCCATTCGATGCGAACCGACGCAGCGCTTCGACAATGGTCCTTATACAGACATCCGGGAGAGCCCATGGTTCGACGAAAGACCAGCGAATTGATCGTCCGGCAACGACAACCCGATAACCGAGAGGGTCTACCCACCATTTTCAATGCGCCAATGACGCCGACGGAGTGGTTTTTCGTGCGCAATCACTTCGACGTCCCCGATCTCGATGCCCAATCCTGGTCACTCCGGGTCGAGGGAGCCGTCGATCGATCCCACTGCTGGGGACTCGATGATCTCCGGAGCTTCGACCAACAAACAGTGGTAGCGACCCTCGAGTGCGCTGGAAACAGTCGCGCCCGACTCGGCGACCGCGCCTCAGGGGTCCCGTGGCAGCAGGGGGCGATCGGAACCGCCGCGTGGAGTGGCGTACCGCTGACACAGCTTCTCGACGAGATCGACATCGACGACAATGTCGAAGAACTGGTCTTCGTCGGGGCCGACCGGGGCCGGCTTGAGACCGCCGACGGTGGCTCGGTGCAAACGCCGTATGCCCGAAGTCTTCCCGTCGAAAAGGCCCTGTCCGACGATGTGATGGTCGCGACCGGAATGAACGGCGAAGCGCTCATACCGGACCACGGCTATCCGGCTCGACTTGTCGTTCCCGGATGGTACGGCATGGCGTCTGTAAAGTGGCTGGTACGCATCGTGGCGATCACCGGTCGGTTTCAGGGTTATTTTCAGACCGAAGATTACGCCACCTGGGAGTACGACGACGACCTTGCAGTACGTCGTCCCCTGAGCTCGATAGCCGTAAAATCCCACATCGGAAGCCCCATCGACGGCCAGCGACTGGCCGCCGGTCAAACGGTGACCATCGAGGGGTTTGCCTGGGGAGGAGAGGGCAATATCGAAGCCGTGGAGGTCAGCGTCGACGGCGGTGACACCTACAACGATGCCGACCTGATCGACTCCCCCCACCGCCACGGCTGGCAGCGCTGGAGTTATACCTGGGCCGTGCCGAAAAACCCGGGAGAGACGACGCTTTTAAGCCGAGCACGCACCGACAAAGGCGAGGTCCAACCCGCAGATCACGACTGGCGCAAGGGAGCCTACGCAGTCAATATGATCCGTCCCGTCGACGTCGTCATCAAACCCTCTGAATGACCGACGACGGTACGGAAAGTATTTCTGTTCGGGTCGTCTCATAATTACTTACCTGACGGGCCAATCAATCTCTTTTTCCACGTGCTCCAACTCACCGGCCGCCGGCTCGCCCTGACTTTTTGAAGGAAGCGTCGTAAACGAATACTTCATTCGATCGTCGGCCACGAAGTCTACGGGGGTTGGAAAGTCGCCCCAATGCCATCGGATATAGACATCGTGAGACGACGGCTTATCGGCCTTTTTGACGACCACGGGCTCCCCGCCGGTAATGGGCACGGTGAGTACGTCGGCATCGCGATTTCGGCAGACCACGGTTTCGCCGTCGGGAGCAATTGTGGGCGAGAAGCAGTCGGCCGTCAGCCGACATCGCTGCCCGGTATCCAGATCGAATCGAAATAGCTCCGGTTGGACAGGACTGTCGAGCCCCTCGTCATGGAAGACGATCATATTACCGGAAGACACCAGATGGAGTGTGGCAAAGGCAAATGCCTTAATCTCTACGGCCTCCGGCTCACCTCGCCGCCAGACCGCCCGGCGCGACGAACAGGTATCGCCACACGCGATGGTCTGAGACAGTTTCGCCACATCACCGCCAAACTGAAATGACACGAAACAGCCGCCGTGTTCGCCGGGCCAGTCTCTTGAGAATTCCTGATGACCTATCCATCTGGCGCAGGCCTCGCGCTCTGTTTTTTCGAGCTGCCAGTTCGTCTCAGCATCTTCCTTCGAGCCGCCTTCTCCCAGGTCTTCGACCTCGTCGCGAAAACGCTGGAAATTCTCATGGGTCTCACCGGCTGTTGCCGATGCCTCCCTGGGGAGTCCGTCGAGATCTTCACACTCAGGTATCAGGCCCGTCTCTTCTTGTTCGCCGTCGTCTTCAATCTCCACAGGCACTCTTGCAGCTCCGGATTCATCAGCGGATACATCATCGCCCGGGCTCTCCTCGTCGACACCCGCTTGATCGCCCTCCACGGCGGCCAGACTCTCCGCTTCTTCAACGGGCTGCGTGCGATCACAGCCAGCAAATATCGCGACATTCACCCCTAAAACGACAATAAAATATCCAATACACCGCTTCATCTGCATCCAGAATATATCTCACGCTGTTGAGTTGAGACTCGTATTACGGATTGATCTCCAGAAACTCCACCTCGCAATTCGCCAACCCACCCTCGTCGTAGACACTCAACTCCACCAGAAAATAACCGGCCACGTCGATCTCAATAGATGGCTCGGCATCCTGGGGCGCATCAATGGTGGTCAATGAATCCTGTGGATAGGTCAGAATCGACCATTCGTAGGCCAGCTCATCGCCATCGGGTGCATAGGAATTTTCGCCCGTCAGTTCGACGATATCCAGGGCTTCAGCGGTGATCGGATTGGCCGGCGTCGATCCATCGACGCTCGGGCATCTCAAATAGGACCGACAACTCGTGGGTTTCACCTTCTTCGAGCACCAATTCCTCATCGAACCACCC
>SKQC01000253.1 GCA_007119175.1 Myxococcales bacterium | reverse complement strand
GGACTTCGATATCGGTGCCGCAATGGCGGGACAATTGGAGATCCGCGCCTGGACAATCGGCACGGACGGCGACGTGCATAAAACAGCGACTCTGGTCCCCGTCGCCGGTGCCGACGATCTCTCGCTTAAGATCACACCGGACGCCGAACAATACGCCCCGGGCGAAGCGGCGCAGATTCGCATCGAAACAAGAGAAGACGGCAAAGCCGTACCCGCCTCGGTGGGGCTCGATATCGTCGACGAGTCGGTATTCGCCGTCGGCTCCAACGAACTCGGCATTGCTGCTGCTCACCTGCAGGTCGAAGAAAAGCTGCTCCAGCCCACGGTGTGGCTCTATGACTATCGCCCCCGTGACCTCCTGCGGCCGGAGTCGAGCACCGTTGAAGAGATGCCCCACTGCGGGATGAAATACGCTCATCTCGACTCGGCATCGAACCACGCCGATGGCTGGCAAGCGCTCTTCGACGGCGTCGAACAGCGCCAATTCGACCACGCCCGCTGGAACGCGTTGATCGCCCTCTTATTTCTGATCACAATTCCCTTCGCACTTGCAGCCTGGGTCTTTGCCCACCGACGAAAAGATAAAAAGCCCGTTAAATCATTGCACCGCGCCTCTCTTGCGCTGGCGGCGATGGCTGCCTTTGCAGCGACAGCAGCGGGCATGAACACCTTCTGGACAGGCGAGCTCGACTTCCTCTTCGTCATCCTCTCCGTCGGCGCCATCTCCTGGGTGGCATTTAGCCAACGGAGCGATACCGAGAGCTCATTTTGGGCGGGCCTCGCCGCGCTCTGCGTACTTCATTTATTTCTGGCCTTCGCCGCCCTGGGCTGGTTCGAAAACGCCTTCGACCGCGCGCTTCTCAACGACTACGACGCACTCATCGTCGCCAGCTCCTGCGCCATTCCCCTGGCGCTGGCCTACGCCGCCGCCGACCATATCGGCGGCGATCAGCTCGGCTCCGCTCTATCCGTCATCGCCATGGGAGGGCTATATCTGGCCGGCGCGACGTTCATCGCCGTTGAAGAGGGCTGGATACTCGGCATTATCTACCTATTTCTCGCCACAGGTTTGATTATCTGGCTGAACGCATACCGCGATCGGAACGTCGAATTCAGTCACATTTTTGCCACTGGCATCGCCGGTCTGGTCACCACCTTCATCACCTCCATGCTCTTTATCCTTGCCGTGATCATCCTGGCGATGTTGATCCCGACAACTGGAGTCCTATTCATTCCCATCGTCGTCTGCATCGGCGCCATATTGGCGAGCGCTGCCACCGTATTGAGAGCCGACGGCGACCGCAGACTGGTCGGCGTCGCCGTCGCCTACCTCCTCTTCGTGGTTACAATGGTCGTAGACGGCTATTATTTTTATTTCGAAGGCGATTGGCTGGGCTCTTTCGCACTCTCAGCGGTCATCTTTACAATAGCGCTTTCACATCTTGGCGGCAGTTACCTGCGCCAGTCGAAGGCCTTCGTGGCGCTCGGCATATACATCGCTGCGTCCCTACTAGCCGCGCCCGCCGTATTCGCCACCATCGGAAGCCTATTCGCCTGTGATGGCTCGCATGAAGCCGTCCAACATATCGGCGGACTGGAAATTGAAGACCGATTTGGTGCCGTTGAGGCCGAAGCGCCGCAAGCAGCTCAGGGGGCTGAGGGCGACGACGAGATCGCCGTACGCGAATTCTTCCCGGAAACCCTATTCAGCGATATCGTGATCACCGGCGAGGATGGCTCGGCGCTCATCGATCTGACGATGGCCGACTCCATTACAAACTGGAAAATCGACGCCGCTGCCGTTTCCGCATCGGGCTCGATCGGCACGGCTGATGCCGACGCCATCGTCTTTCAGCCCTTTTTCGTCGAACCGCAACTGCCCGTCTCGCTGACTCAGGGAGACTCCGTGGTCGTCGCCGTGTCGGTCTTCAATTACAGCGATGAACCTCTGGACCTGACCGTCGATCTGGAGGGTGATAACTGGTTCGACGCCGACGTCGACCAACGCCGTTTGCACCTTCCGCCGAGTCGCGTGGACAGCGTGGATTTCGAGATCACGGCGACCGAAAATGGAGTTCACGACATCCAGTGGACGGCCCGGGCCACCGGCGTCGAATCCGGCGACTCCATCGGCGACGCCGTGCGCCGATCGGTGGACGTCGCCCCTCACGGCAGGCAACAAACGGAAGTTTCCTCCGGCACCCTCGACGGCAGCGTCGAGGAAGTCCTCGAGGTGCCCCACCACGCCGTCGATGGAAGCCCGATAGCGGTCGTCGAATTACATCCCGGAGTCCTCGGCCAGCTCGTCGAGGGAATGGACGCCATGCTGGCGATGCCCACAGGTTGCTTCGAGCAGACCTCGTCGACCCTTTATCCCAACGCCATGGCGCTGGCTTATATGGAGGAGACCGGCTCCGTTAATCCGGAAATCCAGATGCGTGCCGAGCGCTTTATCGCTCAGGGATATCAGCGCATTTTGGGCTTCGAGGTCGCCGACGGCGGCTACTCACTTTTCGGTCGAGCCCCGTCCAGTCACTCCATTACCGCCTACGGACTGCGAATGCTCGGCGATATCGACGAGGTCTACTCCGTCGATCCCGATGTGATGAGCGCCATGTTCGACTACGTCGTCCAAGCCCAGCAGGCCGATGGCTCATGGGAGGTCGACCAGAACGCGAGTTATGTGGTGGGGATCAACAATCGGCTGGGCCTGACGGCATTTATCGCCTGGAGTCTCGCCACCTACGCCCCCGACTCGGATGTCGTCGAACGAGGGATCGAATATATGGCCAGCGAACTCGACGTGGAGTCGGCAAATACCAGAGATCTCGCCCTGACGCTCAATCTATTGGCCACAGCCGACCAACGCGAAGAGATGCAACGTGTCCTGGCCACAGAGCTCGCCGAGCGCGCCGAGACTGAAGACGGAATCACAAGTTGGAGTGGCGACGGTGAAAATTCCCGGCGCAGCACGCGAGGAGGCACTGTGGAGAATACGGCATTGACCACGCTTGCATTGCTGGAGTCGAACCAACATTCGCAACTCGCTCAAGGCGGACTTGCCTCGCTGGTGGAGTCGAAATCAGAGCGCGGCTGGGGCACCACCCAGGCCACGGTCGCCGCCCTGGCCGCCCTCACGTCACCGACGACCGGCGGCGAAACCGCCACGCAGGGAACGATCGAAGCCGTTCACGACGGCGAGACCGTCTGGTCGCTCACCCTCGACGAGCACACCGGAAACGAGGCTCATCTGGCCCATTTCGACATTCCCAAAGGGAGCACGGATCTTCGCATCGAAGCTCCAGAAGAAAGCGGCTATCACTACCGCCTTGAGTCTCGCTATCACGAACCATGGGACGAGAGCGCTCCCGACGACAACGGCATGCAAATCGAAGTCGACTACGACCGCACGGAATTGACCGTCGACGATCGCGTTGAAGTGACGGCGAGCCTCAGTGTCAGCGAAGACCCCATCGGCATGGCTTTAGTCGATGTCGGTGTCCCGCCGGGCTTTGCCGCCGATCGCCAATCGCTGGACGCTGCCTTAGAACATACTAACTTCAGCGACTATGAAATTTCCGGACGGCAGATCACCCTTTATCTCGAAGACGTGGCCGGCCGCGTCGAGGTATCTTTCGCCATCATTGCTCAACAACCCATCGAGGCATCTTCAGGCTCCAGCAGTGCATACGACTACTACGTCCCGGAACGCGAGGTCCGAGAGAGTCCGGTGGACTTCGTGGTTCGCTAGCAGTCGGTCTGATTGACCCTTGAGAATTAACCAAATCCTGTCCATTGTACGTCGCGACACATTTCACGTTTGGAGAACCGCCTATGCCCGCTGAGTCATCGACCCAGGCCCGCTATCCCGATACGCCGAAAGAATGGTTTTTAGCCCTCCGCTTCGGCGCCATGCATCTACTATGCTTCGCCGCCATCTGGACCGGTGTCCCCTGGGAGGCCGTCGTCCTCTGCGTCGCACTATACGCCGTGCGCATGTTCGGGGTGACCGCTGGTTACCACCGCTATTTTTCCCATCGCACCTATAAGATGGGCCGCGTGATGCAATTTCTGATGGCCTTTCTGGCCCAGACTTCGATGCAGCGCGGCGTATTGTGGTGGGCGGCCCACCATCGCCATCACCACCGGCACTCCGACGAGCCCGAGGATGTCCATTCCGTGCGCCAGGACGGGTTTTTCTGGTCCCACGTTGGCTGGGTGATCTCTCCACAGTGGCGCGACACCGACATGTCGAGCGTCAAAGATCTGGCGAGATTCCCCGAATTGCGGCTATTGCAGCGCTTTCACCACGTACCGGCACTGATCGTCGCCTTTTTGTGCTGGGCGTTCTTCGGCTGGGCGGGGCTGGTCGTCGGCTTTATCTGGAGCACCGTGATTTTGTGGCACTCCACATTCACCATCAATTCGCTGGCTCACGTCGTCGGCTCTCGGCGCTACGACACGGACGACGACAGTAAGAACAACTTCGCACTGGCCCTGTTGACCTTTGGCGAGGGGTGGCACAACAACCACCATCATTATCAGGCATCGACTCGACAGGGGTTTTATTGGTGGGAGATCGACATCACTTATTACGTGCTGTGGGCGATGAGCAAACTCCGGTTGGTCTCCGATCTGCGCGAGCCGCCGCCCCACGTCGTCGAAAACCGGCCCCACCCGGCGGTGGCCCTTCGCAAGGCCGCCAAGCGGGCCCGGGCTGACTTTGACGAGCGCATCACCGAAGTCAGAAACCGGGCGCAACTGGCGCGCCAGGAGGCGTCGCGGCGCGCCGAGGTACTGGGGACTGATCTCGCGGCCCGCATCGAAGAGATGAGTGACGATGTGGAAGAGCGAGTCGAAAACCTGCGCAGTTCCGTGACCAATGTTCGCCGCGGCGCTCATGACAAAGTGGAGCGATTAGCCAGCGAGGCCACCGTCAAAGTCGACGACCTGGCCCAGGAGATGGCCATGCGCATGGCCAAACTGCGAAACCACGCCGAGGGAGCCAGCGACCGCGCCGCCGAGGCGATCGACGAAATCGTCGAGGTCACCCGGATTCAAACCCAGACCGGCACCAGCATCAGTCAGGCCTGATCGCCGGCCAGATAGTCGTATAGCCCCTTCAAACTCGGTATCACCGCCGTGCCCGGCGCCTCGTCAGGAGCCCCGCCGCCGCCGACGAGGATTTCCACCGACGATCCGAGACTCTCGCGAAGCTGTGTCAGACAGCTCCGCGCCCGTTCCTCGTCCACATTCGTAGAAATACTAAGGGCCACTGTCGCCGCGCCGGTCTTCGCGACCGCGGAGACGATTTCATCGACCGGCATATTGGTCCCTAAAAAGACGACGCGTCGCTCCGCCATCGACACCGCCAGTGACGCCATATGAAGTCCCAGGCAATGCTCCTCGCCGGAAAAAGTGGTCAGGATCACCGTCGCCCCACGGGCGGTGGCGCTGAGCGGGCGCCAGAGAGCGGCCAAAAAATCGCGGATGCATTCACTTGCGAAATGTTCGTGAACCACACCGAAATTTCCGGCCGCCCACTCGTGACCCAACTCGGTGAGAAAGGGCGAGAGTCGGTGATCGAGAAAATTCAGGGCACTCATTTGCCCGTACTCAGCTCGCAATTGCCGCTCGAAGCGCTGGCGGTCCAGATCGGAGACCGCCTCCGACCAACACTGCAACCACACACCGCAGTCCTCGGAGAACGCCCGGTGCTGGTCGCCGCCGGTGCTCTTGACGAGCAGCGCCTCCAGCTCTTCGCAACTACAGCCGGCTAACTGGGATGGCCGATAACCCTGATCGAGAATCGAGGTAATTAGCCGCAGGTGCTCGATAGCGGCCAGCTCATAGATCCGGTGGCCGGCGTCATTGCGGCTTGATTGTGGAAACCCGTAGCGCCGCTCCCAGGTTCGGATCGTCTCCACGGGAACCCCGGTGGCCACCGAGAGCGCGCCGATATTTAGTGTCGCCTCTTCTTCATCACTCATGATCGCCGCTCACCTCAAAAAGGGAGGAGAAGTCGTACTTAACGTTCGAGACTCAACATAAACACATCGGGCCCTTTGTGTAATGTACTGAACAGATTTTGAACAGGGGATGCGGGCACTATGTCATCGTATCGATGGTGGTATCCGATCTTGTCCCCGCCCGAGCGGGCGGGCGGCCCCGGCTCGCGAGGTCAGTTGTACGTCCGGTCTAAAGCCACCTCCGGTTGTAAATGCCTCCGTTCGTGATTACATCCAGGGCAGATAGATCGTTCCTTCCAGCCGTACAGATAATCCGCTTTCACAGACAACACGAGGCCCCAATGGGAAAAATGATTGATGGACAGTGGCGCACCGAATCCTGGATTCGCGACAACGAGGGTCGCTTCGAGCGGGAACCAACCACGTTTCGCGAACAGGTCAGCGCCGGGCGAGATGCAAAGTTTCCCGTCGCCGCCGATCGATATCACCTCTACGTCTCATACGCCTGTCCCTGGGCCCATCGCACGTTGATACTGCGGGCCTTGATGGGATTACAAGATGCCATCGGCGTCTCCGTGGTTCATCCCTATATGCTGGAAAACGGGTGGTCTTTCGACACCGATTTCGACGGCGCTACCGGCGACTCAATACTGGGAAAGGAGTTTCTGCGCGAGATTTATGCCGAGGCCGACTCCAATTATAGCGGTCGAGTCACCGTGCCCGTGTTGTGGGATAAAAAAAGCGGGACCATCGTCAATAACGAGTCCCGCGAAATCATCCGCATGTTCAGCACCGCATTTCGCGACCTGGCCACAGAGTCATTCGATCTGTGGCCCGAGGGCTACCGCGACGAGGTCGATGAAATCATCGATGCCATCTACGAGCCGGTCAATAACGGCGTGTACCGCTCCGGCTTCGCCACCACTCAGGAGGCCTACGAAGAGGCGCTCACGGAGTTATTCGAGGCATTGAATAAATGGGACGAACACCTGGGCAAAAACCGCTACCTCTGTGGCGATGTCTTTACAGAAGCCGACGTCTGCATGTTCACCACATTGCTTCGCTTCGATCCGGTGTATTACGGGCATTTTAAATGCAATATCCGCCACGTCTACGAATTTGAAAATCTGTGGAATTATACCCTTGAGATCTACCAGATGCCCGGCATTGCCGAGACCTGCCATCTGGACCATATCAAAGAGCATTATTATTACAGCCACGACTCGATCAATCCCACCCGCGTCGTGCCGAAGGGGCCCGTCTTAGATCACCTCGCCGACCACGACCGCGACCGGATTCCCGGCGAGATCGCCGTGCGCTGAGCGCGGCATTTATGCGATTGAAATCGACTCTCTACGCAAGATCGATGGCGAATCGTCGATAATAGGATCGACGATCACATTTCTCTTGCTCGAGAGGTCGGCATGCTCGCAAAGATCCACTCCGGCGCCGTCTTGGGAATCGACGCCTTTCGCATCGACGTAGAAATCGACATCACATTGGGGTTTTCCGCCTTCCACCTGGTGGGTCTGCCCGATAGTGCGGTGCGCGAGAGCCGCCTGCGCATTCAATCCGCCATGGAAAACCTGGCCCTGGATTTCCCACGGGGCCGGCGGGTCACCGTCAATCTGGCCCCGGCGAGTATCCGCAAAGACGGCACCGCCCTCGATCTGCCAATTGCCCTGGCGTTGATGGTCGCCCAGGGCGATATCCCGGCCTCGGGCAACCTTGAGCTGGACCGCTATCTCATCGTCGGCGAGTTGGCCCTCGACGGTCGCGTGCGCAAGGTACGGGGCGCCCTGTCGCTCGCCGTATTGGCCCGCGAGCGCGGCTATAAGGGCGTCATCGTCCCCTCCGACAATGCCGACGAAGCCGGCGTCGTCCAGGGAATTGACGTGGTCGCCATCGACCATCTTCGCCCACTGATCGCCGCCTTGCAGGGCCGCGGCGATATCGACGAGTTGCGCCACGTCGCCACCGCCCCCACCACCGATCCCTTCGGCGGCTCCGGTGATTTCGCCCAGGTCGCCGGCCAGGCCCCGGTCAAACGAGCCCTGGAGGTGGCCGCCGCCGGAAGTCACAACGTATTGATGATCGGCCCCCCGGGGTCCGGAAAAAGCATGCTGGCCCGGCGAATCCCGACGATCTTGCCGCCCATGTCCTTTGAGGAGGCCCTTCAGACAACCCGGATCTACAGCGTCACCGGCCATCTCGCCGACGGTGGACTGATGCAGCGCCGACCCTTTCGCGCCCCACATCACACCATCAGCGATGTGGGACTGGCCGGCGGCGGCTCCGGCGTTCCTCGGCCCGGCGAGTTGAGTCTCGCCCACAACGGGGTGCTTTTTTTGGACGAGGTTCCCGAATTTCGCCGCTCGGCATTGGAAGTGCTTCGCCAGCCTCTGGAGAACGGCTCGGTGACATTGACCCGCAGTATGCTGAGCGTCACATATCCGGCATCATTGATGCTGGTGGCCGCTATGAACCCCTGTCGATGTGGTCATTTCGGCGACCCCGACGGGCGCTGCCAATGCAGCATCGACGACGTGCGCCGATACCGAAATCGGCTCTCCGGCCCGCTGCTCGATCGCATCGATATCCACGTCCATGTCCCGCCCGTTCCCTACGCCAAAATCCGACGCGCAAAACGCGGCGAATCATCGGAGAGTATCCGCCACAGAGTTCGCCGGGCCCGCGATCGTCAGAGCGCGCGATTTGAAGATCACAACATCCACGCCAACGCTCAGATTGGCCCCGATTTACTGCGCGCCCACGCCGACCCGGGAGACGACGGCCACGAAATGCTGGAGTCGGCCGTCGACCGCTTCGGACTCAGCGCCCGAAGCTGCGCTCGGATTTTGAAAGTGGCCCGCACCATCGCCGATCTGGATGGCTGTGACGATCTGAGCACCGCCCACCTGGCGGAGGCGATCCAATATCGCAATCTGGACCAGGGACGTGAGAGTCTCACTCGGTTGACCGGATAGGCCGAGGCCAGCGAGCCCTCCCGAGCAATCGGTGGAGATGACATCAATCATCGGAGATAGAAGCGATGTGGGCTCCCGACCAGCCATCGTCGAAGGGAGCATCGTAGACAAGCCGCATGCCGATATTCATCGCCCGCCGGTCCCCGGAGATGCGCCGGGTGCTTGCCAGTCGGCAGGCCCGCTCACCCTGATTCCAGGCACCGCCGCGGATGACATATCCCTGCGAGCCATCCCCGGACTTCACACACCACTCGTGGACGCCTCCACTGAGATCACGCACGCCGTAGGGTGAGACGTCGTCGACGAAGACGCCCACCTCTTCGAGCTGGCTGCCCCCCGGTCGCGACTGCTGCATCTTGCAAAATGTGGCGTCAAAATGATCTCCCCATGAATATAAGCGACCATCCACGCCTCGTCCGGCCTTCTCCCACTCATCCATCCGGGGAAGCCGATAATCAATACCGTCGCGCTCGGAGCGCCACCGGCAATAAGCCTCGGCATCGGCAGCGGTGATGGCGACGACGGGAAGATCCATCAGGCGCTCCATGGGCACGGCTGATACTTCCGTATCCGCGGAATCGCCGAGAAATGCATTCGGTTTCCATCGCCCGCCAGCTTCGTCGAAAGCCACCAGCTCTTGATTATTACCCTCGCAGCGCGGGATATGGTGTTCGGCCTCCTCACGATCGCGATCGTCTAAAAATTGCAGATATTGCCGAAACGTCACCGGCAAATTGGCGCAGAAAAACGAGCGCACTTCGATCACCCTGCGGCCTCGTGGATTGATGGCCTCCGGATCGCCTCCGACGATGCATGGTCCGCCGGCAATAAAGGCAAATTCGACTGATGCCAGCTCCTCCGGTGGCAGACCGATTCGCATATCTACCGCCTCGCCACGACGGGCGTATAGCGGGGCGCGCACCACCGCTTTTTGTTCCGCCTGCAAAACGAGCAGATAACTCCCGACCTCCAGCTCATTTAATTTCACCGGTGTGCGGCCCAGGTCCCGCTTATCAGTGACCACCAGACGGCGGTCGATTTCCTCCAACGGAAACAGCGTCACCTCCGCCTGCACGGGGCGAGTCTGCACATCGACCTTGACCGTCGGCGCCAGCCGCTCCCAATAGGTGGCCTCTCGAGCCTCGCGAATCCGCGTTGCGAAATAGATCTTTTCGAAATCATCGCCCCTTTGCTCAGCTTCGCAATATCGCTCCCAATACAACTCCGCCAACTCCTGTCGAGCCGTATCGCACTGATCATCGTTGGTCAGCGCCCGCTGAAACCCGAATACGGCCTCACCGAAAACACGCGCTTTCTCGGCCATCACCGATCGGCGCTCGTCTTCTAATTTCCACAGCCGACGCTTTTGTTCGATGGGATCCCAGGGCTCGAATTCCTCTCTCAAAACATCGATCTTACGGGTCAATTCGGTGATTTTAGATTTTTTGTCCAGGTACTCCTCGACGGCCCGGCGCCCCTCTTCGACCTGGCGCAAAGCCCGGCGTGGGCGGACACCATCGACAAAGCGCTCCAGGGCATCAAAAAACGCCCCTGCCGACGGATATCGCTTCTCTTTTTTTCGGGCCAACGCCGTCAAACAGATCTGCTCCAGATCCTCCGGAACCTCCCACAATCCATGGTCATTGCATTGCCCGGGCGACACCAACTCGCTTTCGATAACACTCCACATCGTCTCTACAGGCCCCTCGCGTTCAAAAGGAGGACGCAGGGTCAAAATCTCATATAAGACCGCCCCCAATGCGTAGACATCACTTTGTTCGTCGACCTCCCCCATCGTCCCCCGGGCCTGCTCGGGCGCCATATATGCCGGCGTGCCCACCGTGTAGCCGTCTCCGGCGACATCCTCTCCCTGCTCGGAGAGCTCCGTGGTCACACCGGACCCGGAGACATACGCCAGCCCCCAGTCCATCACCGAGACCTCTCCGAAGCGGCCGATCATGATATTTCCGGGCTTCAGATCCCGGTGAATGACCCCTGCGTCGTGGGCATAGTCGATGGCCCGCGAGACCTGACTCAGGATTGTGAGGAGGCGCAGCAAGGAGTATTCCTCGAGATACTCCGACTCTCCGCGGCGCAATCCCTGCAGTACATCTTCCAGCGAGTGCTGCTCTACCAGATGCATCGTATAGAAGATCGTTCCATCGTCGCGGATCCCCACATCATAAACGGGAATGATATTGGGATGCTCGAGCTGACAGGCCGCCTGAGCTTCGGCCAAAAATCTCCGCACTCCCGCTTCCCCCTGCTGTGGCGTCGGTCGAAATAACTTCATCGCCACCTGTCGCTTGAGCACCCGATCGCGGGCCTCCACTACACGACCTCCTCCGCCTCGTCCCAACTCGGCGCCGAGTTCGTAGCGGTCGGGCGCCTCGATGACGTCGGCCATCGGCCG
>SKQC01000365.1 GCA_007119175.1 Myxococcales bacterium | reverse complement strand
TGGCGATAATGGCGATAATGGCGATAATGGCGATAATGGCGATAATGGCGATAATGGCGATAATGGCGATAATGGCGATAATGGCGATAATGGCGATAATGGCGATGAGGAAGAAACCGAGACGGAGGGATCGTCGAGTTGTGCCTCTGTGGGAGGCGCCGCGAATGGAATTACGGCGTTGCTATTTCTCTTGGTCCTCGTCGCTCTTCGACGTCGCCCCCAGGTATCGGTGTTCAGCACCGTCCGATATGCAATAGGAGGAAATCGGATATGAGTCTTTTGAAAATTACTCCATCTTACCACTTCGCGATCGGGTCGTGGACGCTGGTCGTTCTGCTCGCGCTGGCGTTGGCGGGTTGTAGTGACGAAGAATCTCAGAATTCTTCTCAAACGGAGCCGAATGCTTCCGAAAATGACGAAAACCAGACCAACAATGGCGGCGGGGTCAATAGTAATTCCTCAGAAAACGGTACCGTCGTCTGTGCCTGTGGGCCGGGCACCGTCGAGGATAATGACAAATGTGTCCTCGACGATTCGAATGGCACAGATCCCAATGGCGACGGTTCATCCTGCGACATCCTCGGCTGTGGTTCCGGTACCGTCCAGGAAGGCGATTTTTGCGTCCCTGCCGAGGACGAGGAGCCGGAGGTTGCGGGCCCCTGCGAGTTGGAACTCATCGACGATGTGGATGGCCAGGAATTGGTCACCGGATTTTTCACCAACCAACCGGCCCTGATCTGGACGGGCGATCACTTTCTGGCGTTCTACGTATACAGCCAGGATAGCGCCTCCACCTGGACCATCACCTCCCGTGTCATTCAACCCGATGGCCAGGTGGAACCGGAAGTCACCCTTTATACCGACGAAGGTCTCAATGGCGCCCAACTCTACCCGGCACTCAACGGCGATCGAGTCGCCCTCGCCGTCAACCGCACAGCCATGGACGAGGACAATCTACTTTTCATTCTCGACGATGAGGGAGAGCTCCTCGCCGGTCCCACCGAATACTCGGGAATTCCTCGAAATACGCTGGCCGTGGAAGACGAATTTCTCCTCCATTTTCGCGAGGGGTGGAAATCGATCGCCCTGGACGCGACGCTGGGCCCGATGGTCAGTCCCGTCGACGCTGATGTCGCCGGAGAAGGGGAGCGAGTTGTGGGAATGAGCTGGAGCGAGGAGAGCGATCTGGCAGTGCTCCGTTTTGATATGGACGATGGTTACCTTCGCCTGCATCACTTCGACATCGACGGTTCCGAATTGGACGGCCCTCAGATCGTAAATACGGAGGGCCGGGGCAGTGTTTCTGGCGAGCTCTTCGATACGGGAGACCATTATATCGTCCTCTCGCCAATCAACGCCGCCGGCAATATAGGCACCGTGGCATTTCGCCTTCCCCATGACCTCTCCACCACCGGTATTGGATCGGCGGTCAGGGTGGGGGGGACAGCGATGGGACAATTTGTGTGGACAGGGCGCTTTTTCTACTACAGTGCGGGTCGCTACTACGTAGACGCCCTCGGCGAGACGTGGACTAATTCCATCGACTATCCCCGACGAGCTCCTGAGGAGTTAGGCAATGGCTACATCACACAGGGGATCGCCGCCATGGACGAGACCACCCTGGGCATCTTACAGGTCAAGGAAGCCGATTTTCCCAACGATGTTCTGCAATTGGTGATGGCTAGCTGTGAGGAGCCGTGAGTCATGTTTCGATCCTGGTTCCCGTCCGGAAATGCCGGACGGGAACCAATTAAAGACCATCACTTCTCGACGGGGTGGCCCTTTTTCTTCCATCCACCAAAGCCGCCGGTGTACAGCACGACGTCCTTGAATCCGTGGGCCTGAAGATAGCTGGCGGCGACGGTGGCGCGGGCGCCGGCCTCGCAGTGGACGAGCATGGTCTCGCCCTTGGGCGCCTCGCCCCTTTCCTCGGCCCCGGCGAGCATCTGGGGGATATTGCCGTAGTAGGCGTGCTGGGATTCCGGGATATAACCGCGGCTGCGTTCGCCGGCGGAGCGGGTGTCGACGACCCGGGTGTTGTCCTGCTGGTATAGCTCAAACGCCTCGTCGGGATCGTCGATCACCGGGAAGCTGTCCAGGCCATCGGTGGCGTATTGGCCGATGCGGGAGGCGGGGACGAAGCCGACGATATCATCGAGACCGATCCGGATCAGTCGCCGGGTCGCCTCCTCGAGCTGGTTCGGTTCGGCAACCAGCACCAGGTTTTTGTCGTAGGGAGCGAGGCGGCCGGCCTGGTTGGACAATTCCTTGAGCTTTGCAAAGTTGATCGACCTCGGCAGATGCCCGCGGGCGAAGCTGCGCAGGTCGCGCAGATCCATCACCCAGGTGTCGTCTAAGGCGGCGAGCTCATTAAAGCGCTTCGGGGTCAGCCGCGGTGGCGAGGGCAGCTCGCCGAGCATGGGGGCCCCGTCGCGGTTCCAGGTCTTCATATTGGCGTAATAGGTGGGTGATTCGGGCTGGTCTTTTAAAAATTCCTCGACAAACCCGTCTTCGTCATCCTGTTCGAAAAACTGTGACCACCAGGCGCTGCGTTTTTCGTAGCCAATCGACGACGACGGAACATCCCCCAGGGCTTTGCCGCAGGCCGATCCGGAGCCGTGACCGGGCCACACCGCCACATAGTCGGGCAGCTCCAAAAACCCGGAGGTCATGGACTGGAAGGTCTGACGGGCTCCGGGGGCGGCGGTCCCCTCTTCGCCGGCGGCCTCTTCGAGAAGATCGGGCCGCCCCAGATCGCCGACGAACATGAAGTCGCCGGTCAGCACCGCCATCGGGTCGCCGCCATTGCCCTTCTCCAGCACCAGATAGGACATCTCCTCCGGGGTATGTCCTGGGGTGTGCAGAGCCTTGATCTCGATTCCATCGCCGACGTCGAAGGTGTCGCCGTCGTTGAGCTCTACTACGTCGAGCCCGTCGAGGGCCCCGTACTCCCAGCCCTTCACGGTCTCTCCAGAGATATAGAATTTGGCGCCCGTGCTCATCGCCAGCTCGCGGCCGCCGGACAAAAAGTCGGCGTGGATATGCGTTTCCACGACACCGACGATGTCGTAGCCCTTGTCGGCGGCGTGATCGAGGTACAGGTCGATATCGCGCAGTGGATCGACCACCACCGCCTGGCGAGTCGATGGGTCGCCGATGATATAGGCGGCCTGGGCGAGTCCTTCGTCGTAGATTTGTCGAAAGTAGGTCATGGGTTCTCCCTTGGGGGAATGAGACGATATGTTGTGACGCTGCTTTTTTTGTCGGACTTCAGCTCTGAATAAGGTCCGTGCCGCGTCTGATCGACATACCGAAGCTGAACACAAAATTGTAGAACACCAACACAAAATAACTCGATCGGCGCTCTTTATCACCGCCTACTTCTGGATGGCCGAGGTCTGAGGGCTAAAGATAGTGGAGCGATCGATGGTATCTGGTGGCGACGACGGCGTCTCCAGCGAAGCGGTGGTCGTCCAGGTGACAAAGAGGCTCGACGACATCATTAGCACCGCCGCGACCACCGGGTGCAACAGCCCGGCGGCGGCCACGGCGATCCCGCCAACGTTGTAGATCGTGGCAAAGCCCAGATTGAAGCGAACCACCGAAAAAGCCCGGCGGGCGGCGTCGATGGCGCCGGCGATGGACTCCAGATTATCCCCGGACCAGCGCAGATCGCCGACTCCGGCGGCCAATTGAGCCCCGCCTTCGACGTCGATGGCCACATCGGCGGTGGCCATGGCCGCCGCATCGTTGACCCCGTCGCCGACGAATAACACAGTCCGCCCCTTGTGCTGCAGCCGGCGCACCTGGTCGCGCTTTTCGACCGGGGTCATCTGTGCGTGGACCCAATCCAGCTCGAAGCGCTCGGTGCGCTCCGTGGCATCACCGGTCATTATCCCCACTTCCATTCCCATCTGTCGCAGGCGCTGAAGTCCCTGGTCGACGCGCCGACGGGTCCGTTCGTCGACCACGGCCAGCGCCGCGACCCGGCTGTCGACGACCACGGCGACCAGGCGGGCGGTGGCCGGCAGATAGACTCGCTGCTGCAGTTGTTGGAGCCGCTGAGACTCCCGGTCATGGAGTTCGTCGACCAGCTCGGTGCTTCCGATCTGCAGCCGATAGCGTGTGTCGACACACCGGACCGTTGCCTCGATGCCCAGCCCCGCCACCAGACGAGTGGATTCAACCACTACCGTCGGCCCACAGCATGGCGAGGAAAGATCGCGGTCCAGCGTCTGCAGCGCCCGGGCGATGGGATGGTCGATCTGTTCTTCGACGGCGACGATCAACTGGCGCAGCCGTCGTCCATCGACGGGGGCGCCATCATCAATGACGAAGTCGACCAGCCCCGGCGTCGCTTCCGTCAGGGTTCCCGTCTTGTCAAATACCACGGTGTCGACCCGGGACATGGTCTCGACGCACTGACCGTGGGCGGGGACCAGCCCCCGGCCGGCCCACTTGCCCATGGTCATCCACACTGCCAGGGGCACCGCAAACCCCAGTGCACAGGGACAGGCGACGAGAAGCACCGCCAGGGCGTGGAATAGCCCGGTGGTCCAGTCGACGGCGATAGTCCAGCCGATAAACGTGGCCACCGTGGTCAATAGCACGAGGGGCACGAACCAGCGGATCGCCTCACGGGCCTGGCGCTGCCAGCGCGACGGACGTTGCCAGGCTTGCTGAACGGAGTCCACGACCTGGTCGATGACCCGGTCCCCGGCGGTGGCGGTGGCCTCGATCTCCAGGGTCCCGTCGACGCTGTATGAGCCGGCAAAGACGGTGTCGCCCGCGCGGCGGGCGGTGGCGAAGGACTCGCCGGTGATCTCGGTGTCCTGTACCATCGCCACCCCGCCATAGACGGTCCCGTCCACCGGTATTAGGTCTCCGGGGCCGACGACGACCCGATCTGCGGCTTCGAGCCGGTCCACCGACACCGTCTCCAATTGGCCGTTATTCCCGCGCCGTTTTGCCGTGGTCTCTTCGGGGCCAAAGGAGCGCGCGGCATCCAGGGCCCGGCGCCGGTTGACCGTACCGACCCGGCGGCCGATCCCGTGGATCACCAGCAGAATGGCGGCGACCTCGAAGTACACCGCCCCGGCCTCGGTGGCGATCGACACCATCGAGGCGGCCACGGCGGCGAGCACGGCGATCAGAAAGAACATATCAAAGTTGATCTGCCCGGCTTTTAGCCCCTGCCAGGCCCCCTTGGCCAGGGGCCAGCCCAGCAGTTCGAAGATGATGACCACGCTGGCGAATAGAGCGATGTAGATAAACAGGGTGATGTTGTGGGCGGCGTCAACGCTGCTGATCGCCAGCCCCACGGTCATGGTATTGCCCGCCAATAACAACCCGGCGCCGATCTTCCAGATCGCCGGTTCGCCGGCTGGCTCAGAGTGGTCGTCAGCCCTCGTCGACCGATCGTGGGGTTGATGGCAACAGGCACCCATGGGTCATTCCTCAGATGATTCGTCGTTTTGTCGTTCGGCATCGTCGGCATCGTCGGCATCGTCGGCGTCGTTGCGGTCGCCGATGTCCTCGGTATCGATGCCTTCGAAAAAATCGCGCAGTTGAGGGTCGGTCCAGGGTTCGGTGCGCTCGTCGGTCAGCTCGCGGACATCGGCGACGAAGGCCTCGTCGATCGGGTCGGCGTCGTGGCCCCAGGAGTTTCGGACGTAGGTCATGACCGCGGCGAGTTCCTCGTCACTCCAATCGCCGTGATCCGGCATCAACTCGT
The DNA here is from genome assembly GCA_007119175.1 of Myxococcales bacterium. Taxonomy (GTDB): domain Bacteria; phylum Myxococcota_A; class Bradymonadia; order Bradymonadales; family Bradymonadaceae; genus SLJM01. The sequence continues at coordinate 5,663 of SKQC01000365.1, read as the reverse complement.
CGTATTCGACGCCGTCGACCACCAGCGGGCCCTGGAGGCCATCGAGTAAAACCCCGGCAAACTCCGCGGGTCTATCCAGCACCCGCTGGCTGTCCACCAGGGGCGGAAAGGTTCCCTCCACGCCCGTGCCGTCGGCCTGGTGGCAGGCCGCACAGTCACTGTACATCGCCTCGCCGAGCTCCATCGGGTCGATCTCGACCGGATCCGGGTCGACTTCCTCGGCAACCGTCGCCTGCTCTTGAAGGGGGATGATGTCGATGACATCGACGCGAAACGCTCCGCTGTACGCCCCCAGATACCACCCGCCCCAGCCGACCAGAGCCATAAATAGCATCACCAGCCATACCGAGATGGGTTCGAAGCCGTCTCGGGGCCGTTCGTGCTCGCGCATCACCGGATCGTGGAGCTCGTGGATGTCGTCCCAGCGCCCCTCTTCGGGTTCGGCCTCCAGCGGGGCCTCCTGGTTCAGCGGCGGTTCTTCGCCGTTGGAATCGTCGCCGGGGCCATTCGTTGAGTCGTCGGTCATCTCACAACTCGTCGTCGATGGGATAGCTGTGATCCAGGCTCAGCAGGTAGTCCACCAGGGCCTCGGCGCGGTCAGTGGGCACCCACCAGTAGTCCGGATCATCGAATTCTCCGGGCAGATCGAGGGCCGTTTCTGGGGGGCCGGCGCCGTCGCGGGAGACCGGATCGTAGAGAAAGCGATAGGGAGGCATAATCGAGCCCGGGGAGGTCGTCTCCGGGTCGAATAGGTGGAGGTGATGCCAGCTTCGCGAGGGCTGACGGGCCCCGATATTGGCCAGATCGGGGCCGGTGCGCATCGTTCCCAGCAGCGGCGGTGCATCGTAGATATGGTCGACAGGATGGGTCTGGCGGTCGCCCCATCCTCGAGCCTGGTCGGCTCCGAACTCCCGGGGACGAACCTGCTGGGAGTGGCAGTAGATACACCCCAGCTCGCTGTAAATTGCGCGGCCCTCGGCGACCGACCCGGTCGGTTTTTGGGGTTGCATCGTCCCGTCCGGGGCTTGCACCGGAGCCAGGGGATCGAGCTGCCAGTCCGGGATCACCACCAGTCCCACAAAGGAACTGGCCACGGTCAATAACACCCCGGCCAACAACACAGCGGTGCGGTTCATGACGACTCCTCTCGCTTCGATTCGGGGGGGCGGTCATGGAGCGAATCCTCTTCCCTTTTCGGGGCCCCTTTAGCGGGGAATAGCGCCGGTTCGCCGGTCGGCTCTTTGCCCCGCCACATCTTCCACAGCAAAATGGCGAATGCCACATGGCCCACGGTCATCAAGATCCCGGCGAAGCTGCGGGACCACAAAAAGGGAATCAGATAGTCGACGATGGCCTGAAAATCGACGGTGTCGTGATTCATCATCTCCCCCTGGCGCCATCCCCCCCAGCTTAAGCCAGAAAAATACAAAAAGATCCCGGTCGCAGTGCACCAAAAATGCACCCGGATCAGCGTGGCCGACGGCCACTCCCGGCCCAGAAGCCGGGGCACCAGGTAGTAGATGGAGCCGAACATCGCCATCGTAAAAAAGGCGTACATCCCCAGATGGGCGTGGGCCACGGTGTAGTGGGTAAAATGAGTGGTCTCGTTGACGGTGCGAAGCGCCATCAGCGACCCCTGGACGCTGACCAGGGTGTAGCTCATGGCCCCGAAGACGATAAACCGCAGGGTCGGCGAGTATTTGAGCTTCTGGAAGTGACCGACCATCGTCATATGGTGGTTGATGGCCACGGTGACCACGGGGATAAACATCATCATGCTCGCCACGGTGCCCACCGTGGTCAGCCACACCGGCAGCGGCCCCCCGATCAGGTGGTGAGTGCCGGCCCAGTTATAAAATAGGGCCAGGGTCCAGAATCCCAGCAGCGACAGATAATAGCTGTGGATCGGCCGGCCCAAAACCTTGGGGATAAAGTAGTAGGCGGCGGCCAGGCCGATGGGGGTAAACCAGATGCCGAGCACATTGTGGGCAAACCACCAATTGGCCGTCGCCTGGGCGATCCCGGAGGCCATCCCCAGATGGATCATCATATTCGCCAGCACATATAGGATCGGAAACCAGAACACGGCCCCGAATAAATACCACTGAGACACGAAGATATGATGTTTGGTGCGGCGCCGGAACACATCGAGCGACACCACCATCACCCCCAAAAAGCCCACCCCCAGCGTGGCGGCGGTCCAGACCGGAAACTCAAGCCATTCCACACTGTTGAAGTGGGTCGTCAGCAGGGCGATGGTTCCGGCGGCGACGGCCAGATTCCACAACACTCCCACCCCGTACAGCAGCCGGTGAAATCGCAGCGGCGCCCGGCAAAGCCGGGCCTGCAGCCACAGCAACACCCCGATCCCTGCCAGCGACGACCATCCGTAGATCACGGTATTGAGATGGGCCGGGCGCACCCGACCGAAGGTCAACGGCTCCAGATTGGCGAGAAACTCCGGGGAGTGCATCTTCACCGATGCCACAATCGCCAGCACCGTCCCCACCAGCAGCCAAACGACGGCGGTGAGAATAAAGAACATCACCGGCCCCCGACAGGACTCGTCGATGCGGGCCCGGCGGATCACATCGCGGTCCCGGGGGGGGACGCCGGGATCGCCCTCGGGATGGCCCGGTTCGTCGGCCATCTCACTCATCGGTGCCCTCCTGAGCGTTGAGGTAGCCGTCGGGGCCTTCGCCGGGGAAGTAGTCGGTCATTTCACCGATCGGCTCCTCGTCATCGAAAATCGACTGGCCGGACTGTTCCACATTGGTCATGTGGCCACGGCTGACCGCCCAGCTTAGCGCCCATATCACGCTGATGCCGAAGATGACCCAGGTGCCCCAGATCAGCAGATAGATCAGATTCATGTGCTATGGCTCCTCGTTCGGTTGTTCATCTTTGTCCCCGGACCCACTGCGGGGCCCGGCGCGGGGTTGAGCGCAAAAAAATCCTATTTGACGACCGCAGCGGTGATCATTGGTCAATTGGTCGCGCGGCGAGATGCCGCGTTGACAGGTCAGCAGTGCCACAGACACCACACGCGCGGCGCCTCTGTGTCGCCTCAATCGTCGTCCACGACCTCTTATCAACACCACCGATTTGGTCCCCCGGCGCCCCCGCCTATATTTGGATTTATGCAACTGGCACGAAGGAGTGCACCATGGCCAACGATTATCCTGACCACGGACGCAGCGATGACAAGCCAACCATGCTGCTTTGGGCTATCGTTAGCTGGACACTGGCAGCCCTGGCGCTGATGGTGCTGGTGGTGGGGCTGTTGGGCCTGACGCCGCTTCCGTATTTTCCGCTGCTGGCGTTCGGATTGTTCATTCTCGCCGTGGGCGCCAGGTATCGCAACGACCGGCTCCACCAAAAGCGCACAGCGGCCTAGCAGAAAAATAGCGGCTGCCGAACCCCACTCACAGAAATTGTGCAGTTGGCCCGTTTTTGTTTCAATTTCTGAAACGTCCTGACTGCCCCCTGTGCGAGTTGCCACGGCCACCAGGAACAGTTGGCCGAACTGCTGACCTACGTCCGCAGCTCCTGGGGCAATAACGCCGGCCCAGTGACCCCGCAAGCGGTCGAAGCGGTGCGCGGCGCCACCATAGATCGCACCTCGGCGTGGACCGACGACGAACTCAACGAATTGGCGGAGCGATTCGACGAACTTCCATAAATCTTATTGTCGGCGGGCCGTCATCGGCGCCACGACTGTTTCACGAGTGTTTCATCGCATGTATCATGGTGAACGAAAATGGGGGTATAGTATCCCTAAAGCTCCATATCAGCGCCATTCAGAACAATTCTGAGTTGTTTTGGTCGTTGGCACAGGGTGTGCAAATTCGATCTGGTAGAACATTCGCCGAGTCCCGTGGAGGGGAGGGATTTATATCACCACTCAAATAGTCCAAGGGTGAAATACCATGACCGAACAACAAGAACAGGACGTCGAACAGACCACCGAAACCGGGGTGCAGCCCCTTCTTCAGTTGAACGCCCCGGTACCCGATTTTGAGGCCAAAACCACCCACGGCCCCATTCGGTTGTCGGAGTGGAATCCCGACAAGTGGGTGATCCTATTTTCCCACCCCGCCGACTTTACCCCGGTGTGCACCACCGAGTTTATCGGGTTCCAGGCCATCGCCGATGAGCTGGAGAAGCGAAACGTGGCGCTACTGGGCAACTCCGTGGACAGCGTTCACAGCCACATCGCCTGGGTGCGAAATATCAAGGACAACTTTGATGTAGACATCACCTTTCCGATCATCGCCGACCTCGACCAGGGAGTGTCCGAGAAATTCGGGATGGTCCACGAGGCCAGCTCCGACACCGCGCCGGTCCGGGCGGTATTCGTCCTCGATCCGGAGCGTCGGCTGCGAGCGATGGTGTACTACCCGCTTGAGATCGGCCGGAAGATGGATGAATTTGTCCGGCTCGTCGATGCCCTGCAGACCTCCGACGAGCATGGAGTGGCCACCCCGGCGGATTGGCAGCCCGGCGACAAGGTGATCGTGCCGCCTCCCGGAACCACAGCAGAGGCCGAGGAGCGGGTCAATAACCCGGAGTATGACGTCACCGACTGGTATTTCGCCAAAAAGAAGGTGTGATCGCCGGGTTGACCCTTCCACGTCGGCGACCTCCATCGCGGCCTGATGCGCGGTGACCGTCGCCGAGCACTGCCGGATACACACACCGCCGTCGGATGAAGTCGACGGCGGTGTGTCCATTTTTTCTCTCAATCGACACGGAGACGCGATGATTGGATGATCGATCTATAAACCGGCGTGATCCGTTATCGAAATGATATGACGCGTCCAGCCTTGGAGCAGCGATGAATATATTGAGCAACTTATTTCCGCTATTTCAGCAGTTGCGATCCTATAAAGGCGGTGACCTGCGCTCGGACGTGGTGGCCGGGCTGACCACGGCGGTGATGCTGATCCCTCAGGGGATGGCCTACGCCATGCTGGCCGGCTTGCCTCCGATCGTGGGTCTATACGCGTCGACGGTTCCCCTGGTGGGTTATGCGCTTTTGGGAAGCTCTCGGCAGTTGGCCGTCGGTCCGGTGGCCGTATTGTCGCTGATGACCGCCGCCAGCGTGGGAGCGATCGCCGAAACCGGCACCGACGCCTACCTGAGCTACGCACTGATCCTGGCGCTGATGGTGGGGGTGATCCAATTTGTGATGGGCGTCGCCCGGCTGGGGATCGTCACCAACTTTTTATCCCACCCCGTACTCAGCGGATTTACCTCGGCGGCGGCGCTGATCATCGCCTTTAGCCAATTCGACTCACTGGTCGGTCCCGGCTTTCACACTCTGACGGCCGCGGTGGGAGGGGTGAGTCTATTATTTTTGCTGGCGATCCGGGTGTGGAAACCGTCGTTTCCAGGGATGTTTTTTGTGGTCGTGGTCTCCACGGCCCTGATCTGGGCGCTGGGCCTGGACGCCAGGGGAGTGGAGGTGGTCGGAGATGTGCCCACCGGCCTGCCGGGGCTGACGTTGGTGCCGATCACCTGGGAGGTCTTAGAGACTCTGCTGCCGGCGGCGGTGGTGATCGCATTGGTGGGATTTATGGAGTCCTTCGCCGTCGCCAAAAAAATTGCCGAGGGCCACGGAGAGGACGACGAATTGGAGGCCAATAGGGAGCTGATGGGGC
>SKQC01000435.1 GCA_007119175.1 Myxococcales bacterium | reverse complement strand
CGGGTTATTTGCCGACGCCGACGAGTCATTTCGAGAACCCTTTTTCATCATCGTCAGCCTGTTGGCGGTGGCCATTATTCTCGGGCTGTTGCGCGGAGTGCCGTTTCGCCAGCAATTTTTATTCTGGGGTTTGACCCTTATTGCCGCCGGCGCGCTCGGCAATTTTATTGACCGCGGTCAATTTGGCTACGTCATCGACTTTATCGTCTGGAAATATACCGATGATTATCGATGGCCGACGTTTAATGTGGCCGACGCGCTGATCTGTGTCGGCGTGGCGTTGATGGTCGTGGAAATGGTGCGAGAGACCATTCACGGGCCGCCCGAAGAAGACGACGAGGGCGATGCCGAGGCGCCGGCGGAGCAAGCAGCCTGAGCCACCGGCGCCGGCCATCGGGCCGGCGCCGGTGATTGGCCTTATCATGTCATTCGCTCCAGAAACTCCTTTTTGACCTTATCGCCCAGTCGATCGAGTAAAAAGCACCGAAAATCCTCGCGGATCTGAACCTCTACCTGCCGGATTCGCTCCTTTGATACCCCCCATTCATCGCCCAGGTCGACCAGGCTTGTGGCCTCTTCGGCGACCATTCGCTTTGTCCAGATAGCGTGCTCTCGATCGTCTTCGATCTCTTCTCCAAAGGCGTCCATCGCCTCCCTTAGCCGGCTGACCAGGTCGTAATCGGTGACCACTTCCTCGGGGTCGGCGCCGTCGGAGCGCATCAACTCTCCGATGGTGGTCTTTTCATGCCCCGGCGCCTGAGCGTCGAGGTATACCGGTGGAGCGTCGAGCTGGGCGGCCACGCGGACCACCTCTTTTTCATCGACTTCCAGATATTCGGCAATCCTCGCCGGCGTCGGCTCCTCTCCCTGGCGCTGCAATTCGCGGCGGGCTTTCTTGAGGTTGTAAAATAGTTTTCGCCCGGCCCGCGAGGAGCCGATTTTAACGGGATGGATATGATTCATCAGATAGTTGAGAATCATAGCCCTGATCCAGTACTGGGCGTAGCTGGTAAATTTAACGCCCCGATAGGGATCGTATCTGGTGATGGCCTCTGCGAGACCGACGTTTCCCTCCTGAATGAGGTCTAAGAGATTCGTCCAGCGCCGCTGGTACTCCCGGGCCAATTTTACGACCAGGCGCAGGTTGGTCATGACCAGGACCTTGCCAGCGTTGAGGTCTTCGTCGGTGTAGCGCTCCGCCAGTTGTTGCTGTTCGTCGGCGGAGAGCGGTTCGATGTAATTTAGCCGCGCAAGATAGGCGGATAGTGGATCAGCGTTAGCCGGAAGATTGAGCTCTGATTCTCGCATCAACGGAAGGCTTAGATCGCCGAATAGCTCGGAGACACCGTCGAGCGATGTCGAGTCGAGCGCCATATCGCCGTTTTCATCGACGAAGCGTTCGACTTTGCCTTGTTTTCGCGGTGGTTGATTGTCTTGATGGGTCGTCATAACTGCGATACCCCCATAAAAGGTGTAAATCTAGGTCTGCGAATGGGCTTGTAGTCGACTGACTAGTAGTTCCCTGATAACGCCTTTCGCCCCGACAAATTTCGCCCAAAGACGAAAAAAGCCCCGCCCTCGAGGTGTCGGGTCGTGCGACGAGTATGCCGTAGCAGTCCCTGACAGAAAGCTAAGCACAATTCTCAGAATCGAGAAAATTCGCAGAATTTAGGCCGGAACGTGGGGGGCCGTATCTCAAAAGAGATAGAGGGAGAAACTCATCGACATATAGCCAATATCGGAGGGGTTCGACAGGTCGTGACGGTAGGAGGCGTCGATGCCAAATTCCTCGGAGCGCCATCCCATGCCGAAGGTCAAAAGATTTCGGTCGAAGAAGGCTCGTCGCTCGAAACCGACCCGGAGGGGGACGGCGTGGCCGGCGAGGTATTCGGCGCCGGCGGCGAAATCGATAAGGGGGCTATCACTGCTGGTGAGGTCGAGGCCGGCCTCGCCGCTGATCAAAAAGGTGGTTTCAAAGCCGGCACCGAAGCCGGCGGTGATACGCGTCGGGGTGGCGCCCCGGCAGCGGTCGTCGTCGGCACAGTGGTCGATGAAGTTTTCCCCCTTAAGCCCCAGATGGATGGTGTCATCGAGGCGGACACTGACTCCGGCGTCGAAGGTCAGTCCGCGGATGAGTGCCTGAGAGTCATCGTCGTCGGTGATGGGGATAGTTTCGTCGCTAAACCGCAGATATCGCAGGCCGGCGCCAATCGAGATCTGCTCGGGAACGACGGGGACTCCAAAGGCGACGCGGGCGTCGTGGCCGGAGATATGGTCGTGATCGCCGGTTCCGAAAAAATAGTTATAGCCTACGCCGAGCCCGAAGTCCGGGTTGTGGAGGCTGTCGGCGACACCGGCGCCGATGGTGGCTCCATTGGGGCTATAGGCGAAGGTTCCATCGACGACGTACATCGGCGCCCGGGCGATGCCTGCCGGATTTTGATAAAGGCTGTCGACGCCGGAGGTGATGGCGGTATGGGCCCCGCCAGCGCCGGCGGCCCGTACCCCTTCGTAGAAGTCGGGTAAATAGGGGCCGGGCTCGGGATCGTCCTGCGCGCTTGCCAGTGCCGGAATGCCCATCAAAAGGGCGACGACGATGGCGATGGATGTGCAGACGGTACGGCGAAGAGTCATACTGCGAACTCCGGTGGTCGGGCGGACGGTTGCCTCGGCGCATTCGTACCCCATGGGGGGCCGGCTGAGCAAATGCTATCGGAGTGAGGCGGGAAGTAAAAAAAACCATTTGGTCAGGCTCGGTTTCCGGGGCCTCGAAGTGGTGTCCTAACAGGCAGCGACGTCGATTTCATTCCCCGATCTTGCGCTGCCAGATCGGGCTGTGGAAAGATGGGGCGAAAGGTCGGTCAACAAGCAACACCTTGAGGAGCGTCGATGGTCGAAGGGCAGGCGGGAACAAAGGGAGATGACGTACAGGGGATGGTCATCGCCACGGCTCTTTTGGCGATGGTGTTGGTGCAGCTGGGCAGGTTGGTGACCGGCGGCGGCGTGTTTTCGGATTCTCTATTTTTGGACTCCGATGTCTATATGTGGCTCAACAGGGT
>SKQC01000077.1 GCA_007119175.1 Myxococcales bacterium | reverse complement strand
GGCCCAGAATTTCGTCTCCTCATAGTGATTGTGGTGATATTGTCCGACGTCGAGTTCACTTTCGTCTACTGTGCCCGATCGCTCGCCGGCCACATAGCAGGTCGAGATGTAGTTGAGGCGGTAAAACTCCTGACAGTTCTCACAAAAATCGAGGATATTGACCGTCCCTCCGACGTTGACGGCGTAGGCGATCTCTTCTGCCACGGCGAGATCGTAGATGGCGGCCATATGCCAGACCACTCCGATTTCGTCGCTTAACTTCGCGTAGGTTTCGTCGTCCAACCCGAGCCGAGGTTCGGCGATATCACCGGCGTGAACCTGCCAGCGATCCCGCAACTGGGGATGGTCTTCTTCCAATTCCTCAAGCCGTCGTCTGGCATCCTCGACGGTAGATCGAAGACATAAAAAATGCATGGGCGCCGTCGATTCGCCAACCAATTCGGTGAGGAGATAGTCACTTAAAAAGCCCGGAAAACCAGTAAAGAGGGCCGGGCTATTCTGCAGTGAATCAGTCATTGCGGATCCAGGTAATAGAGAAATTGCTCATAGCGGTTTTCGGCGGGCGCATCATAAGCGGGCCTTGTCGCCATCGACAACTGCTCCGGCAGAAGTTTCTGGTGTGCCGGGGTGTGAACATCTGTCACACCTCAGGCGGGGAGGCGGGGGGAATTAACCCCGGTCGATGGGTAAAACGGTCTAATTCGGCCTGGTGGTATCGTGCGCCGATCGCCGTCTACCGCTTTATGCCGGGGTGAAAGAGACTTCCTTCACGTAACGATTCGTAGCCGGTATGGTTTATGCAACTACTTGGCTGTGTCAGACAATTTATGTCCCGCATCGGCGGAACCAATGCCGAGGATTTCGACGGTTTATTGATCAACTGCGTGGAGCTTCCCAATGAGTCGAGTGATGAAGAAACGAACAGGTGAGGTCGGTCGGATGACGTCACGGGCTCTTTTTGCCGTGGTCGGCGCCAGTCTGCTGTTGATGAGCAGTAGCTGCGGGCTGATGGATGAAGACACTCCGGTGATGAATGCCGCGCTCGACGACGGCGACCGAGAGGTGCGAATCCAACAGTTGAGCTCCTTTTGCTCCGTCGATATTGTCGGACACGGCTCGGTGGATGTAGAAGAGGATTATCTGCCGAGTGTCGTGGCCTGTGAAAATGGCAACGCCCCGCTGGAGGCGCTCAAGGCGCAGGCCGTGGCGGCGCGAACCTTTGCCCAATTCATTACAGAGGATGAGCAGCGGGCGTTATATCCGACCACGGATGACCAGGTCTACGATTGTGGCACCGAGCCCACCGAGCTTCATCGGCAGGCCGTCGAGGAGACGGCAGGCGAGGTTCTGCTCCACGGAAGCAACGATATTTTGAGTGTCGGCTTTTATGTGGCCGGCGCAATTCCCAACTCCGGCTCCGGATGTGTGGGCACTGGCGGCTCCGATCCGACGAATACAGAGCATCACGTCACGTATAACGAAAACCGAAGCGGTGGCGCCGTGCGACCGGCGACGAACCCGATGGGCAATCCCAACCACCCGTCAAACCGGGGTGTCAAATCGCAAAATGGCGCCACTTGTCTCGCTGATCAGGGATGGGATTACGAGCGGATCTTGCGTTTTTATTACGGCGATGACATCCGCGCCAAGGTCTCGCCGGGCAGTCAGTGTGCCGGTGTCTCCGGCGATGGCAGCTCAGCGCCGCCACCGCCGGACACCCAGGGCGGTCAGGTGTGCATGTTCTCGGAGACCGCCGATTCCACTGGCCCATCGTGCAGCGACCCCTCGCAGGCTCCGCAGATTCAACCGCGCTCAGCCTGGAATGCCCAGACGCCGTCCCAGAACCGCGCCCCCCATACGCCGAATCGTATCACGGTCCACCACACGGTGACTGCCAACAACGCTAGCAACGGCGCTCAACAGGTGCGAAATGTCCAGAATATCCACATGAATCAAGGATGGTCCGACATCGGGTACCACTACCTGATTAGTTGGGATGGAACCATCTATGCCGGCAATCCCAAAAATCGCATCGGCGCTCACGCCGGTGGCGATAATACGGGCAACCTCGGCATCGCCTTGTTGGGAACCTTCCACCAGAATACGGCTCCCTCCGATGCCCAGATCGACAGCCTGACAACCATGCTTCGCCACCTCAGTGACGAATTCGGTATCGATCTTCAACGCTCCAACGTGCAGGGTCACGGAGAATGGCCATCACAATCAACAATCTGTCCCGGCCAACATGTGCGAAACCAACTCGATGCCGTCGTCGACGCCGCACGCGGCGATGCGGTCTGTGAGACCAGCGAGCAGGATATTGTCGGCCAAGAAGTAGAGAGCTTTAAATATGCTCGCGTGACCGGGCTCGACCTGTCGCCGTCGGCGGACAACGACGTCGTCGACGGATTCGAAGTCGACTCCATTTACTACACCCGCGGCTCCGACGATATTTATCCCTCAGAGGTGTTGTGCAGTCCCAATGTGAGCAATCCGGACCACGCCACCGGAGAGCCGGCCAACGATAGCTGCGACAACCGCGAGCAGACCCTCGCCGGCGTTCCCGAAGGCGGCGAACTCATCGTCCGCTTCGGCTCCCCGCTAAAAGAGGGCGACTCACTGCACGTCATTCAGCACTTATATCAGGCGGCCACCACTAGCGAATGCGGGCCCTCGGGCACCGCCCAGGTGTCGTTGTCTGACGATGGAAATGCCTGGAAGGTTCTCGACCGAAGTGCGCGCGGCAACTCGACCTGGCATCTCAATGCCGACGATTTCGTCTTCGACGAAGACGACGAGATCGGCGTACCCGGCGAAGAATTTCAGTTCATCGTGCCCAAGGCCGGCGAAGCCCATCATCCGGCTCTGACATTCCAGGCCAAGGCATCGAATCCGGAGATCGTCGAAGTTGAATATTACGTGCCCGGTGACGCAGAAGAGGTCATCGACGACGATTGGTTGATTGATTCCTCGACCGACGCCGGTTCGAATTTCAAGGCATCGTACACCTTCCAGTACTACGGAGAGCGACGCATCGCCGCTCGCGGCCTCGACGCCGCCGGCAACGAGGTCGCCAAAGAGGAAATCGTTATCACCGTCACCGATGAAGCCGGCAATATCCCCGAAGGCGAAACCGCGAGCGACCCCCTTCCCGGTGGAAGCAATATCAACACCTCGCTGGCCGAAGATCTGGCCTATGAGGGAGGCCGATGCTGGGATCCGGCCACGGGCGGACCTCGCTGCGAAGGGTCGAATGGCAGCTCCCTCGGCCTGTGCTGGCGCTTCGTCAAGCGGGCTATGGAGCGCGCTGGTATAGACTGGGCGGCCCTACAAAATGTCGGACCCTGCTCCAGTTATAACTTCAACCTATCCGCCTATGGATTCCGCTGTAACGCCGATCCGAACCCGGCGGCCCTGGCCGATATAGGTATGCAGCGAATCAACGTGCCCACCACGGAAGCCCCGGCGGGCGCCGTGATTGCCTGGGACCGCGGCTGCCTTGGATTTAATGCCACCCACGGCCATATTGAAATCTCGCAGGGAGACGGAACGGCCTGTTCCGATTACTGCGGCAATATCCGGGGAGACGCCGGTTGCGCTAGTGTTTATGTACCCGTCAATTGAGGACATCATGAGAGGTCTACAGATGAGCCATCGAACCACGACAATGAACGTAGCTGGTCCATCGCTCCCGTCCCGACTTCTGGTCTTCGTGGCCATTGCCTGTCTGGCCGCTGCGATCGGAGTGGGGTGCGACAGCCAGGAGATCGGCGTCGATAATGATTCCACGAATGACGTGGAAGAAAATCAAAACCAGAATCAAAACCAGAATCAAAATGCCGGCGAAAATGTCCACGAGCATGATGCCGAGTATTACGAGGCCCACGGTCCCGACGACGATGAAGTACTCGTCGATGCCGGAAGTCTACAGGGCTCGTGGCGAGCTGCCTTTGATGACGGCAATGTTCCGCTGGCCTATTTCGATATCTTTCACGACGAAGGCGAGTCGACGGCCGACGGCGACTTTTTGATGGGCATCGCCGTCAGCCACATGCAGGACGGTACCAGTGGTTCCATCGAGTCCGTGTCGATTGACGGTGAGAACGTCGAGGTACGCTGGAATCCCACCGACGCCCAGGAAGAGATGTATATCCTGGAGTTGGTCCGCGACGATGACGACAGCTACACCGGAACCTTCCGCGGCGAGATGTATCCCGACGAGCACAGTGCCTCCATGGCGATTCGAGAGATTGACTGATGGATGATTTGTGCTCAGTACGGTTTCCGTATAGGCAATTTTGCGCATTGGTAGTGGATTGATTGCGCAGGAAACCGACCTGTGAATAATAAGAGAGCTGCAGCGGTGACGCTGCAGCTCTTTTCTTTTTGTCCACATCGTCGATTAGGTTCTCGAGGGTATTTATGAGCGCAAACATCTCCTTCACCATTTCCGCCCCCGCACCGCATACCCATCTGCTTGCGGTGCGAATGGAGGTTGGTGAGCTCGGAGGCGCCGACGAGGTGCTGCTGCGAATGCCGGTGTGGACGCCCGGCAGCTACCTGATTCGCGAATATCCAAAACACATTCAAAAGCTAAAGGTTTGCGACGAGGAGGGGCGCCGTCTATCTGTCGAAAAGGTCGACAAGGCGAGCTGGCGCGTCGAGACCTCGGGCTGCACCGACCTGGTGGCCACCTATCGGGTCTATGCCCACGAGTTGTCACCGCGGCACAACCATCTCGACGGCACTCATGGCTTTTTTAATTGTGTGGCCACCTGCTTATACCCCGACGGTCGCCTCGACGAGCCGGTAGCGCTTGCGGTGGACGCCCCGGAAGGATGGAATGTCTTTTGTGGGTTGAAGCGCCGTCCCGGTGACGGGGCGCGATATGTGGCGCGGAATTTCGACGAGTTATTCGACACTCCCGTAGAAATGGGACCGCATCGGTGGTTTGATTTTGAGGTGCGCGGGATTCCTCACCGCTTTGTGACCTGGGGGGGCGACGGCATCGACTTCGACGCGTTGCGCCGCGATCTCCCGAAGATCGTCGAGCACAATGTGGAGATGTTCGCCGAGGTCCCCTACGAGCGCTATTTATTTATCAATCATGTCGCCAAGGGAAAGTGGGGCGGGCTGGAGCATCGCCACAGCAGCGTCAATATCTTCGGCCCCGAAAATTTCGACCGCACCGAGCGGGACGAAGATGGTGAGTACGGCGAAAAATACGCCAATCTCCTCCGCCTGTGGAGCCATGAGCATTTTCACGCCTATCACGTCAAGCGACTTCGCCCCGAGGAATTGGGGCCCTTTGATTACCAGCGAGAAAATTATACCCGCTCGTTGTGGGCCGTAGAGGGCGTGGCGAGCTATTTTGATACCTATCAGCTCCTCAGGGCGGGCCTTATTGGTCCCGCCCGATATATGGAGTTACTGGAGCGCAAGGTAGAAAGACTTAAGAAAGTGCCGGGCCGGCTGGTTCAGTCGCTCGAGGAGGCCAGTTTTGACGCCTGGATCGGACTGTATCGACGCGATGAGAATACACCCAATTCCTCGGTCTCGTATTATCTAAAGGGCGAATTGGTGACCTGGCTTCTCGATCTGTGGATTCGCGACAAGACCGACGGCGAAGAGACAATGGCCGATGTGCTCCGGCGGATGTGGAAGGAGTATTATGTGGCCGATGATATCGGTTTTCCCCGAGGTGCAGTCCAGGAGGCGGTCAGCGCACAATCCGGTGCCGATGCCACCGAGGTCTTTGAGCACCTGGTTCGGGGCGCCGAGGAGATTCGCTGGGAAGAGTTATTGGCGCCAGCCGGTTTAACGTTGCGTACCGACAAGGGCGAGCCCCGCGGTTGGCTCGGCATAGACACAAAGACCCGGGTCGGCGATCGATTGGAGATCAAATTTGTCGCTCGCCACGGGCCGGCTGAAAAGGCTGGATTATACGCCGGCGACGAAATCGTCGCCGTCGACGGATGGTCGGTTCGCGGCGAGAAATTCGAAGATCTCATTGCCCAGCGAAAGCCCGGTGAGACGCTAACGGTTCACGCACTTCGGCGCGGACGGCTGGTAACCGTAGAAGCCACCTGCGGAAAGGCACCACCGAAGTCCTACCACCTCGACGTCGTCGACGAACCCACTCAGTACCAGCGCGATATATTGCGCGGCTGGCTGGGCGTTACTGATTGGAAGAACCCATAAGGAAGTTCATCATGGATCGAATGAGACGATGGTTCGGCGCCGGGGCGATTGCACTGTGGATTTTGATGGGATTGACCGTCATCGCCGGTGCCACCGAGCGCAGCGACGATGAGGTATCGCGGATCACCCGCCAGGTCTCCCAGGAGGTCTACAGCCCTTATTGCCCCGGTCAGACACTGGCTATGTGTCCGTCGTCGAATGCCTCCACGGCGCGCCAGGAGATCCAGCAGATGGCCCGCAATGGAATGGACGCCCCGGAGATCAAACGCGAATTACTCGATCGCTATGGCGAGGAATTCGAGATGCACGAGCCCCCTCGGCGCGATCAGATGACATTGCTCGGCGGATTGATCGCCGGACTGGCTGTGGCGGTCATGGCGGTGGGATTTCTGGCCCGTCGCCGACTGAGTGATAACGACGATGATGCCGATAACGACGATCTCGAAGGGCCCGACGCAGAGGACCGGGACGACGATCTATATCTGGAAGAATTGCGCGCCGAATACCGCGACTAATACTCATTCCTCGCTGCTGTCTTCTGCGCTGCTGAGGCTGTCTCCCAGCAGGTCTCCGAGGGTCGCCGAGGAGTCGGCGTCGTCATCGGAGTATTCGCGCAGATCCGATTCGGCAACGGGCAACTCATCTTTGGTCAATGACAGGCCGATGCGGCGTTTTTTGGGGTCGAAATTCATCACCAGGGCGGTGACGCTCTGGCCGGGACGCACGACTTCGGCAGCCTTATTGACCCGGCGGTCGCTGAGCTCGGAGATATGGATCAATCCCTCGACTCCCTCCACGATTTCGGCAAAGGCGCCGAAATCGGTGAGTTTCGTAATCGTCGCTTCCACTTTATCGCCCGGTACGGCCACCTCGGCAGCCTTGTCCCAGGGATCGTCTTCGAGCTGTTTGATGCCCAAATTCATTCGCTGTGATTCGACGTCGATATCGAGGACCACGACCTCAACTTCGTCGCCCACCTCGAAATGCTCCGAGGGATCGTTGATGGTTTTCGTCCAGGAAATATCACTGACGTGGACCAAACCCTCCACCCCATCTTCGACCTCCACGAAGAGGCCGAAGTCCGTGATATTTTTGATCGGCCCTTTCAGACGCGTCTCTGGTGGATAGTCCTCGGCGACCACGACCCAGGGATTTTCTTCTAATTTCTTGATGCTCAGGCCAATCCGCCGTTCGTCGGCGTCGATGGAGATGACCTTGACCTCGACCTCTTGATTTCGATTCAGCAATTGTCCCGGGTGGTTGACCCGTCGGGTCCAGGACAATTCGGTGACGTGGATCAGCCCCTCAAGCCCCGGCTCCAACTCAACGAAGGCGCCGAAGTCGGCGAGACTGACGACCTTTCCCGTGACGACCTGATCGACCTCGTAGCGATCGGCAAGTCCCTCCCAGGGGTCGTCGAGCAGTTGTTTTCGGCCCAGCCCCAGGCGCTCTTTGTCGGGATCCCAGTCCAGGACCACGACCTCGATCTGATCGCCGGCGCTGACCACCTCGGAGGGATGGTCGACGCGTCCCCAGGTCATATTGGTGACGTGGAGCAGTCCATCGATTCCGCCAATATCGACGAAGGCACCGTATTTGGTCAGGTTTCGCACCACGCCCTGATGCTTCTGGCCCGCCTCCAGGTTGGAGACCATCTCCTTTCGCTCGGCACGCCGCTGTTCTTCGAGGATCTTGCGGCGGCTGACGACGATATTGCCGCGTTTTTTGTCGAATTCAATAACTTCGAATTTACCGCTCACACCGAGGTAGGGCGCGCAGTCATCGACGCGGTGCAGGTCGACGTGGCTGCGCGGCAAAAAGGCGCGCACGCCCATATCGACGGAGAGTCCACCTTTATTCTCGGCGGTGATCATGCCATCGACCGGTTCTCCAGATTGATTGACGGACTCCAGCCAGCGCCAGATGGCCAGTTTTTCGGCCTTTCGCACCGAGCCAATCCAGTGATCGCCGCGCTGGTCCTCGACGAGAATCGGCACGTCGTCTCCCGGTTCAAAGGGCAGCTCGTCGCCGAATTCATCGCGCTTGATACGCGCCCGTCGTTCATCGCCCAGATCGAAGACCAGACAGTCGTCTGTGGCGTCGACAAAGGGGGCGGAGACGACGGTGTTGAACAGTTTTTCCTCCGTCACGGAGGAGGCGGAGTCGATGCGTTCGAGAATCGATCGTGATGCCAACATGGTGGACATTCCTGAAAATGGGACGTGATAGCTACTTCGCCCCGGCCGGGGGGCGATGCGCAGAGAAGTGATCTACGACCGGCGCTGCGCCGTTGTCAATTGATTATCATGGCGTGGGTCTACTCGTCCGGCGGAGAGTTGCGCCGAATAAAGACCCCACCGGCGGCTTTTTCGCGACCGCTCAATCGCTCCGGTGACGGAGTATCGTGATCGAGTCGACATAGATTGCATTCGTAATGGCGGTCCGGTTGCGGCTCGAATGGAAGGTAGTCGGTGCGACCACATTCGTCGCACTCAAATTCCCATTCCTTATCGGCTTTGTTGCGCTTGTTTTTCTTGCGTTCGATTCGGGCCCAGTCGGAGTCAGTTCCAAATTGTTCGCGGGCGCAGTCCTGACATAGAACGTCATCGAGATCGGCGCCTTTAGGGACGTAATCCAGGGTGTCGGTCTCGCCGCACTCGGCGCAGGTGATGGGCAACATCACTCGCGTGCCGTGTTGTTTGCGGGGGATCGATTTTCGGCGCTGTCGGGCAGAGGCGCGCGATTTCTTCCGAGCCGCCCTCTCGCATTTTGAACAGATAAACGTCTCTTCCGACGCCATTTCTTCGGAGACGTCTTCGATGTTCTTGCATCGAGTGCAGATAATTTTTGGCATGGTATTCTCGAAGCAGTAATTCGGTACGGCTTTTCGCGGCACATAAGGCGGATAAATGGGGCGGGCAATGACAATACAACGCCTTGAGAAGACCCGGTGTTCCCATAATCTAAAAAAACGCGAAAATCGACAGTCGCGTCGGCAGCGCGGCCCATCCTAACAGAGATTGGGTCGGTCGCCCAACGCTGTGCGGCGAGCCCGAGACACTTAATCAGGGCCGATTCGCAAGATGCGGTCGTCGCCTTCAGTGGGCGAGCCCCGGCCGTCGTGATTGTTGGTCAATATCCACAGCGAGCCGTCCGGGGCCTGGGTCACCTGCCGAAGGCGGCCATAATGGTCGACCAATAATTCGTCGTCGTCGACGACCTCCTGGCCGTCATCGGATAATTCGATACGCCACAGGCGGCCGCCCCGAAGGGCGGCGACGAATAGATGATCGTCCCACTCCGGGATCGCGCTTTCTACAAGGAATGTAGCGCCGCTCCAGGAGGCCACCGGGGGTTGGCGAACGAAGACGGGATCGATGAGTTCCTCCTCTTCGGACTCGCCTGTGACTTCCGGCCAGCCGTAATTTTCGCCAGCCTCGATGCGGTTTATCTCGTCGTCGACGTCGGGACCGAATTCAGTGGCATAAAGCTGGTCATCGCCATTCCAGGCCAATCCCTGCACATTGCGCAGGCCCAGGGCATAGACCGGAGAGTCCGCAAATGGGTTGTCATCGGGGATGCTGCCGTCGGCGGTGACCCGGAGGATTTTACCGGCCAGCGAGTCCGGGTCCTGCGATCGATCGGGAGTGCCGGCATCGCCGGTAGCGATCCACAGATGATCGTCGGGGCCAAATGCGATCCGCCCGCCATTGTGTATGGAATGACTGGGAATTCCAGTGAGGATCTCCTCCGATTGCCCGGGATTGTCGGTGGAAAATCGCAGGACTCGGTTATCCGCCGAGGTTGTCAGATACACGTAGAGTTGGCCGTTGTCCTCAAAGTCGGGAGAGGGAGCCATCCCCAGCAATCCACCCTCACCGGTGGCATCGACCTCAAAGCTGCGCAGCTCACTCTGATCGCCGTCGACCAACTCCAGGACCCGTCCCTGATCGCGCTCCGTCACAAAGACGCGATCGCCGGCAAAGGCGACTTCCCACGGCGCTTGCAGATCCTCGGCAATGGTGGTCACCTCCAGCACTCGGCCGTTGACCGGGATTTCCGGATCCGGCTGGGGCGCCGCGTTATTGCACCCGGCGACGAGGATGGCGACGATACAAGCAGAAAGTATCGGGAGCGGTATCATCGAGCGATTTCCTATGAACAAGCGGCGAGAAATAACCCTCAGTCGACAGCAACCTAAGCAGTTTTTCCCGGCAATCAACGAAGGTGAATCGTCATGTGTACGCTAATTATCGCCACCGGGGTCTTTGGGGAATCCGGACTATTTGTCATCGCCAATCGCGACGAAGATCTCGATCGCCCGGCGGAGGCGCCGTCGATCCACGAGCGCGGTGGGATGAGGATTTTGGCCCCTCGGGATTTAAAAGCCGGTGGCACCTGGCTGGGCCTTAACGCAGCCGGGGTCTTTGCGGGCATCACCAACCGGTTTCGTCTCCCGAGCAAACCTCGCCATCGGAGTCGAGGAGAGCTACCATTTCACGCACTTCAACATTCTTCGGCACGCCGTTCGGCTGACGCTATCGCCGGGTTGAGCGCAGAAGACTACAATGGGTTTCACCTCGTGATGGCCGATGACAATGAGGCATTTGTGGTGTGGAATGATACCGAAGAGTTGCACCGCGAGATGCTGGCACCGGGGTATCACGTGATTACGGAGCGAAGCTTTGGGGCTGCGCCGTCACAGCGGCTTCAGAGAATCCGCGAGAGGCTCACAGATCTGGGCGAATGGTCCGATGAGACCAGCGCACGGCTTCAGAATTGGATGGCGGAACATGACGCCGACAATCCCCTGGAATCGACCTGCGTTCACCTCGAAGAAAGAAATTACGGAACTCGGTCGTCGACCATCGTCGAGATCGACGATCCCTGGCGCTTTGAGCATGCCTCGGGGAGCCCATGTAATGCGCAGTATCGCGACTTTGATTCGGAACTGGAAAGACTTTAAAGCCGGTCAAGTGCTTTTAGACGAGCCCTGACCTTTCGGTTTTTTGGCTCCCCTGTTGACGCCCCGGGCAAATTCGATGCGGGAGTCAGCCGGGGCCTTTCCCTCGGCAAAGGCGATGGGCGCCGACAGGCAGCTATCGGGGACTCCAAAGCTCTCCACCAGTGTGAGCGCATCGTCGCGAACCTCGGCGCATAATTGATTGACCTGATCGCGAATTGCCCGGGCCTTAGTGGCCTGCAGGTAGCCGTTTTCCAGAAACCAGCCGCAGTCTTTTTCGAAGAGCGACAGGGCAAATAGGTTGCGCACCCGCGACAAGACTTCTCGCAGCTCCTCGTCTTCGCAGGCCTGCTCCACGTCGACGAATGCCTCCAATAAAAACCGCTCCAGATGAGCGTTGGCGAGGGCCACTGCGTGGTCCTGGCAGTCGTTAAAGGCCAGAAAGGAGTCCATCCCGTCGTCGATACGCCTCTTGATTCGCCGGGCGACGCCGATGAGGAGATCTTTTTCCCGATAGCGAAAGGCGTTGACCTGAAAATCGGCGGATCGCAGATGATCGGGGTCGGTGTTGCGCGCCACCACCGGATTGGCCTCGGAGACGCTGCGGCGGGCCTGGCGGGCCAGAAGGCGGGCCAGGGTAAAGATATTTCCGTCGGCTAATTCGCTGCGAAAGTCGGCCAGGCAGGCCCGGGCGACCTGCTGACGCATGACGACATTTGCTCCCTCAAAGGTGACGAATACGTCGACATCGGTGCGAATGGCGGCGAGGCGATTAAGGGTCAAATATCCCTGTCCCCCGCAGCACTCGCGAGCGGTCTGCACGGCGTGGACGGCGAAGTCGCTGCTATATGCTTTGAGGCCGGCGGCCAGCGCTTCAGTGCGGCGGCGGTCGTCGTTATCGGGGTCATTATAGCGATCCATCACCTCGTGAAGGCCGAATGTAAGGGCAAAGGCCTCGGCAATACGAGGCATCAGGGCGCGCTGATGCATTCGGTAGTCCAAAATCGGGATCTCCGCCCGGCCCGCCGGACCGAATTGACGGCGGTTGGCGCCGTAGCGGGTGGCGATTGCCAGCGCCGACTTTGCAGCACTGATGCCAGCAGCGCTGACGCCGAGGCGCCCGGCGACCAGGGTCCCGAGCATGGTGAAGAATCGGCGATTGGGACTTGGGATAACGCTTTGATATATGCCGTTTTCGTCGACCCCACCGTGGCGATTGAGCAGGTTTTTGCGGGGAACGCGCACGTGGTCAAACCAGATCCGCCCATTGTCGACGCCGTTCAGGCCCATTTTTAAACCCTGATCTTCGATGCGGATCCCGGCCAGGACCTCGCCGTTGTCATCGCGGATTGGGACCAGCAGGGCGTGAACCCCGTAATTTTCGTCGTCCACGATCAACTGAGCGTATACGGTGGCCATGGTGGCAGTCTGGCCGGCGCCGCCAATCCACTCTTTTCGCGCCGTCTCCGTGGGCGTGTGGATGACGAATTCATCGGAGTCTGAGTCGTAGCGGGCGATAGTCTCCAGATCGCGCACGTTGGAGCCCCGGCCCATCTCCGTCATCGCGTAGCATCCCTGCACCTTAAGCGATGCTGTATCGGGTAGATATTTTTCGTGATGCTCTTCGGTTCCCAAAAACATGATGCTGCCCCCGAAGAGGCCAAAGTGGACCCCGAATTTGACGAGCAGACTCAAATCGAAGATGCCCAGGGTTTCGAAGATGGCCAAAAACTCGCTCAGATCGCGATGGCCGTCGGTGGCCTGGGGAAAGCATTTTTCGCCGTATCCGGCCTCCACGAGCTTTTGCATCCACACCATGACCTGCTCGCGGGCTTCGTCGAGCGGCTGGCCGTAGGAGTAGAGAAAATCGTCGCTGGCCAATAGATCGCGGATATCGTCACGCAGAGCGCTATGCGAACCGTCGAGAAGCTGCTTCATCGCCTCCGCATCGAAGGTGGGCTCGGTGGGATGGACGACCGGCGTTGGGGCCGGTCGCTTTTCGATGGATTTGCGCAGTTGCCGGGCCGCCTCGACGCCGACCAGCCCCAGGGCCTCCTCGAGATCGTCGAGGGCGGCCTGGACCTCGTCGACGGGAAAGGAAAACCCCTCCTCATCTTCCTCCCGATAAAAAGTGGCCATTTCGGCGCCGAGATCGGCGAGGGTAAGCCGTTCGGCCTCGCTCAAGGTATCGCTGGATTCCTCGATGGCATGCAGCAAATATTGCAGCTCCACCGGTGTGGGCGGATCGTCGGGATCGAGCCAGCGGTTTAAGACTTCGCAGGCGTCCTCGTCGAGCCAGGCCTGACGGGTGGCGATCTCGCGCAGCGTGGCCAGCTCTTTTCCCACCAGTTCACCGTTCGCCCAGGCGACGTAAATCAGCGGTAAGAGCGGCAGAAGCCGGCGATGCTCAAGCAGGTCGCGCAGGCCGGCAAGATCGTCGCGCTGGGCCGTGATTTCGCTCAGTGGGGAGGACGTGGGCGCCATGGGTAATCTCCTCGTCAGCAAGGGGGCATAGGTGAAGTAATCAATTCATCGTTACGCACGGTGATCTCCAATCAGCGAACACTGATTTAACCGATTGCGGAGAGTACCGACCATGACGTGGACTGAGCTCGATGTAAATATAAAACGCCGCCGATCAACGTCGATCTCGGGCAATCATAATCCGGGATAGATCGAGGTTGGGTTTGCCTAAATGGCCTCAGCTCTTCAGAATGAAATGTGGTGGTCGGGATGTCTAAAGCCTACTGGCCGAGTAGGGCACAATGAATGGTATATGGATGGTGACTCGATAGCGGGTGGGAGTTCATGAGCGATGAATCTGATCAACTGGATGGGGTACGGATTCTCTACGAGTTTTCTCGGCAGGTGTTGAGCGATGGTGCTCAGGACAATCTGCTTGAGCGGCTCGTGGAAGCGACGCGAAATATCACCGACGCCGACGAGGTAATTCTCTTTGAAATCGAGGATGGCTGTCAGACGATTGCTGCTGTGGCAAGCGACGGCCACGGCCCGCAGGCCGACGAAAGTGAGCCGGCCTACTCGCGAACCCTGGTCTCGAAAGTCATCGAGAAGAAAAGTCCTGTGCTGCTCCAGGACCTTGGAGATGATCCACGCTTTGAGAAGGCTCAATCGGTTCAGGTCCTTTCGATTACCAGTGCCATGGGGGCGCCGTTATATCACGAGGGAACTCTAAAGGGGATTATCTATGCCGCCCGCCAGCGGCTGGCCGGCAATTTTACCGACGAGCATCGCGAATTGATGACCATCGTTGCCTCTCAAGCCAGTTTATTGCTCGGCCAGGTGACCTCGGCAAGGGCCCGCCGTGAAAGCGAGGCTCGCTACCGATCGCTGGTCGAGATGTCTCCGTCGACCATTCTGGTCGTCCGAGGCGACGAGGTTGTCTTTGCCAACCAGACAGCGTCGAAGCTGTGGGGGATGGATACCCCGGAGTCGCTGCACGGGCGTCGGATTGGCGATCTCTTCGATCCCTGGCGCTCTCAGACATTACTTCATCGTATCGGCGGCAAAGATCCCTTCGAATCGGTCGACGCCTGGGTCTGGCGAAGTGAGCCGGAGACGGCGATTCCCGTGGAGGTTGGGGGACGGCCCATCGAGGGCCGCGACGAGCCGGAGCTGCAGTTGATGGTCAACAAAGTAGGGCCTAAAAAGACGCTCCTTGCCCAGCGAGTGCGGGCCGATCAGCTTATCGTTATGGGGACCATGGCCGCCACGGTGGGTCATGAGATCAACAACCCACTATCGTACGTATATGCCAATCTCGATTTCGTGGTCGAAGAGCTCGAAGAGTGGTGGACGGAGGAATCGAAAAAACAGTTGGATACGGAGGCCCGAGGAGAGATAATGGCCGGCCTGTACTCAGCCCGTGCGGGCACTGAGCGCATTCGTGCCATCGTCGATAGCATCCAGAGTTTTACACGCCTTGACGGTGAGGAGGGAACACCGACGGTGGTCTCCGAACCGCTGGAGTCGTCGCTGCGCATCGCCCGCAATAAACTCGATCCGGAAGTGGAGGTGCAGGTCGATATTCGACCCACATCGCCGGTGCCTATCAGCGCATCCCGGTTGGGACAGGTGTTTTTGAATTTATTGGTCAATGGCGCTCAGGCGCTCGCGGAGGTGGATGGTCAAAATCAGGACAAGCGCCTTGAGGTCCGCAGCCATCAGGTCGGCGAGCGGGTCATCGTTGAGATCGCCGACAACGGTCCCGGGATCGACCCTGAGGTTCGCCGCCACATCTTTGAGCCCTTCGTATCGACGAAGACAGGAGAGGCCGGTGACGACGATGCAGGAACCGGTCTCGGACTGGCCATCTGTCGCGACATCATCGACGCCAGTGGCGGCGAAATCGAGGTGGAGAGCAAGGTGGGAGACGGGAGTTTGTTTCGCGTTCGACTTCCGGCGGCCGAGGAGATGGCCACGGAGTCGCTGGAGATGATTCCGGAAGCCGATGTCAATAAGTCGGGTCGAATTCTCATCGTCGATCCAGAGCCGACTCTGGCAAGGAGCCTGGAGCGGATTTTGCAAAATCAGCATCAGATCACCGTCGCCAATACGATGGGTGATGCCGTGGAATTACTCGGCCAGGATCGCGACTTCGATATTATTTTGTGTGATCTTCGCTTTCGAGGGGGCATGGGGCGGGATTTATTTCGCTGGGTCGAGGAGCAAGCGCCGGGCTGTTGGGAGAAGATGCTGGCCATGACGGGAAAACCGACCAGTCAGAAAGATGAGGAGTATCTGCAGGCCTTGCCCAATCCCTGGCTGACCAAACCCTTTGACCTCGATCGGTTGCGCGCTGTGATAGGTGGTCTGCTGGAGAGCGAAGACGAGGATGAGGAAGTCGGTTAAGACGGGAATATGCGATTGACCTCGGCGATGCGGCGTGTAGCTTAGTGGCTCATTATTCAGGGGACGGTTCGAGCCGGTTTTCGCCGGCCACAGGCGAGCCGGATTGCGACCACCAATGAAATTTCGGACATCGTTCGGGGTGCAACAGCGTGAATAGCAGAGATGAGGAAGACGACAAAATTACGGTTCTCTTTCCCGGCGGCACAGAGGACGAGGGGACGGATAGTGAGGACAGGTCTGGGGCGGATCTTATTGAAGCCGATGACGACGATGATACTGCCGACAAAAAGCTGCGGGACAATGTGGTAGAGCTTGATTTTGAGGGCGGAGCGTCCCCGTCGGAACAGAAAAATGTCGAGCCCCGCAGCGAAAAAGACCGTGCCAAATTCGAGGTTTTTGAGACCATGATCGCCGACGGTATGGTCATGGTTACCCTCGATACCAGGGTCGACGGAGTGAAAGTGCCGCCGAAATTTCAGGGGCTATCTGAGCTGCGCCTGAATTTCTCCTATCTGTTTCAGATCGAGGATTTCGACTTTGATGGCCGCGGCGTGCGCGCCTCGCTGTCATTTCAGGGAACTCGCCACTTCTGCGATATTCCCTGGGAGGCCGTCTTTATGGTGTACAGCCATGAGTCGGGGGAGTTTGCCGTATTCGAGCCCGAGGACTCCTGAAGAGGCATTATCGGCGCGGGTCTCCATGTTCTTCGAGGTATTCTCGAACCGCTTCCGTTTGTTCGTCCGTCACTTCCGGGGCCACGTAATAGCGATGGCATAGCTGCATGGTACCGCTGATGGCGACAATGACGAGGACGATAAGGGCTGCGATCTTCCAGGACAGACTATCTTGAGGGGCCTCGCCGAGTTTTTCGATGAGGTTACGGGCACTCACGTCGTCAGGAGCCAGTGACTGGGCTCGTTGTGCCAATTCTAAAGCCCTCTCACGGTGGCGCCGGTCTCCGTCGTCGGCGTAGCGTTCGGCATAGAGCTCTCCGAGCAAAATATGGGGTTGGGCGCGGATGGGAGATAGCAAGATTGCGTCGCCAAGAAGCTCTTCGCCGCGTTCTTTGTCTCCGTCGTCGAGGGCCTTCTGAGCCTGCTTTGTCAATTCGCCGGCTTGTTCGTCGGCCATCTCCGAGGCTTCGGCACTCATGCCGGCCTCCTCGGCGGCTGCACGGAGCTGATCGCGCGATGGCAATCCCTCGTCGCTCCAACGGCGATGGGCACGCTCTAAATAGGTGTCGATGGCGCGGGTTTCAGCAGAATCGGTCACTGGGGAGTCCGGCGTCAGGAGGAGGCTCGGGATCGAAAGAATTTGTCGTCAGGCGGGAGGAACTGCGTCTCGAAGTCCGGCTCGCCAGGCGAATACATCGGGTTCATCTTCGACGAGATAACCATAGCGGGAGGCAAATTTCTCCGGGCTCAATCCGGCAATCTCAGCAAGGCGGCTGAGCTCCGTCGGGTCGCTCAGGTCGGCGCTGGTCAATCGCTGCATATAACGCCTTGCCACCAGATAACTCTCGGAATCGACGTCCACCAGGCGCACCCTGGTCTGCCCGGTCTCCGGATCGCGCATCTCATCGAAGGAAAGAACCTGGCGTCGGCCCCGGTCGACGAGAACCATCGCATCAGTTCCCCCTTCGGCGAGAAAACGGGTCGCCGCATACCCTAAATCGCGGGTATATTCGATGTCGTAGGGGACCGGTTGTGCACATCGCAATTCGTAGCCCAACTTGATCTCGTTAAATTGTATATCCAGATCACGCTCGGCGAGCCGCCGGTTGAGCTCCTCGCTCAACAATACCCCGAGCTCCAGGTTTGACAGGCGAATGCGTCCCTGGCTGTCTCGTTTGATCGACGAGAAGTGTTTTAATTCCTGTGGGTCGAGGCGATGCACCAGTCCCTCGGCGAGAATCGCCACTCCCCAGGGCCGATCGTGGGCCACTCCTTTTAGCACCGAGCCATCGACGATGTCGGCGTAGTGGGAGAGGCTGACTCGGGAGTCCGAAAACTCCTCGGGGATCAACGTGACCGTCGCTCCCGCCGCCTTCCCAATTCCCAGCGCCAGATGGCCGGCCTGTCGCCCCATGGCTACCACGGCATACCAGCGCCGGCAGGTGCGGGCGTCGCGCATCAGGTTCTGGACCATCTGCACCCCGTGATGGCGGGCCGTGGTGAATCCGAAGGTGGGTATCCCGCTGGGCAGAGGCAGATCGTTGTCGATGGTCTTCGGCACGTGGGCCACGGACAGTTCATCGCCCATCGCCGCACTGATGGAGGCGGCCCCGGAGGCGGTACCGTCGCCGCCGATAGTGACCAGAAAATCGATCTTTCGGCGACGCAGAGTGTCGAGCACCGGCTCGAGATCGCCGGTCTGTGCCGGATGGGTTCGCGACATTCCGAGCACGGAGCCGCCGTCATAATGAATCCAGGCGATATCGGGGACGGTCAGTTGCGTTAGATCGTCGTTGATCAGTCCTGCAAACCCGTCGCGAACCCCCCACACCGTCCAGCCGAGGTTGATCGCCTCCAGGGTTGCGGCATTGACCACGGAGTTGATTCCCGGGGCCGGTCCACCGGCTGTCAAGATCGCCAGTCGTTTTGTCGTTTCGCTCATTGTGGATTGCCGCTGCCAGTTTTTCGTTGACGAACTCGCCGCAGTCCGCACAATGCCATAATGTACGACTGCATTGAAATCGCGATTCAGGCCGTCGAAAACTCAATATAACGGCCGGGACGGTTATTCCCGTTCTTCTTGACATCATGCAGTAATGCGTTTAACTGGAAAAGTCAGCACCTCAATGATTGGAGTCATTGAGGTGTGGTTGTAAGTCGATACCACAGGCAGAATAAAAAGAGGACGATCATGCTTCGGATTTTAGCGTTGGTTTTCGTGGGAATGTTGGCAATATCGGGATGTGACGAGCCAGAGATGGCGGATCCGGCCGATGAGCCAGAAATTGAAGAGCCGGCCGATCCGGTCTTCGAGGAAGTCGAAGAGCCGGAGGCGGACGAAGAGGCCGATCCTGCAGACGATGAAGAGGCCGCAGACGAAGATGAAGATGCGGACGAGGAAGCAGAAGCGGATGAAGAGGAAGACGAAGACGAAGAAGAAGAAGAGTAATCCGCGACGACCAAATCGGCGTGAGTCGATGAGGTAAAAGCAACATGGCCGACCGGGCGACCGGTCGGCTTTTTTTATAGTGATATGGAGGATGATAGTGGCGGATGAGAAGCAGCAGGCCAGTGGGTTTGGTTTTCAAGTGTCGGCAACCGACGGGCGCGCGCGGCGGGGGCGCGTCGACGTTGAACATGGCAGTTTTGACACGCCGGCGTTTATGCCCGTTGGCACCCGCGGGACCGTCAAGGGGTTGACGCCCCGGGAGCTGCACGAGACGGGCTCGCAGATCTGCCTGGGCAATACCTATCACCTCGATCTGACGCCGGGAGCGCAGATCGTGGAAAAAATGGGCGGGCTACATGGCTTTATGGCCTGGGACGGACCGCTGTTGACCGACTCCGGTGGGTTTCAGGTCTTTTCGCTGCCCAAGCTCGATATCAACGAGCGCGGGGTGACCTTTGAATTTGAAAAGGGTGGCGAAGCTGTGGAATTGACTCCTGAGCGCAGTATCGCCATTCAGGAGTCGCTGGGCGCCGACATCATCATGGCCTTCGATCAGGTCGTGGCCCATCCGGCGGAATACGAGCAAGCAGAGGAGGCCGTGTATCGCTCCGCTCGCTGGCTGGAGCGCTGTCGAAAGGCGAAAAGCCGCGACGATCAGCATTTATTCGGCATTATTCAGGGATCGACCTATCCCGATCTGCGCAAATTATCGGTCCAGATGACCTGCGCTCAGGAGCTGCCGGGATTTGCCATCGGCGGACTCTCGGTCGGTGAGGGTCACGAGTTGATGATGCAGACCATCGACACCACGGAGCCTATGATGCCGGAGGATAAACCCCGGTATTTGATGGGCGTCGGTTATCCCGAGGATATCGTGGAGGCTGTGGCGCGGGGAATGGATATGTTCGATTGTGTCATCCCCACCCGCTTTGCTCGCTCCGGCGTCGCTTTTACACGCCGCGGACGGATTCGCGTGACGAATAGCCGATATCGCACCGACAAATTCCCTCTGGACACCAATTGCAATTGCTACGCCTGCCGCAACTTTACGCGGGCCTATGTCAATCACCTGATCAACACCAAGGAATTGCTGGGATCGGTGCTGACGACGATGCACAATATTACGTTTTATCAGGATCTGATGAAGGTGATTCGCCGCTCTATCGAGGTCGGCGTATTCGAGAATTTCCGGCGCTCTTTTCTCGCCGAATACATGCGCGACGACAAAAAGGGCAAGCTCGATATCGACGGTGATCTTATGGACGCCGATCCAGACTCGCTGCCCTGGGATACGGAGCATTCGGTGATTCCCCCGACGCGGATCGCTGAAAATATTGGTGCCGACGAGGTATCGATTACGCCGCCCGAAGAGCGCATCGAGGCTCGCAAAGAATTAGGAGACGACTGAAGAGGCTTTAAAGAGCCCATTTTTCGGCGACGTCGAGCAGTCGTCCGTCGGCGGCCTTGAAGTCATCGACCAGTAGGTCGGCCAGGCTTCGGCCCTCTAAAAGGCGCTCTTTTAGGGGGGTGAGAAATTCGCTCTCTGAGCGATGGCCGTCGCGGGCGGCGATATTTTGGAGACCGGTTTCGGCGATGGAGACCAATTCGTCGGCCAGCTCTTCTATTGGCCCCAGCTCGGATTGGCCATGGAGCCCGTCGCGATAGCATGTCTCGACCAATTTGCGGTGAGCTTGCTCATCGATGGACTCAAAGAGAGTCACCACGTCTTTGCGCGCATCGTCGTCGTATAACAGGCCCTTCCACAACGCCGGCAGGGCGAGGACAAAGTCGCGCGGGCCTCCATCGGCACTTCGCACTTCGATAAATTGCTTTAGTCGAACGTCGGGGAAGAGCGTCGATAAATGTAGCTCGAAATCGGCGATGGTCGCCCGGTAGTCTTGAAAACCTTCGGCGACGAATTTGCGAAAAGAAAAGCCGGCCATATCGACCAACTCGCCGTCGCGCTGAATAAAGAACATGGGCACATCAAAGACGTACTCCAGATAGTCCTGATAGCCCCAGTCACGGTGGTACATAAAGGAAGGGACACCGGTGCGATCGGGATCGGTGTGATTCCACCAGATATAATTTCGCCGTGACTGATAACCGGTATTTTCGCCGGCCTGAAGAGGGCTATTGGCAAAGAGGGCTCCCACCACCGGTGAGGCGAGCACGGCGGTGTGGATAAGATCGACGGCGTCGTCCTCGGAGCAATAATCGAAATTTGCCTGGACCGTACAGGTGGCCTTCATCATCCAATGGGCCTTCGTCCCGCGGGTGGGCAGGTATTCACGCATAATGCGGTAGCGCGCCTTGGGCATCCAGGGGACGTCGTCGAGTTCGACGGCCGGGTTCATCCCCCAGATGACGAAAAGCAATTCGTCGCCGGCCAGCTCTTTTAGCTCGTCGAGATGGGCGTCAAATTCATCGGCGGTCTCAAAGATCGTACGGGCGATCTTTCCGGAGAGCTCGAATTGGCCGCCCGGCTCGAGGGTGATGCCACTGTCGTCGCTGACCACCGAGACCAGGTGACCGTTGTCCAGGGGAGCAGGGCGCCAGTCGGGGCGCTGGGCCAATTGTTCGAAGAGATCGCCGAATCCGCCGGGCTCCTCAAAGCTAAGCATGGCGCCGTTATCGCGGCGAATGACGAATTTTTCGTGTTCCGTGCCGATTCCTCGACGGTGGCGTTCTTTTTCACCGTGTCGAAAATAGTCGATCAATTGCTGGCGGTCTCGAATCTGGCGGGCGTTAAAGCTCGGATCAAGGGACATGGGGTACGGCTCGTGGAAATCGGTAGCGGGTGTCGAACGGGAATGGCAGCGGCCGGATTGGAGTTCCCTGCACCGGGGCAGCGAACCGGGAGCCAACATTAGTGCAGTAATCTGCGAAGACGCAAGCGTCTAAGCCGAGTCTTTCGGGCCACCAGATGGCGCCTAAAGTACGATATACCGGGAGTGGGGTCGGTTTCGCACTTTTTGCAATCGCTGTCTCGGTACGGCATTGAATAAAAGCAAGTATCATTTGCTGTTGTGGCAGGCGCCGATCGGCGATGGGAAGGCTTTCATTGAGCGATGCCTGTGGTTACTATTGCGGCGTTAAACGATCGAATTTGTCGGAGGCTACATGGGCGTGATTGAGTTGTCGGGCGGGTCGTTTTTTCGTGTCATGGCGGTGCTGATTGTGGCGGCCTTCGGTACGGGATGTGCATCGATGTCGGGCGGAGCAGACTGGCCGGATACGGAGGCTGATCTACAGGCGCCGCCGGCTGATCACGAGGGAGAGCCGCGGCTGATTCGCGGCGACGACGGGATGCTCTATGCCGTGGGGGCACTGGAGGAAGTACCCGAGACTGGCCAGATCATCTTTGGGCGCCATGGTGGACAGTGGCCACTATCGGATATGCCGCGGCCAGCTCTATTTGTCGGCCAGGTTGTCGCCGTGTCCTCCGACGATGTGGCCCGGATTCATCCCCTGTATCAATTTCCCGATATCGACTACCAGGGGCTGCACGTCGAAATCGCCGCCGACGATGACAACCTTGAGATGGGCAAAGGACTGGGCGTCGTCGAGGGCGTCGAGCACGCTGACAAAATTCGGGTCGGTCTGTCGCTCGATGGTGAAGCTGGAGTTCAGAAGGGCGATATCTACGGGGTCTTTGCGCCCTATGACCCCAACGGAGCTGAAAGCGGAGCTCAGTTGACACGGCGGCTGCGGGGAATCTGTACGGTGGTCGTCGTCGACAGCGATACCAGTGTCTGCGAGGTGCGCAGCGCCCATCCCGCTCATCAACAATCGCCAGATCTGTCAAAGGGGCAGGCCGCGGTATTTCTGGAGCCGAGAATGGAGTCCGCGGTCCGCAACGCACGGGTCAAAGTCTCGAGCGTCGATGGCCACGATATCGACACGCAAATCCATGACCATCTGGCGGAGTATTTTTCGCATTATCCGGCCGGACAAGTCGACGTGGAGTCCTTCGACAAGTCCGTGGATGCCTCCGACGTCGATTTCCATCGGTGGAACCGACGAATCGACACCAATGACCCGGCGGCCCTGGTCGGAGTTTCCGTGGAGAATCGAGGGGGCGAGGAGCGAGTTGTCTTAAATTATACCGGACTGGGAACGGCCATCGGACCGGGAATGGTCGCCGCGCCGCCCGACGGTGGAGTCGATATGGGGCCTGTGGACTCTCTCGATGGCGACGCTCTGGACGGATTTGCCGCCATGCTCATGGGGGCGATGCTCGTCTACCGCGGGCAGACCTCAGAGGCATTGATGCATCTACACGAGGCGCTGCGCGATCCGGCGTTGCAGGGCAAGTGGCGATGGCATGCCCGCGATCAATACGCCATGCGCTGGGCGGCCCTTGACCGCTACGAAGAGGCGATGTGGCTGGTTCACGAAGATCAGGCCGTGGCCCGTGAGCGCGAAGACGACCAGGCTTATTATAATGCGCTGGGAACCCGGGTTCGTCTGCATGGCTATCTCGATCAGCATGAGCAGGCGTATGAGGCGTCGAGGGAATACCTGGCGGCCCGCGATGGAGATCGCCCCAAAAGCACCTATCTTTCGGCGCGGGCGATGTACGGCGAGATGGCCCTTGAAAACGGCGATCTCGATGCCGGCAAAGAGTCGGTGGAGGAATTGGTCGAGTTATGTCCCGACGGCTGTGAGGGCGATATGCTGCCGCTTCTGGCCGGGATTTACTGGGCGGCCATTACGGAAAGCTCAGATTTACAGGACGAGATCGTGGCGATCATGGTTGATCTGGGCCAGGCTCAGGAGAAGACCTCCCTGGCTACGGCACGGATGTTCCAGGGGTGGAATTTTATGCGCGACGACGATCATATGCAGTCGCTGATCGCCTTTTTGGAGGCCCGCCGGCTCTTCGAGCGCGACGAGTCGACCTATGGCATGGCCCGCGC
Organism: Myxococcales bacterium; assembly: GCA_007119175.1. Classification (GTDB taxonomy): domain Bacteria; phylum Myxococcota_A; class Bradymonadia; order Bradymonadales; family Bradymonadaceae; genus SLJM01. Next base: position 7,158 of record SKQC01000077.1, on the reverse strand, counting down.
CGATTTTTATATCGCCATCAATCAAATCGCCCGTGATGAGCCCCAGCAGGCCTTCGATACGGCAATGGAGGTCTTAGAATATATGAGCGACGTCGGAGATTATGCCTCGATGGTGCGAATCTATGAGCGGCTGTCGCAGATCTATGTCGATATTGACGTCTCGCGGGGACCACAGCCGTATCTCGGCGCTGCGCCCAGGATTTTGCAGGGAGCGCTGCAGGCTCATTTATCGACCGGCGACTACGGTCGTGCCTCAGAAGCCGGCTTTGGATACGGGCATTTTCTCTTTCGCGTGGGAAGCGTCGACGAGGCGCGCTACACCCTGCAGCGGGCTGTTTTGCACGGTCTGCGGGTGGCCCGTTTCGACATGGTGACCCTATGCCATATCTTTTTGGCGGTCATCGCCCGCTCTGAGGGCAATATGGAGTTATTCGAGGAGGAACTCGACCGGGCGCGGACCATGGGCGATGTCGCCGACGATCCCCATATCGATGAACTCATCGAGGAGTTATTATCGCCGTCAGAAGAGATCGAAGATCCCACTCAATTGCTCTGATGAAGTCGCCGGGGCACAGGCCATGAAGACGTCACCGCATATCGTTCGGATGCGACCGCATCTCGTGGAAAAAGTCTGGGGTGGACGCCGCCTCGAGGAGCGGTTCGGCAAAAAGCTGTCACCCGATCTCTCTTATGGTGAGGCCTGGGAAATAGCCGACCTGGAGCAAGGGCAGTCCTGCGTCGACTCCGGCCCGCTGGCCGGATTGCCCCTGCGCGCCCTCGCCGAGGGATGGGAGCGGGCGCTTGTTGGGCGCAAGGCGCCCAGATCGGATCGATTTCCGTTGTTGGTGAAATTACTCGATGCGTCCAAAGATCTGAGCGTGCAGGTCCATCCCGGTCCCGAGGACGCAGCGCGGATGGAGGGAGCGCATAGCAAAGAAGAGACCTGGCTTATTTTGGACGTCGACGACGGCGCCGAGATCATCCACGGGCTTGTCGGTGACGAGGTGACAAGGGCCGATTTTCAGAGTGCCGTGTCCGACGGAAAATTAGAAGAATTACTCCATCGCGTCGCTGTCAGCTCCGGCGATATCGTCGATGTCGTGCCGGGAACCATTCATGCCATCTGCGCCGGCGTGGCGCTGCTCGAGATTCAGGAGCCGTCGGATACCACATATCGGGTCTACGACTACGATCGACCGGGGCTGGACGGTAAGCCACGACAGCTTCATATCGACGAGGCTCTAAAAGTGGCAAATCTCAGCCGCTCACCGACTGTGGTCACCCGGCCTATGCCGACCGACAGTGAGCACGTCGATTTAGTGACGGCGGCCTCCTCGTATCGCATCGAGCGATTACAACTCGACAAGCCGGCCCGTGTCAGTTGGAAGGTCGATCCCGACTCTCCGCAGATCTTGCACGTGTTGGATGGAGAGTTGTCGGTAGAGGACGGAATTGGCGGTCAGGTGGAATTGCAGGCCTATCAAAGCGCCATCGTTCCGGCACTTATCGGCTCGGTGCACGCCGAGATACGTCAGCCCACAACGGTCGTGGTGGCCGGATTGGCGGTGGAAGAACTCATCCGCGGAGTTCGCCTCGACAAATAAAAAAGCCCCGCAGACCCCGGTCGTTACGACCGGAGACTGCGGGGCTTTTTTCTCAGTTCGTCAGGACCTAAAAGCAGGCGATAAAGAAGCACTCAGTTCCGCTGGGGCAATCGGCGGCTGTCAGACATCCCATGCACATAAAGCTGCTTTCGCACTCTGAAATCCCGGGGCAGGTGCAGTCGTCGTTGCACAGTCCACAGCCCATGTCGCCACCGACGCCCTGACAGGTTTCGGTATCGGGGTCACAGACCTGCGTGTCGGGACAGGAGTCGGGGTCGTTCGGGTCGCAGCCTGTGCCAGTGGCGGGAGCTTCGCAGTCACCATTATTGCACGTGTAGCCAGAGGGGCAGTCGCCGTCCGTCGTACAGGCGCCGGGGTCACCGCAGAATCCGTCGATGCAGGCCTCGGTACCCGAGCAGTCGCCGGAACCGATGCACTCTACGCAGCATTCGTCGACGCAATAGGGCGTGGGACTGTTGCAGACGCCGGGTTCGTTGGGATCGCAGGATTGAGTGCACTCGCCAGGTGTGCCGGGGCCGTTGCCGCCGTCGTCGATGCATTGTCCGTTCTGGCAATCTTTATTGGCGTCACCGCAATCGGTGGCGGTCAGGCATTCGACACAGCTACAGGATTGAGCGTCGGCGTAGGGGGTTGGTTCGGCGCAGTTGAGCTCGTCGGTGTCGCAGTCGCCATTGCCACCACCGTCGTCGACGCATTGGCCGTTATCGCAGATCTCGTCGGGGCCGTCGCAGTCGGACGCGTTCTGACACTCCGGCTCTGGCTCGTCGACACAAGTGCCACCTGGTGAGCAGGTTTGTCCGTCGGGACAGTCGTCGGGCCCGGAGCATGGGTCGGGCTGGGCGACATTATAGGGTCCGCCACATTGATTATCGATACACTGGCCGTCGTCGCAGTCGTCGTCGACGTAGCATTCCGGCGCCGAGCAAACGCCTTCGGGATTATCCGCCGTTTTGTAGCAGATCTGGTCGTCTTCGCAGAAGTCACAGGGCGACTCGACACACTCGCCCTCGGAGCCGCAAACGGTGCCGATCTCGCAATCGCTATCGGTCTCACAACTGCTCGTTCCCTCGCTTGCCTGGTCCGTGCCGCATGCGCCGGCGACCCACACAAAGCACAGCGCAAGGAACGCCAGGCCAATTAGGGTTGTGAGGCGGCGACTAGATGAAGGGAGTTTATCGGTATCAATCTTCATAACGACCCTGTGGACCAACTGGTTTGAATTTGCCGTGCAGCACTAGATTCCAAAAGTCCAAACAATCAAATCCATCTGGAGTGAATATTTACGCTGCACAATAGGTGCACCCATTATAGGGATCGGTAAACCGGGATTCAACTGGTTGAATCCTACGGAGCAACGATAGCCGGGCTACCTTGTATGTCAACTTCATCTATGGTCTTTTGGCGGGCAAAAGCATTCCGGCGAGAAGGGCGCGGCGTCGGGGTGAAGAAAAGAAAGTGAAGGCCCAGATATACGAGGAGAGGACGATGCGGAATTTGATTACCTCCGGTCTACGCAAGCTGGTGAAGTCGGAGTCGCGGTATTCGCCGGGGAGCCGACAAGCCGACGTGGTGTCGATTGCCACCGTCAAAGGGGGCGTGGGAAAGACGACGACCGCCGTCAATGTGGCGGCCGCGCTGGCCGCCGATCACGGCAAGCGGGTACTCCTCATCGATCTCGATGCTCAGGGCCACTGTTCGGCCAGTTTGGAAGCGGTGATCGGCGAAGGTGATGGCACGACGATGGTTCACGAGATCTTATTGTCCGACGACGATCTGGAGATTCTCGACGCCGCGGTGTCCACTGAGGTCGACGGCCTCGCTGTGACGCCCGCCGATCCCGGACTCGCCGATGCCGAGGGGCGAATAAGTCAGAAGATCGGCAAAGAATTATTGCTGCGCGATGCCCTGAAGGTAACCCGGACACATTTCGACCTCATATTGGTCGATTGCCCACCGAATAAGGGTAATTTGACGCTCAATGCCCTTTTGGCCTCTGATTATGTGTTGATACCCACCGATCTGTCGCCGCTGTCGGTAAAGGGCGCCGACGAGTTGATCGAAACCGTGTTGACTGTCCGCGAGCGCCTGCAACACCAGGTGGAGGTCTTAGGGGTGGTATTGACCCGCGTAGACGGCCGGACGGTGAAAATAAATGAGAATATTCGCCAGACGATCGAAGAGGCGTGGGGTGAGCTTTTATTCGATCGGCATATCGGGATAAATACCAAGATCGCTCAGGCTCAACTGGCGGGAGAGCCGATCTTCGATCACGCGCCGAAGAGTCGTGGCGCCCGGCATTATCAGAACCTCGCCGAAGAGATTTTGGAGCGCCTCGACGATAATTAAACTCTCGCCAATCGCCATCATACGAAGTGATGCAGGGGTAAGGAGGAGTCAGACGTGGGAGAAGGCAGCGCGGAACAGATAGCAGTGGGTGATTCGCTCGATGCCGGGGTAGAGAATGCGCCGATTGAACCGAAGGACAGGTTGTCGCGAGGTGTGCAACTCGAAGAGCCATTGATCTTTGAGCGAAGCCGGCCGGGATGCCGGGGATTCGAGCTGCTGGGCGAGGATTGGGATGTGGATGCCATCGACGCATCCGAGGAGTTGGGTGAGGCGCTGTATCGCGACGAGCCTGCCGAACTTCCAGAGGTCACGGAGCCGGAGGTGGTTCGCCATTTTACGCGCCTGAGTCAGTGGAATTACGCCATCGACACCGGGTTTTATCCCCTCGGGTCGTGCACCATGAAATACAATCCCAGGGTCAATGAGGCGATGGCTCGCCTCGCCGGGTTTGCACAGCTTCATCCCTACATGCCCGATCGATGGTGTCAGGGGGCTCTGGAGCTGTTGTGGAGATTGGAGCGAATTTTATGTGAGGTCGCGGGCCTTCCGGCCTGCTCTTTGCAGCCGGCGGCCGGGGCCCAGGGCGAGCTGACGGGGTTGATGTGCATTCGCGCATTTCACGAATCCCGCGGCGATACAGGGCGTTCCAAAATCATCGTTCCCGACTCGGCGCACGGGACAAATCCGGCGTCGGCGGCGTTCAACGGATTTAGTGTCATCGAGGTTCCGTCCAATGAGCAGGGAACCCTGGATCCATCAGCGGTGGCTGAGGTGATGGACGAGACGGTGGCCGGATTGATGATCACCAATCCGAATACGCTGGGGATTTTCGAAAAGCAGATTGCCGAGGTCTGCCAGGTCGTCCACGAAGGTGGCGGCAAAGTCTATATGGACGGCGCCAATATGAACGCCATCTTAGGAAAGGCCCGGCCCGGTGATTTCGGCATCGACGTGATGCATTTTAATGTCCACAAGACATTTTCTACGCCTCACGGCGGCGGCGGGCCCGGCGGCGGACCAATCTGTGTAAGCGATGACCTGGCGCCATTTTTGCCGGTTCCGAAAATTTGCCGCGATCAGTCCGGCGATGACGTCGTATACCGGCGCGAATTCGATGGCCAAGATCAGTCCGTGGGCAAGGTAAAAGCATTCTGGGGCAATTTTTTGGTCTACGTCCGCGCCTATACCTACCTGCGAGAGTACGGAAGTGCGCTGCCGGAGATCAGTGATCTGGCCGTGCTGAACGCCAATTATATCCGGGCCAGGCTCGGCGAGACTTTTGAGGTGGCCTACCCTGGACGATGCATGCACGAAGTGGTCTTTAACGACCATTCATTTCGCGATCTCGACGTGTCGACGCTGGATATTGCAAAGCGGCTTATCGACTTCGGTTTCTATCCGCCGACGACGTATTTTCCGCTCAATGTGGACGGCGCCCTGATGGTGGAGCCCACGGAGACGGAGTCGCTGCGCGCCATCGACGAGTTCATCGCGGCGATGGAGACGATCCACCGCGAGGCACAGGACTCCCCGGAAATGTTGAAGCAGGCGCCGCGAAACGCATTCCGCCGTCGCCTCGATGAGACGACGGCGGCGCGAAATCCGGTCTTGACCTACCGACAATTCAAAGAGCAGTCCCAGGATTGAGAGGCATTATAGATTCATGAGCTTGGAGACGATCTCCTTCATGATCTCTGTGGTTCCTCCGCCGATGGACAATAGCCGCGTGTCGCGCCAGGCGCGGGCGACATTGCCCTCTTCGACATATCCCATGCCGCCGTGCAGTTGCAGGCATTCGTCGATGACGTCCATGGCGGTCTCGCCGACCAGCATTTTAGCCATCGAGATTTCGCGCTGAGCGGGCACGCCGCGCCCGAAGAGATCTGTGGCGTGATAGCTCAACGACCGGCAGGCCTCGAGCTTCATTTCCATATCGACGATCTTATGGCGGGTGACCTGAAAGCCGGTCAGCGGCTTTCCGAAGGCCTCGCGCTCCTGGCAGTACTGGATCGTATTGTCGACCACGATCTGGGCACCGGCGGTTCCCGTCAGGGCGCCGACCAGGCGCTCTCCCTGGAAATTCTGCATGATATAATAAAATCCGGCGCCCTCATGGCCCAGAAGATAGCGAGAGGGAATGCGACAATTCTCAAAGAACAGCTCTGCCGTATCGGAGCTGTGATTCCCGATTTTTTCGAGCTTGTTGCCCACCTCGAAACCGTCAGTGTCGGTGGGAAATAAAAATAAGCTCAATCCACCGTAGCGGTCATCGGGATCGGTGCGGGCGGCAAGGGTGATAAAGTCGGCGCGAGTGCCGTTGGTGATCCAGGTTTTTTGGCCGTTGATAATATAGTCGTCGCCGTCCTTTTTGGCGGTGGTGCGGATACCCGCGACGTCACTTCCGGCGCCGGGCTCGGAGACGCCGAGTGCGGCGATTTTGTCGCCGCGGATGGCGGGGACGAGAAATTCCTCTTTTTGTTCGTCCGAGCCGACCTCATTGATGATCGGGGTCGCCATATCGCTCTGGACCAGAATCGACATCGCCAGGCCGGCCATCTGCGAACGCGGCAATTCCTCGGCAAAGACGGCGGTATACCAGATATCGCCGCCGGAGCCCCCGACTTCTTCCGGATATCGGCAGCCCAGAAAACCCAGCTTTCCCATCTCTTTGAAGACCTCGCGCGGAAAGAGTCTTTGCTCTTCCCATTCCTCGGCATTTGGGGCCAATTCCTTTTCACAGAAGTCTCGCACTGCTTTGCGAAACATATCGTGTTCGTCTGTAAATTGTGGGTATTTCTCGCTCATGATTTGTCTCCGGTGTTGGGTCTTACTCGTCGAGTGGATGAGGTGCGAAAGGTTAGCCCTCAATTTTGACCAGCGGGGACCCGGGGCAAAACAGAATGGGCGAGACGACAGCTTGAGCAGCGCAGGCGATGCGGAGCATCGTCTAGCAGGTTTCAAGCGGAGTATCGTGCATTCTGTGCAGCATCCGGGCGTCGCTCTGGTGAGAATTGAGGGTTGGTTAGTGGACACTCACTTCACGGAAAGTGTAAGGCAGAGGAGGAACGGCGGCAAGAGCGATCTTGGGCTCTAAGTAAAGAGGGAAGCGCTAAAAATTCGGTTTACGGCCGATCAATCGCGGGGAAGGCCCCATAACAGGATGATATTGGAGGGGTCACCCAATTCG
>SKQC01000169.1 GCA_007119175.1 Myxococcales bacterium | reverse complement strand
TCGGAGTCGGAGTTTCCCCACAAAAATGCCGTGACCCGGGCCGTCGGTGTGCGTGAAGCGGTAGACGTCGACGCCTTTACGATCGGGGTCGAGCCCGGCGATCGCCTGCTGATGTGCAGTGACGGACTCAACGAGTATTTCGACGATTCTGTCGACTTGCTGGAGATGCTCGGCGACGGAGAGCCGGAGGAGACGGCGACGCGATGCATCGGTTTTGCCAACCAGTCAGGCGGCAAAGACAATATTACGGTGATCGTCGTCGACAGTGAGCCCGAAGCGCTCGCCAAAGGCGAAGGGGCGCCGGAACGGGCGGAGGTGATCGAAATTCTGCGCAAGACGGCGTATTTTCATTATCTAATGCCGCCGGAATTGGAGCAGATTCGCAAGATGGCGACCCGGATCGAGCGCGATGCCGACGAATTGGTGATGGGCGAGGGCGAGAATACTGACAAGATGTTTTTGATCCTCAAGGGATCGGTCTCGCTGCAACTCGACGGAGAGCAGGTGTCGGTGCTCACCACGGGGGAGCATTTCGGTGAGATGGCGCTTATCGATGCCCAGAATGAGCAGGATACGAGCATGGTGGCTCAGTCGCTGGAGCCGTCGATTTTTCTGGCGATCGAGCGCGACCAATTTGTCGCTTTGCTGCGCACGGCGCCGGGATTGGCCATCAAGTTGCTCTGGAATTTCGTTCAGGTATTCGCCGATCGACTCCAGAGTGTGCCGCCGGAGTATCGGTTTACTCCCGATGAGTGGCGCGGCGATCCAGATGCGATTGCTGATGTTACCCCACCGGCGGGAACGCTGGTCTTCGAGGAGGATTTAGAGCGCGGACAGGACAACTCCGGGGCGGCCGCCATAAGCGAAGTGGAGGAGGATATTCCTCCGCTACCACCGACCGCTTCTGCCTCCGCCTCCAGCGGCGGCCTCGAGGTCTCGGCGGGGGTCACGGCCAGCCACGATGAGCTCGGTGATGCGGCGTGGTCGGAGGGAAAACAAGAATCCGCCGCCGATAGTGCGCCTCCCGAATTGCCGGAGGATATGCGCAAGACGATGGGCCTTAAAGATATCGATCTGGATCGCCTCCAGGAAGAGAGAAGCAATTCCAGCAATACGATTCCCTCGGTTTCCTCGGACTCCGAGACCTCCTCGCCCGACAAGGGGCCACCGTCGGTAGAGTTTAATCACCGACGCCCGGACTCGTCACCGGTCAGCGAGCCCGATCCGACGCCGGGCGTCGATGAGCCATCAGCTCGACAACAGGGGGCGGCCGCCGACTCGGGAGCCGAGGAGTCTCCATCGGTCAGTTTCAATCAGCGCTCCTCTGAGAGCGTGCCGGCCGTTCCGCCAACGCCTGGCGAGGAGCCGACAGCGGGGACCGCCAGTGGTGCCCAGGAAACGGCCGATGGAGGGAGAGCAGCGGGGGGCAGAGAGGATGGTCTGCGGGCCACTGTCCAGCTCGATTGGGATGTGGATACCGAACAGAGCCGAAAATTACCTCCAAAAGAAGATCGAAAACGAGAGCAGGCCAACTCGGCCGCCCGCCAGGGGACGGAGGACGAACCGACCGAAGAGTGGAGTGCCGATCCGGCGCGATTAAAAGCGCTCAGGCCAGACTCTTCGCCCAAATCAGGCAGTGGTTCGGCAGCGGCAGGAGTGTTGAAAAAGGCCAAGGGGTCGAGCGGCCAAAATACCGGTGCCGGAGGTCCGATAAACGGCTCGGGAGAGGTCGATAAGGTCGGCTCAGAGTCCGAGGACTCGAGGCAGACAGATAAATCTCCCCCGCCGTCTCAGGAACAAAAAGTGATGGTATCGCCAGATTTGATCGCCGATCGCGACGAGGAAAGTTGAGATGGATGCCCGATTAGCCCTTCAAATTGTGCTCGGCCTGGTAGTGGTTCTGATCGTAGTGGTCGGTGTGTTGATTGTCATCACTGTGACCGGGGATGCGGAAACGGTGATCGTGGAACACGTTGCGGAGGACGAGGACGTAGAAGAGGAAAACCCCTGGGCACGCCAGGGCGATGCAGCAATAGCGTTGGTAGAGCGCCTGTCGGTGAAAAGCGATCCGGGAGTGGAGACTGACGTCGATGAGTTGACGGCCGGCGAATTGGTTCAACAACAGGATTTTGTTGAGGAAAAACTCAAAATAAGCTCTGGAGAAGCAAGTGGGTGGGACGCAGAGTGGTGGGGAGAGACCGAGTATGGGCCGTCCTACTTTATGGTGCGATATGGCTTTGTCGACCAGAGTGTGACCATTGGCCCGTCGTGGCTTGTCGACCTGCGGACTCAGCAGGTGGTGCCCAAAAATGTACTCGCTGAAGTGGTCACTGATCCAGAGCAGGGAGTGGAGTCCGATTATTTCGACCAGGCCAATCAGGTCGTCTCGGCAATCGTCAATCATCGCTTTCCGGCGGGTATAAATCTCGGCGGCGCAATTTTATTGTATTTTGAGGGCCGCGACGAGGCCGGCGATGAAGATCGGGTCCTGGGCTGGACGGTCGATCACAGCCGTGGGGAGCTGTTTCGGACCTATTTTCAGTGGACCGACGACGAGGAGTTGGTCTACGCGGAATTTGAATTTGATTTCAACGAGCACGCCCTTCGTCCGGCCAATCTTCAAGCCCACGAGATTATGCAGGTCGGCGAGGCATTCGAGCCGCTCGACCGGGTTCAGATTATGCCCGAAAGCTACGATCCGGAGGAAGCTGTTCCCAGTCAGCGGTGGCAGGGGGCGGCGCGCCGGCAATGTCGCAATCCTCGTCATCGCGACGGATGTAAGGCGCTGGCCACGGTGCTCGATAACGAAGCATTGGTGGAGACGCTAGAGTGGACACTGACCACCCACTCCGAGTCGGCGTCGGCCTTTGAGGAATGCCAGGAAAATCGGGAATGCCGCTGGGAACCAGAAGAGCACGACGACGATATTTATCGCGTGCATTACGTATATGACGTCGGCGACGGGGAAGAAAAGATTTCCTGGGATGTTCATCTGGAAGAGGAGCGTCTGGAGCCGGTCGATCCGGTCAGCGATGTCGCCTTTCGGGCAATTCGCCCCCGGAGCTGACGGGGCCTTTTTTTGATTTTCGGTACAGTTGCAGGGGCGGTTGATGACACAGGTAGATAGGCCAAAACTGGGAGTGGCTCCCGACGGCGGATTAACGGCGGAGTTGGAGCGCCGGATTGTGCAATCGCTGAACTCGGAGGGACCGAGTACCGATCCGGATCTGGCGGTCACGGCCTTCGGGGACGCCACCTCTCAACCGGTGCGATATTATGTATATGCCGACGTGTTGGAAGAACTCGTCAAGGCTGCTCGATATCGCCAGGAGAGTGCGACGGCGATTTTAATGGGCCAATTTTGCATCGATGAGACCGGACCGTTTATCGAAGTGACGGCGTTTCGCGATCTGGAGTATTTATACGGTGGAGATGCTCTTGAGATGACCGAGCCGCTCATCACAGATGTCTACGAAGAGCTCTCCGCAGAGGCCGACTGCAACGGCAATCACGTCGTCGGTATATTCGCCGCCAGGCCAAAGAAAGAGGCCACATTCGACCGAGAGTTGGCACGGCTTCATCTGAGTTTATTCAATATGCCCTATCAGATGGCATTGGTCGTCGACGGCGTCGCCGATCGCCTGGCTGTCTACGCCCGGCGGCCGCGGGGCCCGTTTTTCAATGCAGCGTTCAGCCTGGTGGAGCGCGGTGAAAAAGTGAACGAAACCGAGCTTGCCCAGAGTCCAGCAGTAGATGAACCGGATTTTAATGAATGAGAAATGGAACCTGACAACGCGCCAACGATGGAGAGCAAAGAATGATGACGACGGAGATTGCAGAGCTGGTGGCTCGGGAGATTTTGGACAGTCGGGGAAATCCGACGGTGGAATGTGATGTGGTGCTTGCCGGAGGTGCCGTGGGACGGGCGGCCGTTCCCAGTGGCGCGTCGACCGGGGAGCACGAGGCGATCGAGCTTCGCGACGGCGACAGCGAGCGGTATCGCGGAAAAGGAGTGCTCACGGCAGTGCGCAATCTGCACGAGCAGATCGGGCCGGCCTTGATGGGGCGCGAGGCCCTCGACCAGGCCGGAATCGACGCTACCTTGCGCGAGTTGGACGGGACGCCGAATAAATCGCGGATGGGGGCAAATGCGATGTTGGCAGCCAGCATGGCGACGGCCCGGGCGGCGTCGATGGCGCTGGGGCTGCCGCTATTTCGCTACCTGGGCGGCGTCGATACGCAGACCCTTCCGGTGCCGATGATGAATATTTTAAACGGAGGCTCCCACGCCGATAATAGCGTCGATATCCAGGAATTTATGGTGCTCCCCCTGGGGGCCGGATCGATGGGCGAGGCCGTGCGATGTGGAGCAGAGATTTTTCACGCTCTCGCCGATGTGCTGAGCAATCAGGGTTATAGCACTTCCGTGGGAGATGAAGGTGGGTTTGCCCCCGATCTGGACAGCAATCGCCAGGCGTTGGACGTCATTATGCGGGCCATCGAGGAGGCGGGCTATGAGCCGGGCGAGGAGGTGGCGCTAGCGCTGGACTCGGCGGCCAGCGAGTTCTTCGACGCCAATGAGGAGGTCTATCGACTCGACGGCGAGGGACGCGTGCTGGATGTCGATGAGATGATCGGTTTTTACGAGGAGTTGGTCGAGGATTATCCGATCTTGAGCATCGAGGACGGGCTCGACGAAAATGACTGGGAGGGCTGGGCCGCGCTGACGGACAGTCTGGGCGAGCAAATACAACTGGTGGGAGACGATAATTTTGTGACCAGTACCGAGCGGTTGGCGCGGGGAATCGAGGAGGGGGTGGCAAATTCGATTCTGATCAAGGTCAATCAGATCGGGACCCTCTCGGAGACTCTGGAGGCCGTGAAGATGGCCCACCGAAATAGCTATACGTCAGTGATCAGCCACCGCTCCGGAGAGACCGAGGACACAACTATCGCCCACCTGGCGGTGGCTGTCGGCAGCGGTCAGATAAAGACAGGGAGTCTGTCTCGTTCTGATCGGGTCGCCAAATATAATGAATTGCTGCGCATTGAGCAGATGCTGGGGCCGATGGCCTGGTATCCGGGGGCGGAGGCGTTTAACCAGTCGCTGTGAATACCGGGGGGAAATGGCTTTGAACAAGATGAAGAAAACACGGGCCGGGCTCTGTCTTCGGCCAGTAGTTTGACAGCGAAGTTGTGGGCGCGCTACAAGGGCCCGCTGCCATTCGGTGTCGAAATCCAAGCCGAAAAACACGAAGAGGTATTGCCATGAGTGCAGAAGAAATCCATGCCGAGATAGAAGAGCTTCGCGACCGTCTGGTCGAGCTCGGGAGGTATCTTTGACCTGTCTCAACGACGGGCTCGCATCAAAGAATTAGACGCCATCAGCCAGGCGCCCACGTTCTGGGACGACTCGGAGCGGGCGCAGGAGATCATGAAGGAGCGCGGGGAGCTCGTCGACCTGGTCGAGGAATTCGACGATCAGCACGGGGCCCTGGAGGATGCCGAGGTGTTTTTGGAGCTCGGCGAAGAGGCCGACGACGACTCGGTGGTCAACGACGCCGCCGAGGTGGTGAAGTCGGTCCGTCCCGTCGTGGAGCGGCTGGAGCTGCGGCGGATGTTCGGTGGCGAGTACGACGATCATAATGCCATCGTCTCCATCAACGCTGGAGCTGGCGGCACAGAGAGCCAGGACTGGGCAGAGATGTTGCTGCGAATGTACGCCCGATATTGCGATAAAAAGGAATGGAACGTCGACGTCACAGATTGTCAGTACGGCGAGGAAGCAGGCGTTAAAAGCTGTGATATGCGGGTCAGCGGGGAGTTTCCCTACGGCCATCTCAAAGCAGAGCAGGGGGTACACCGCCTGGTGCGAATTAGCCCCTTTGACAGCAATAAGCGGCGCCACACAAGTTTCGCGGCGGTGTCGGTGACGCCCGAGATCGACGATACGATCGAGATCGACATCAACGAGTCCGATCTGCGGGTCGACACGTATCGGGCCTCCGGAGCCGGCGGCCAGCACGTCAACCGGACGGAGTCGGCGGTGCGGCTGACCCACGAGCCGACCGGGGTGGTGGTCGCCTGCCAGGCGGAGCGATCACAGCATAAGAACCGGTCGACAGCGATGAAGATTCTGCGCGCCAAATTATACGAACTTGAGATGGAGGAGCGCCGCGAGCGCGCGGCTTCGGAGCATGCTGAGCAACGCGATGTGGCGTTTGGGAGTCAGATTCGCTCCTATGTGCTTCATCCCTATAAACAGATCAAAGACCTGCGCACCGAGCATACCGAGGGCAATGTCGACAAAGTACTCGACGGTGATCTCGATCCGTTTATCGAGTCCTTTTTGTTGATGGACGGCGAAGAGGACGAATCAGACGCGATTTAATTTCCGGTCGCTCACCGCAGATAGTGATGATTTGCGGACACCCACCGGCCGCCGGTGTGGAATCTTCGCGGCGCTGACTCGGTTTGCGAACTCGTCGGTCTCCTGCTCCGGTGGCCGACGCCGAAGAATCATCGTTTGCACTGGATATTTCACGCCGATGCGAGAGGTTGGTGACGCTGTCGGGAGAGTGACTCCCGATTTTTCCCCCTGAAGTTACGAGACGATGGCATACGAGAGCTTTGTCGGCCGAAGATATCTGATGGCCAAACAGCGCAGTCGGGTGGTCTCGATCATCACTCTGATCGCTGTCGGGGGCGTGGGATTGGGTGTGACGGCACTGATTGTGGTGCTGAGCGTCATGGGCGGTTTTACCCAAGACCTCACGGAGAAGATCCTCGGTGCCCGTGCTCACGTGGTCATTCAGGCTCCGGATTATAGCCCGATTCCCGATGCCACGTCGGTGGCCGATGAGGCGCTGGAATTCGACGGTGTGGTGGGGGCATCGCCGTTTTTAGAGACAGAAGTCATGGTGTCGTCGCCGACCAACCTGAGCGGCGTCATCCTGCGGGGCATCGATATCGATCGCGTCGGTGACGTCAGCGATCTTCCGGAGCAGATCGAAGAGGGAAAAATTGCCTATCTCGATGACGACCGGGAACTCGATGCATTTTTGGAAGAAGAACAGGGGCGAGAGGTAGACGAATTACTTCGCAAGCTCGATGGTGACCGTGATCGTCGCCCGGGCCGGCGCACCCTGGATGATGAGGGCGATTCGGCACCGCCGGAGCTTCCGGATCTAGATATCATTGACGAAGATAACGGCGAGTCGCCCCCGGAACTTCCGGAGTTGGATAGTGTCGACGACGAGACCAATTCGCCCCCGGAGCTTCCCCAATTGGACGATTCGAATCCGCCGGCAGATAATCCCGGCTCGGGCGACGGTGTCCCCGGATTATTCGACGACGAGGTCGCGAGCGCCGATCTTCCGGAACTGCCGTCGGTGGATGACGAGGACGGCGATTTGCCGGCGCTTCCGCCGATCGATGATGACGCCGGTACTCCGCCGCCAGTTGGCACAGACGGCGGGCGACATGGCCGTGTGCCCGGGTTGATTATCGGCACGGAATTAGCCAACTCTCTGCAGGTGGGCCTGGGCGACGAGATCAACGTGGTCACCCCGCGAGGTGAGATGGGCCCGACGGGGCCAATCCCACGGAGTCGACCGTTTCGCGTCGTCGGTGTGTTTTATACCGGGATGTACGAATACGACGCCAATCACGCCTATACCAATCTGCCCGATGCGGCGAGACTTCTCGATTTCGACGGGGCGACCGGCGTCGAGATTCGCGTCGCCGATGTCGACGATTCGGTATCGATAGCGGATCAAATCCGGGATCAGATGGGGGCGGATCTCGATGTGCTCGACTGGCAGGAACTCAATAGTAGCCTGTTTTTCGCACTTCGCCTGGAGCGAATCGCCATGTTCGTGGTTCTCACGTTCATCATTCTGGTGGCCAGCTTCAGTATCGTCGCCATGCTGATCATGATTGTCATCGAGAAAGCCCGCGAGATCGCGATCATGAAATCGATGGGAGCGACCAATGGCGGAATTATGCGGATTTTCATCTATCAGGGAGTGGTGATCGGAATTAGCGGGGCGTTGCTCGGGTTGGTGGCAGGGCTGGCGATCTGTCATTACCTGGCGACAGTGGGAATGCCGCTTGATTCCGAGGTCTACTATATCGCCACGCTCCCCGTAGAGGTGAATACACAGGAGGTGATCGCCGTCGTGGTTTGTGCGGTGGTGATCAGCTTTTTGGCCACTCTTTACCCGTCTTATCAGGCCGCTCGTCTCAACCCCGTGGAAGGATTGCGCTATGACTGAGGGCGAAACACCGCTTATCGACCTGGAGAAGGTCACGAAGCGATTTACTCACCGCGGCGAAACACTGACGGTGCTCGAGGATCTCGATTTTCGAATCTTTCGGGGTGACCGCATCGCGATCATGGGCCCCAGCGGGGCCGGCAAAAGCACCCTATTGCAAGTCATGGGGACACTGGACGCCCCCACGGAGGGGCGGATGACGTTCGACGGCGAAGAGATTTTTCGCCGCTCGTCGCGGGGGTTGGCCAAATTTCGCAATGATCAGATCGGGTTTGTCTTTCAATTTCATCATTTGTTGCCGGAGTTTACGGCTCTGGAAAATGTGATGATGCCGGGCCTTATCGGTCGGATGAGCCGGGGCGCTGCTGAGCAACGCGCCGAGGAATTATTGGCCGATGTGGGGCTCGCCGGTCGAGTGCACCACCAGCCCGGAGAGTTGTCGGGCGGCGAGCAGCAGCGAGTTGCGGTGGCGCGGGCATTATTCAAAAAGCCCCGACTGCTTCTCGCCGACGAGCCGACCGGGAACCTTGACCTGCGGACCGGGGCTGGGATACATGCCACCCTGCGTGAGCTGAACGAAAAGACGGGAGTGACCGTCGTCGTCGTCACGCACGATCCCCGCCTGGCGGAGACGATGCCGATTCGAGTACTCGTCGACGAGGGAAAGCTCATTCCCCAGCAACCAGGGGACGAACGGGTGCGAGGTCGGGTCCCCGAGGAATTGATGGACGCAACACCACAGGAACCCGGCCAGATGCGCCTGGTGGAAGCGGTGGCGTCGAACGAGGAGACGAGTGTCGAGCTCGAGGATTAGAAGAAGACGTGAGTCGATCGAGCCGCAAGCCTATTAGAGTCGTTTCAGGGTACCACGTGATTGAAGCAGTAAGTTCAGTCGGTAGAAACCTGCCACAGACAAAAGTGTTTCGGGGGATCGTCGGAGTTGGACTGGTGGGGCTTATTATTGCCTTGTCGCCGCTGACGGCTCTGGCTCAGAGTCCGGGCCAACAACTCGAATTGGATACTCCCGAGCTGAGCGAGCCGGATACGGCGCCGACCCCGGCGCCGACGCCGGTGGAGCCCGAACTCGATCGGGATTGGGCGGGCGAGGTGATCAGTGAGGTCGTCGTCACCGGTAATCGCCGCGTCGAGGCCGATACGATCCTGGACCAGATTCAGACCAGTAGCGGTGATGTCGTCGACCGCGAGCAGATCTCGACGGATATTCGCCGAGTTCACGATCTGGGCTATTTTGCCGATATCGAAGTGCGAGCCGCACGTGATGACGACGATCAGGTGGTGTTGACCTTTGTCGTCGAAGAGATGCCGGCCATCGACGCCATTGAATATGTGGGGGTCGATGCCCTGAGCGAGGATGAAGTACAGGACGTGGTCACACTGCGTCGCTTCTCGCTGCTGAATGTGGCACGAGTTGCCCAGAGCGCGGAGGCGATTCGCGACTTATACCGCGAGGAGGGCTACTTCCTGACAGAAGTAGACTACGAGATCACACCTCACGACGAGAGACCCGACCTGGCGACGGTGACCTTTCGAGTCCAGGAATACGCCCAGGTTGAGGTCAAGCGGGTGACCTTTCTTGGAAATGAGGCCATCGACGGTGATGAATTGCAGAGCATGATGGCCACCAGAGAGGGCAATGTTCTGTCCTTTTTGACCGATATGGGGACCTTTCAGGAAGAGCGTTTCGAGGAAGATCTGCAGCGACTGACCGCCTATTATTACAATCACGGCTATGTGCAGGTGCAGGTGCAAATGCCGACGGTGCGGATTTCACCGGACCGGCGCCATCTATATATCACCATCCGCATCGAAGAGGGGCCCCAGCACTTTACGGACGAGGTCGACGTGCAGGGGGATTTGCTCGCTGACCGCGAGGAATTGCTGGGGATGACCAGTCTCGGCGACGAAGAGGTCTTTCGCTACGGAGTGCTGCAGGAAGATATGATGCGTCTGCAGCGCTTTTATCAGGATGCCGGCTACGCCAACGCCCAGATCAATCCGCTCACTCAGATCGACCCCGAGACCAATCGGGTAAACGTGGCCTTCGATATCACGCAGGGACAAAAGGTGCGCATCGGTCGCATCGAAGTGGTGGGCAACGCGACGACACGCGATCAGGTCATCCGCCGCGAGTTGGCCATTGAGGAGGGCGAATACTACTCGGCAACCGGTATTGAGCGCTCTCAGATGCGGGTGCAGCGACTCGGCTTCTTCGAAGAGGTCAACGTCACCAGTCAGCAGACTGAAGATTCGGACGTCATCGATTTGCAGGTCCAGGTTGCCGAACGCCCGACGGGGACGTTTCAGTTGGGGGCCGGGCTATCGAGTCAGGAAAATTTCATCTTCCAGGGTCAGGTCTCACAGCAAAATCTCTTCGGCCGCGGCCAGTCGCTGGAGCTGAGCGTGCAGGCATCGAGCATTCGAACGCTGTTCAATCTGCGTTTTTCCGAGCCCTGGCTCTTCGGCACGCGCTGGAGCCTGGCGATGGATCTGTATAATTTCGACTTTTTGTACCAGGACTTCGCCCGACGTTCGATGGGGGGAACCCTCTCGTTCGGATATCCCATCGGAGAGATGCTCAATCTGCCGATGGGCGACGCACTGACGGCGTCGGTGCGCTACAAATTGGAGGATGTCGACGTGCGTCCCGGCGGCATTACGGGAGGGCAGGCGCCGCCGAACTCGCCGCTATTTGAGGGTGGGCTGACGAGCAGTCTTCGACTCAGCGCTCGGTACGACACCCGAGACGACCAGCTATTTCCCTCCTCCGGCGCCTACCACACAGCCAGCGTCGAGGTGGCCGATCAGTTGACGTTGAGCGAAAATCAATTCGTAAAGCTCGATGGCGACGCCCGAGCCTATATGCCGCTATTCTGGGATTTCGTGCTTCGCCTCAACGCCAGTGCTGGCTGGGTGGCCAGTACTGACTCCGATCGTCCGGTGCCATTATTTGAGCGATTTACCCTGGGGCCCTCACAGCGGGTGCCGGCGACGACGGACGATCCGGCGGGAGTGCTCGACGAATTTCATCGCGGCGGCAACAAGCAGTTGGTATTGACCACGGAAATCGAGTTTCCGATCTTTGCCGCTGCCCAGCTTCGCGGCGTTCTTTTTGCAGACGCCGGGAATGCTTTCGACGATG
>SKQC01000003.1 GCA_007119175.1 Myxococcales bacterium | reverse complement strand
CGGCGGTGGAGACGCCACGGGGCCAAGAGGACGGGGATTCGACGGCGGTGGAGACGCCACGAGGGCAAGAGGACGGGGATTCGACGGCGGTGGAGACGCCACGAGGGCAAGAGGACGGGGATTCGACGGCGGTGGAGACGCCACGAGGGCAAGAGGACGGGGATTTCACGGCGGTGGAAACACCGGGGGGCCAGAAATATATCGATGCTACGGTAGTTGAGCAGACGCCGCGAGGGCAGGCGGCAGCGCAAGCACCTCGCGGGGATACGGTTGTGGAGAGCCCGCGAGGGCAACCGGCGTCGGAGACGGCGCCCACGCAAAAGGTGATGCCAACCGGTGTTATCCCTCGAGACGACTCGGTGCCGACGCTGCCCAACTTGCCGGATCGAAGAGAACGCACTCAGGAGAAGGTTGTTACGGGGGTGCTCAAGGTCGATGACGAGGAGCGACAACAGCGTCCCGAACCGGCCCTGCCAGCGCGGCTTGACCCTCTCGACGAAACCGTAGAGGAGGTCGATACCGGTACTGGCAGGGTCGTCGCATACGTCGAGGCAGCTCTGCAGAGTCGAAGGACCCCTTTCGTGCTGATGGCGTTGGGCGCGGTATTTCTGGCTATCGGGATCGGCTTGCTGGCCACCGGAGGAGAGGACGCAGACGAGGCTGATGAGCCGACCATCGCTGCTGCCGAGGGCGACGATGAGGAATCTCTGGTTGACGAGACGGCAGCCGATGAGGAGCCTCAAAACCAAGCAGTACAGATCGATGTCTCCGACGAGGTATCGGCGGCCGCCGACGAGTCGGGCCAATTGGAGTCCGAGGAGACCGTGGACGAGGAGTCCGTCGAAAGTTCCGAAGAAGACAAGGACGACGACGAAAAAGAGGCCGCCGAAAGCGAGCCTCCCTCATCGGAACCGACATCAGAACCGTCGAGGCCGCGACCGGATCCACCGCCACAGAGACGGCCGGCTCGAACGGCACCCAGTCCCAGTCCAGCGCCGGAAGAACCAGAGCCGGAGGACGACCAGGACTCAAGTGCCTTTGAGAATATTCTTCAAGAACATATGGGTGACTAAGATGCTGCGATCGATGCGAGAACAAACGTCACACAGAGCCTGGCTTCGAGTCTGTGTCATCGCCGTGGCAGTAATGATCGTGGGATGGGTGGGTCTTGCACCTGAGATTGCCGCCGCTCAGTCGCCGGAGGAGTTGGAGCGTTTTGAGGCGAAGGTCTCGCAGGGGCAGGCGTATTTCGACGACGGTGAATTTGACGAGGCCATCGACATCTTGTTGAAGGCAGAAGAGATCTTTGAGCACCCCACGCTCAGTCTTCGCATCACTGAGGCCAGTGCTGAAGCCGGGCATTGCGGGGAAGCCGACCAACGGCTTGCACAGCTTCGCGAGGGCAGTCCTCCCGACGATGTCGAATCGCGTCTGGATAGTCTTACCGAGGTGGTCTCCGGTTGTGTATCAACGGGAACGGTGGTGGTCGATTGCACGCCCTCACAGGCCGAGGTTGATCTGGAAGAAAAAACGCAGGCCTGTGGAGAAGCCTTCGAGATGGAGAGTGGAAACCATCAGGGGCAGGTCAACCGTGAGGGGTATCGCCCGAGCACCATCAGTTTTACCGTCACCGAAGGGCAGGAGACCACGATTTCGGTGACTCTCGATGCCAGCGACGACGCTGTGGGATCGGGGTTTCCAATGCGCGGTGTCGGAGTGGGCTCAATGGCCGCCGGGGTTGGATTGGCCGGGGTTGGCTTGTGGATTGACTCCAGTGCTGGCGATCGCCAGCGGCGCATCGAGCAGGCAGTGATAGACGGTGATCATACCATGGTCGAGGAGTTGCAAAGCGACGCTGAAACCCGTCGCCGACAGACCATCGCTTTTGTCGGCCTTGGAGGTGTCGTCGCCTCTGCGGGCGTGGTGATGTATGTCCTCGGCGGTCGCGCCGACGAGCCCGCCGAAGGCGGCAGCCTGGTCCTGCTTCCGGGAGTGCAAAGCCTGGGGATCGGACTCCTGTGGTAGTGCGCATGGGGTGGCCGGTGGCCCGATTTCATTTCTCCTGTGGCCTGCTGTACCATGCGGAATAGTGCGAAGTGGCCGTCTCGAGATTGATGCTCTGTATGCTCGGATATTCTGCAATGCCAGACAAAAGAGATTGCAAAGAAGTTCTATTCTGCAGCGTCCCGTGCCATCGCCGGGCGATTCGTCAGTGGGCGGTCTGCCTGGTGGGATTGATGGCCTGTGCTGCCGTTGGGCTTGTCTTTGTCGGTTGTGGAACCGGTGAAATCCAGGTCTCCGATGATGCTGGAGGCGAGCAGGACGATTCCGATTTAGTTAATATAAACCAGGGCGAGTCAGACGCCGACGTCGACTCGCCGCCTGGTCCCCCCGATACGGGCCCCCCCGTTCCTGATGCCGAGATTTCGGACGTCGACGAGCCCGGCGATCCGGACGCTGATGCCGGCGACCCGGATGCCGACGAACCCGGCGACCCGGACGCCGACGACCCCGGTGACCCGGACGCCGACGAACCCGGCGACCCGGATGCCGGCGACCCGGACGCCGACGACCCCGGCGAGCCCGATACGGGAGGCGCCGACTGCGACTATGACAATGACCCCAATTGTCCCCTCGATTGCGAGTACGCCGAGCAGTGGGATTCCAGTTGGCTCAACACGGCAAGCCAGGTTGTCAGCTTGATCAATAATCACCGCAGCCAGGGGGCCACCTGCAACGGACAGTCCATGCCGGCGGTGGGTATGCTGCCGGTCGACGACTCATTGGAGCAGGCGGCCCGATGCCACAGTCAGGATATGGCCGATGGAGACTTTGTGGAGGCCGAAGGTAGCGACGGGAGCAACGGCCGCGAGCGGGCCACCGACGCCGGCTATCCGCTGGGGACTGTGGTGACCATCGCCCATGGCTGGCATTCCACGCCGGCCGACGTGGTAGAATCCTGGATGGAGGTCGAAGGGTTGTGTCAGCACGTGATGAACGAGGATTGGGAGCATATCGGCGCTGCCGTGGCCGTCGACGACTCCGGAGACCTCGGCCCGTATTGGACATTGCACTTCGGCTGGACGTTCTGAACTCCTGTGTCCAAGCGTCCCACTATTGCAGGACGCGGACTGGAAATTTACGGCCAATTTCACAGAAATCTGAGGGTCTGGGGATGTGGCGGAGACGACGCATGCCCCTTTATTGTCCCGGTAGAGCCCGGTTTGGTGCATAGATGCCAGATTCGGTGCCCCTGCTGGAATGGTGGTTGCATGCCTTGATCGGACGTTCTCGCTGATTTGCCCCTCTTTGCCCACGTTGAGGCCGAAAATGAAAAAATGTACTGCAGTTTCGATTTTGATCGCCGCCCTGATGATATTAACTGCCATTCCGGTCTTTGCTGTCGAGCCGGACGCCGTCGTCCAGGATCGGGAGCGCATCCAGGCTCACCTTTTGGAGGTTGAAGAGGAGTTGAGCGCTCGCGATGTCTCTCATCTATCCGAGGAGTTACAAGAGGAGCGCCAGCGCAATCTCGACGTCCTCCGGGAGTACCGCAGGGCCGGTGAATTTCCCCACAATACGCATGTGCCCTGGCGGCAGCCGGTCTTTATCGATCGCGAAGACCGGGCCTGCGCAGTGGGCCATTTGATGATTGAATCGGGATGGAATGAAGAGGCTCGGGCGATCCAAGAACGGGAAAATCTGGCCTACCTGCCCGATATGACGAGTCCCGAAGTCGAACAATGGGTCGCCCAGAGCGGATTGACTGCCGAGGAGGCAGCCTGGATTCAGCCGACCTATTCACCCTGTATGCAATGTCAGTGCCTTGAGTCGCCGGTCTGTGGCGAAGACGGAAGGACCTATCTCAACGATTGTTTCGCCACCGAATGCGCCGGTGTCGATGTGGTGCATAAGGGATGTTGTAATGTGGATGACGAAATAGAGTGGGATAATACAGGGGACGGCTACTATATGTGCGGACATATAGAAGATCAGGACGAGATCTGCGCCGAAGGAGAGCACCCCGTTGAGCCCCACGACGTGGGACATCCGCAAGAGGACGTGGGCCATACTCAGGACGATGTGGGGCAGTCTGACGATGATGTGGGAGTCGGCGAGGAAGACGCCGGTCCCACCGGCGACGATGTAGGAGGTGCCATGCCCGAGCCCGAAACTGACGATCTTGAGAGCACCTGCGCCGCCGTCGGTTCCGGTAGTGCGCCGGCGGGCATTATTCTGCTCGCCATGACGTTGCTCGGCTTTGCCCGCATCCGCCGAAAGGCATAAGTGAATCGGTCATCGTGATGCGGCGGCACCCTTTTTGAGGGGGCGCGAGGACTTTGAACCTCGCGCCCCCTCTACGATTTACAGCAGCCGGATTTCGTGCTTCTGCGGTGCGATTTTCGCAGTTGAACAAACATGATACGGATAGTAAGCGTTCAGCCTCCCGGGGTCCGCGGCCAGCTTGGCCGCATTTCGGGTCGTCAGCCCGCCCCTTTCAGGGAGCTTTGGCGCATGACTCCGTCACCCCACTGAACGCTTCCTACGGATGTTGCTGTCATTCGATCGGCCCGTTTTTGCACTTCTGCGGTGGAAAATATTGATGGATACAAAATTTGTCTTTGCCCTGTCGCTCGCTTTCGCCGTCGCTTTCGGCGCCGCCTGTAGCGACGGCGAGGAAGAAACCCCCAGTGACGCCGGCGATGCCGAGGTACAGGAGGATGTCGAGGGACAGGGCGATGTCGACGGCCCCGATGCCCAGACGCCTGCTGAACCAGAGACGGTTCGCGTGGCCACGTTTAATACGTCACTATACCGAGAGGAAGCTGGCCAGTTGCTCGAGGACCTCGCCGATCCGGAACAGGAGCAACCGGCCCAGATCGCTGAGATCATCCAGATAAATCGACCGGATATCTTATTGGTCAACGAGCTCGACTATTACGACGACCACCAGGCTGCAGAGCTATTTGCCGAAAATTTTCTGGGCGTCGACCAGGGTGATCAGGAGGCAATCGAGTATCCCTACTACTACGCCTTCGAGTCGAATACCGGCGTTGCCTCCGGCGAGGATCTCGACGGCAATGGCGTCGTCGGTACCGAGGAGGGCACCGAGGACTATGCCAATGATGCCTTCGGTTACGGACTATTTCCCGGTCAATACGCTTTCGGAGTGTTTTCGAAATATCCACTCGCCACCGACGAGGCCCGTACGTTCCAGACGTTTTTGTGGGATGATATGCCCAATAACCTGATCCCCGACGGTTTTTATAGCGACGATGCCATCGAGATTTTTCGCCTGTCGTCGAAAAACCACGTCGATTTGCCGATCGATGTCGGTGACCATCGCCTGCATCTTCTGGCGAGCCATCCCACACCGCCGGCCTTTGACGGGCCGGAGCAGCGAAATGTGCGCCGAAATCAAGACGAGATTCGCCTGTGGCATGACTATATTCGCCCCGGCGAGGCGGATTATCTATATGACGACGACGGCGTGGAGGGAGGTCTCGACGAGGACGCTTATTTTGTGATTGTCGGCGATCTCAATTCCGACCCCAACGACAGCGACGAAAACGGTGCCGTCGGCCGCCTCCTCGATGATTCGCGCACCACCGATCCGAAACCGGAGAGCGAGGGTGGACAAATCGCCGGTGAGACCTCCGGCGGCGCGAATGACAACCACGAAGGCGAGCACAGACATGACACCTCGCAGTGGCATCCCGACGTCGGCAATATGCGCGTCGACTACGCCATTCCCTCCTCAAATCTCACCGTGGAAGACTCGGCAGTGTTCTGGCCGCCTCCCGAGGAGGACTATGCCGACCTGGTCACCGCCACTGACCATCGGCTGGTCTGGGTGGACGTGACGTTGGGCGATTAAGCATCAAGCGCTAAGCGCTATGCCCCGATTTTATATTCTGAATCAAGTTTCTTCTCCGGCGGCGACGATCGTCTTCACGACGTCTGCATCGAGGCCGAGTTTGTCGGCGGCGGCGTCGATATCGCCGTCGGCATCTTTGACGGCCTGGCGGATCTGATCTTCGAGTGATCCACCTCCGGCGACGGCGCCGAGGGCCTGGGTTTGTTTTTGCTGCGTGGCTCCCACGTTTTTGGTTCCCGTCAGGGCCTGATCTTTGAAGTCGCCCATCTTGCGGTAGACGAGCAGGGTGTCGCCGATCTTGATTTTATCGCCGTCGCTGAGCGGGCGAAACGTGCTCTGTGAGATTTTCTCTCCATTGACCAGGGTGCCGTTTGAACTTCCCATATCCTTGATCTGCATTCCCGACGCGGCGCCCTTGAATTGGGCGTGGACCCGCGAGGAATTCTCGTCGCTTATCTGGATAAAATTACCCACTCCGCGACCGATGGTGGCCAGTCGTTTTCCGACGTGAAAGGTCTTTCCCTCCACCGAGCCAGTTCGACCGATTAGCCAGTTGTATTTCTGCTGGCTCTGGGGCCTCGATGAAGGACGGCTTTTCGGAGCGCGAGTCGGCCCGTCGTCGCCGGAGCGATTGAGGACGACGAGAGCGATGACGGCCAGAATGAAGACACCGAAGATAAGGCATGCGGCGGGAATAAGTACTAAGAGATCCATCAAACTTTCCTCGTAAAATAGCCCATTGAACAGTTCAGCCAATTTAGGTGCGAATCATGAGCCACGCAACCGAGAGCTGTGTTGCGTGTTTTTATAAAACACGCCACGGTTGTATAGCCCATCGAGTTCGGCGAGGAGAGATTATGAAATGGATGAAACGATTGAAATTCTGGCCGCTCATCGTTGTCTTTGCGCTCGTCGCCTGTGGTGACGGTACCTTGGATACCGGAAACGAGGGTGGAAACGACTTAAACGTCAGCGAGAATAATGGCGAGCCGACGAATAACGGAGAGCCGACGAATAACGGAGAGCCGACGAATAACGGAGAGCCGACGAATAACGGAGAGCCGACAAATAATGGCGAACCGACAAATAATGGCGAACCGACAAATAACGGCGAACCGACGAATAACGGCGAACCGACAAATAACGGGGAGCCGAGTAACAACGGAGAGCCGAGTAACAACGGAGAGCCATCAAATAATGGCGAACCGACAAATAACGGGGAGCCGAGTAACAACGGAGAGCCCGAATGTGAGTTGCCGCCGCAGAGCTCGATCGCAACGCCGTCGAGCTCCGATAGCTGGCGCTTCGGTGGCGGGCCGGGCTATCCGAATGCCATCGAGGTCGATCCAGCTTGTATGGAGGTCGTAGAGACGACCGGGGAATTGATCAACGCCCTGGGCAGCGCCTCCGCTGGCGATGTCGTCTACGTCGACGACGACGCCCATATCGATCTGACGGGCAACGGCGATCACTGCATCCCGGAAGGCGTCTGGCTGGTCAGTGGACGCGGCCATCAGGGCTCGGCAGGTGGCGTTATCTCCGCCGACGACTCATTGCGCCCCATGTTGCGTGTCTGCGGCGACGGAGTGCGCATCTCCGGGCTTAGAATTATCGGCAATGATCCCGACGAATGTCCTCCCGAATACCCCAATAACTGCCCGCAGGAAGACAATACGGGCGGCGTCAATTGCCGCGATTGCACCTCGCCGTCCATCGCCATTCGCAGCGATGGAAACGACGATCTGGAGCTGGATAACAACGAATTGGCCGGCTGGGCCCACGCCGCTTTATACATCACCGACGGTGTCGACCTGCACGTCCATCACAACTATATCCACCACACCTGGCGCCAGGGACTGGGCTACGGCGTGGTCTTAATGCGCGGCGGTTCCGACATCGTCGACACCGTCGTGGAGTGGAATCGCTTCAACTATAATCGCCACGCCATCGCCGGCAGCGGCGAGCCGGGCCAGAGTTATGTGGCGCGCCACAATTTAGTAGATCGCCACGCCAACGGTCATGTCTTCGATATGCACGGCTACGATGAAAATACCGGGGTCGGCAGCGATATCGCCGGCACGGATATTCGAATTCACGACAATACGGTGCTCGTCGACGATTATTATACGAAGGTGATCCGTGGGATTCCGGAACACGGCTCCTGGCTGTACGATAATTGCCTGGCCCGCTCGAGTTCGTCGGCGGCGGCGAATCAGGTCAACGCCACGGGCAATTTTTATGTCGATCAGACGCCGACGGGAGCTTCGGCGCCGAACGAGTACGGCCAGGGGCCCGACGATTGTGAACGCGAGCGGTGGTGCTACGCCCAGGGAGGCACGGGAGGCTGGCAATACGGCGCGATCTCCGGTGCCGACGTGGGCTCGCTGGCCCTGGCGGATGTCAGCGGCGACGGGCACGCCGACGTCGTGCAGACCACCGACTCTGAGTGGCGCGTCGTCTATGGCGCATCGGGAAGCTGGGAGAACCTCAATATATCGTCTCTGACCCTCGACGAGTTGGCGTTCGGAGATTTCAACGGCGACGGCAAGACCGATATTTTCCGTCCCACAGGATCGCAGTGGCAGGTGTCCTGGGGCGGAAGCTCGTCATGGGACACCCTGCGAGGCAATTCTGAGACCCTCGACGAGTTGGCGTTCGGAGATTTCAACGGCGATGGACAGACCGACGTCTTCACCACCAGTGGTGGTCAGTGGCTGGTCTCCTGGGGTGGCACCTCGTCGTGGCAGACGCTGAATACCTCCGGTGTGGGGGTTGAGCAACTGGCGTTTGGTGACTTTAACGGTGACGGACAGACCGATGTCTTTCGCCCCACCGGCTCACAGTGGCGCGTCTCCTGGGGTGGCAGTTCCTCCTGGGAGACCATCAACTACTCGGAAGTGGGGCTGGGGAGTCTCGAATTCGGCGATTTTAACGGTGACGGCAAGACCGATATCATGCGGCCCCAGGGAAATGAGTGGCTCGTCTCCTGGGCCGGCGCCACAAGTTGGCAGCGGTTGCGAGTATCGACGCTCGGCAATGATGAGATTCTGCTCGGCGACGTCACGGGCGACGGCAAGACCGACGTCTTTACGTCGGGCTGTCATTGAGCCGGTGTTAACCTCCGGTGATGAACCACCGCGCCAACTCTTTCCTTCCCCACAGGGTAAGGAGAGTACTGGAGGCTTTGATGACCTCCGGTGGTCGCTGGAAGGTTGGATCGATCGGCGCGCGGGCGCTATATATGATGCAACGAAGCCAGATATTGATTCTCACACAGGGCTGATCATGACACTCGAATATATGACGGGATTTGGAAATACCTATGAGACCGAGTCGTTGCCCGGGGCGTTGCCCAAAGGGCGAAACTCGCCGCAGCGCTGTGCCTACGGGCTATATGCCGAACAATTGTCGGGCTCGCCGTTTACGGCGCCGCGCAATACCAACGAGCGCTCCTGGCTGTATCGGATTCGCCCCTCGGTTCGTCATATGGGGCGCTATGAGCCCTGTCAGCGGCCATTGTGGCGGAGCGCACCGGCCGACTCTGAGGGCGAGTTGGCGCTTGGCCAGTATCGCTGGGACCCGGTGCCGATTCCAGACGATTCGGTGGGGTTCGCCGACGGTGTGCGCACTATCACGACCGCCGGTGATGTGGTCGGCCAGAGTGGAATGGCCTCCCATCTATATCTGGCGACGGAGTCGATGGAAGACGAGTATTTTTTAAATGCCGATGGCGAGATGATGTTCGTCCCTCAACAAGGTGAGATTCGGCTCGTCACCGAACTCGGTATCATGGACGTGGAGCCCGGAGAGATCGCCGTCGTTCCCCGGGGTATGGTATTTCGCTTCGAATTGGTCGACGGTCCGGTGCGCGGCTATTTATGCGAGAATTACGGCGGCAAATTCGCCCTCCCCGAGCGCGGTCCCATCGGTGCCAATTGCCTGGCCAATGCCCGGGACTTTAAGACCCCCGTTGCTTATTTCGAAGATCGCGAAAACGACTCCCAGATCGACGTCAAATGGGGTGGTCGCCACTTTACGACGACCATCGGCCATTCGCCACTCGACGTGGTTGCCTGGCACGGAAATTACGCCCCCTACAAATACGACCTGCGCGACTATTCGCCGGTGGGCGCCATTTTAAGCGATCACCCCGATCCGTCGATCTTTACGGTGTTGACCTCACCGTCGGGCGAGGCCGGCACGGCGAATATCGACTTCGTCATCTTTCCCGACCGCTGGCTCGTCGCCGAAGATACCTTCCGGCCGCCGTGGTACCACCGAAATATCATGGCCGAGTTTATGGGGCTTATCTATGGCCGCTACGACGCCAAAGAAGAGGGGTTTCGCCCCGGCGGGATGAGCCTTCACAACACGATGCTTCCCCATGGGCCGGACGCCGACGCCTTCGAGAAGGCGTCGCGGGCCGATCTGGAGCCCCAGAAGCTCGAGGGGACGATGGCCTTTATGTTCGAGACCAGGCTGCCCCAGCTTCTCACCGATTACGCTGCCAACCTCGACACGGTCCAACAGGACTATGTCGACTGCTGGGCGGGGCTAAAAAAGCGCTTCGACGGCACGCCCGAGGGAAATTGGGAATGAGCGCGGGCCGGGGGCAAAAGGTCAATGCCAGGTGACGCTGACGGCGAGCTGAAGAAAATTGGCGGAATCCGTATCGGAGGGCGATACCAGCACGCCGTGAAGAAAGGGGGTGATCGCCCATGAATCGCCGACCAGGATATCATAGCCCACGCCGACCATTCCCCCGACTCCCTCCAGTTCTACGGAGGATCCGTCGGGAAATTCGAGCATGATAAGGCCCAGGCCAAACCCGCCGATAAGATAGAGGTGTTCGTCGACCATTGGATAGTAGCGCACCACCGGCTTTAGAGTTCCCACAGACAATAAAAGGCCGTTCTCAGAGCGAGCCCAGTTGTAGGTGGAGCCGCCCAGCAGGAATTGAGGGGTGATGGTGCCGCCCATGGCGACACCGCCGGCGGCGCCGTGGATGCGATCGGTGTCGCCACCCAGATCGAGCGAGCCGTAGCCCAGGCCGAGACTGGCCCAGAAGCCGCTGCGCTCAAATTGGTCTGAAGGTGGCGCATACGCCTCTTGGCTCGCTGGCCGGGCGGTCGTTTCACTCTCCTCTTGCGCTTGTTGCTCCTCGGCCGGCGAGGGATATTCCTGCGCTGCGGCGCTCGACCAGAAAAGACATCCTATAGCGACGGCGGCGGCAAATATTTTGCAGTGAAAAATCATTTTAATAATTACTCCCGAGTAAGCGTAAATGATGTATGCAGCTTGTAAACGTTCAGTGGGGTGACGAAATCATGCGCCAGAGCGCCCTGAAAGGGGCGGGCTGACGGCCCGAAAGGCGGCCAGGCTGGCCGCGGACCCCGGGGGGCTGAACGCTTACTGCGGCCTGTAAGCGATCAGTTGGGTGACGAAGTCACGCGCCAATACGCCCCTAAAGGTTCGGGCCAGCAGCCCGAAAGGCGGTCAGGCTGGCCGCGGGCCCCGCTTAGTGCAGCTCCGCTACTCTACGTGCCTGCCGAAGTCGCCGCAATGATACAGCTCGTCTTGACGATGGCGTCGGTGCCGACGGACAATTCGATATATTAT
>SKQC01000389.1 GCA_007119175.1 Myxococcales bacterium | reverse complement strand
TCGCTGCCGCCGGAGCTGTCGCGGGCGCTCACCGTCGGGCTCGGGCCGTGGATCTTGTTGAGTCTGGCAATCGGCTTTATCGACACGATCCCCATGGATAATGCAGCTCATATCGGCGGGTTGTTTACGGGAGCGCTCGTCGCCTCGCTGATGGCCTCTCGGCTCCGAGAGCAGACCCCGAGGTGGTCGCAGCGCGGATTGTGGTTGCTTACGGCGCTGGCCGCAGTCTGTCTTGTCTGGACGCTCGCCGGATGGTCCGAGGAGGCCACGCAATGCCTGGGAAGTGTCGAGGCCTACTCGCAGTGTTATCCCAATCTGGTAGAGGCGATCACCGCGGCCGAAGGTGATTGAGGCCAGATTCATAAACGATGAAGCTCAACGGGTCTTCAATACCTTTGAAATGCCTCTTCGGTATGCTAGACAAGCCGGTTTCGTAAGGTGTTGAAACTCCCCGAGATACAGCGACGAGATGCAGGAGTTTAGAAGTGGGTAAGAATTACAAACATACGCTTAATCTTCCGTCCACCGACTTTCCGATGCGTGCTAATCTGGCCGATCGCGAGCCGAAGCGCATTAAATGGTGGGATTCGGAGGAGATTTACCAGCGCATGGTACAGCGCCGAAAGGACGACGAGTCCGCGCGCTTTATCGTCCATGACGGACCACCCTATGCAAACGGCAGCATCCACCACGGGCATATCCTCAATAAAGCCCTCAAGGATTTCGTCGTCAAATATCGCAATATGGCCGGCGAATTATGCGAATATGTGCCGGGCTGGGATTGTCACGGGTTGCCCATTGAGCACAAAGTCGATGAGCAACTGGGCGATGAAAAACGGGAGATGACGAATGTCGATATCCGGCGAGCCTGCCGGAAATATGCCGATCGATTCGTCGACGTGCAGCGCGACGAATTTCGTCGAGTGATGATCTTTGGCGATTGGGAAACCCCCTATCTGACGATGTCCTATCCCTACGAAGCGCAGACGGTGCGCGAGCTGGGGACGTTCTTCGATCGCGGCATCGTCTATCGCGGTTTTAAGCCGGTGCACTGGGATTGGGATGCCAATACGGCGCTGGCGGAAGCGGAGGTGGAATACGAGACCTTCCGCACCGATCACGTCTATGTGAAATTTCCATTCGCCGAGTTGCCCGATGAACTGGCCGAAGTTGCCGGGGAGCGCGACGTCTTCGTCGTGATCTGGACGACCACTCCCTGGACTGTTCCGGCGAATCTGGCGATCGCCCTTCATCCGGAGCTGACCTATGAATTGGTCGCCGTCGGCGACGAGGTCTACGTGGTTGCCGAGGGGCTTCGCGAAACCGTATTGTCCGATTGCGAGATCGAGGATTTCGAGGTGCTCGAGCAATTCGAGGGCCGCAAGTTGGTCGGTGAATTCGGCGAAGGACGGGGCCTTAAAGCGCGTCATCCATGGCTCGACCGCGATTCCGTGCTGCTGCCGGCGGACTACGTCACCTTAGAGCAGGGAACGGGCTGTGTTCACACCGCGCCGGGCCATGGCCAGGAGGACTTCGTGCTGGGCCAGCAATTCGGGCTCGATGTGATCTGCCCGGTCGATGAAAACGGCTTATTTCGACAAAACGACGAAAACGTCGAGGAATTCGCCGGCGAACACGTCTTTCGGGCCAATCGTCAGATCGCAAATAAACTCGACGGCCTGGGATTATTGCTCAACGAGCCCGGTCAGCGAGTAACCATCGATCGCTACCCCTTCGGCTGGCGGAGCAAAAAACCGGTGATCTTTCGGGCCACCGAACAGTGGTTCGTGGCCATGGAGCCGGAAACCGTGGGCGATCCGGACGGATTTCGCCTGCGCGATGAAGCGCTCGCCGAAGTCGAGCGCGTCAACTGGGTCCCCGGCTGGGGCAAGGATCGCATCGAGGGGATGGTCGAAGGCCGCCCCGATTGGTGCATCAGCCGCCAGCGGGTGTGGGGCGTTCCCATCACCGTGATGTATTGCCGAAGTTGCAACGAGGCGTTGGCGACGAAAGAGATCGCCGACCACGTCGCCGACCTCGTCGAAGACCACGGAGCCGACGTCTGGTTTGAGCGCCCGGCCTCGGAGTTGGTCCCGAAGGGAACTGAGTGCCCGGAGTGTGGGGATTCTGATTTCCGGAAGGAGCAGGATATTCTCGACGTCTGGTTCGACTCCGGTGTCTCCTGGGCGGCCGTATTGGATCGAATGCTCAATATGGGTGACCGCGCCGATCTGTATCTCGAGGGCAGCGACCAGCACCGAGGCTGGTTTCAGTCGAGTCTGATGTGCGGCGTCGTCTCTCGTGGCCACAGCCCATATAAGACCTGTTTGACTCACGGATTCGTCACTGACGAGAACGGCAAAAAATACTCGAAATCGAGCAAAAACTTCGAGCCCCCGGAGAAGATGCTCGCAGAATACGGTGCCGAGATTCTCCGGCTCTGGGTCTCCGCCGTTGATTATCGCGGCGACGTGGCCCTGTCGAAAGAGATCTTGACCCGGGTGAGCGATGCCTATCGAAAGGTGCGAAATACATTCCGTTTTTTGCTGGGCAACCTGGAGGGATTCACACCCTCGCAGGCGCTTCCCGCCGAGGAGTTGGAGGAGATCGACCGGTGGATTTTACACCGCGCCTCCCAGGTGGTGGATCGAATCGACGAGGCCTATAAAACCTACGAATTTCACACCATCTATCACAGCCTGGTGCAGTTCTGTACGGTGGATCTGTCCAATGTCTATATGGATATCACCAAAGACCGGATGTACTGCGAGGGACCGTCGAGTTCCGGGCGGCGCTCCGGTCAGACGGCCTATTGGTTGGTCCTCAAAGCGCTGTCTCGCGCGGCGGCCCCGATTCTCTCATTTACCTGTGAAGAGGTCTGGCAACATCTGCCGAAGGGCGACGAGGCGCCGGAGAGCATCTTTTTGAGCGACTTCCCGGACGACACTGAACAATGGCGCGATGATGTCTTAGGTGATCGGTGGGATGAACTGCTCGAGATTCGCGGCGATGTGCAGCGGGCGCTGGAGGAGGCCCGGGCGCCCGGCGGCGACGCCGAACCGATCATCGGTAGCAGTCAGGAAGCTCACGTCGAGGTC
>SKQC01000201.1 GCA_007119175.1 Myxococcales bacterium | reverse complement strand
TCTGTGTTTCTTTGCGTCCTTTGCGGTTCAAATCAGTGGTTGTTTATTTGGCTTCCAGCCAGCTCGGTCCAACGCCGCTGTCGACGACGAGGGGGACATCGAGTTCGCAGACATCTTCCATGACCTGACAGGCCAATTCGTTCATCTCTTCGACGTGTTGTTTCGGGACCTCGAAGATCAACTCGTCGTGGACCTGCAATAACATATGCATCGGCAATTTGTCGGCGTCGATCCGCTCCTGAAGATCGACCATGGCCATTTTGATGATATCCGCCGCCGTGCCCTGAATCGGGGTATTGATGGCGGCGCGCTCGGCAAAGGCCCCGCGACCGCCGCCGGAGTCGATATAGGGAAGATGGCGCCGGCGGCCGAACATGGTGCGCGTATAGCCGGTCTCTTTGGCTTCCTCGACGAGGCGTTCAAAATAGGTCGCCACGCCCTGGTAGCGCTCGAAATAATTGTCGATATAGGATTTGGCTTCGTCCGTGGAGATCTCCAGATCCCGGGCCAGCCGCCTTGAGCCCATACCATACATCACTCCGAAATTGACCGTCTTGCCGGCGCGACGCTGATCGGCGGTGACGTCGTCGATATCGACGTCGAAGATCTGGGAGGCCGTCAGCGAGTGGATATCGCGGCCTTCTTGATATGCTTCGAGTAACACCGGATCCTGGGATAGATGAGCCATGATCCTGAGCTCGATCTGCGAGTAGTCGGCGGCCACCAACAACGAGCCCTCTTCGGCCACGAAAGCGCCACGGATCTGGCGGCCTCGCTCGGTGCGAATCGGGATATTTTGCAGGTTCGGATTCGACGAGGACAGCCGGCCGGTGGCTGTGACGGCCTGATTGAAATCGGTGTGGATTCGACCGGTCTCGGGCCGAATTAGATCGGGAAGGGCATCGACATAGGTTCCCTTGAGTTTCGAAAAAGAGCGGTACTCCAGGATCAGTCCCGGCAGGGGATGGATCTCTTTTAGTTGCTCCAGAACACTTCGATCCGTGGATGGTCCGGTCTTGGTCCTCTTTTTGACCGGCAGATCGAGCTTGTCGAAGAGGACCTCTCGCAGTTGTTTGGGGCTGTTGGGATTGACCGGACCGCCGGCATGATCGGCGATCTCGAGTTGTAATTGCTCGAGCTCTTTATCGAACCCTCGGCTCAACTCGTCGAGGATATCGCAGTCGACCAGGATGCCCCGTTTTTCCATGGTCCCCAGGATTTTCGACAGGGGAATCTCCAGATCTTGCTCCAGCGTCGCCAGCTCCCGGTGGTCTTCGAGTCGCTCCGCCAACACTCGACAGGCCATCAACGTGATATCGGCGTCCTCGGCGGCATAGGGCACCGCCTCGGAAACGGGGATTTCGTCGAAGCGCTTCTGGGATTTTCCGCTCCCCGCCACCTGGGTGTAGGTGATCGTATTGTGGTTTAAAAAATCGAGGGCGATGGCGTCCAACGAGTGCGAGCTTTTGCCCGGCTCCAGTAGATAGCTCATCAACATCGTGTCGTGGACCACACCGCGAAATTCGATGCCGTAGCGCTGTAAGACGAGCCACTCGTATTTGTAGTGCTGGGCGACTTTTCCCACTGACTCATCTTCTAAAAGTGGGGTGACGTGCTCTAAGACCTCGTCGCGGTCGAGTTGCTCGGGGCATTCGTCATCGTCGTGAGCCACCGGGATATAGACCGCATGATTGGGCTCCCAGGCAAAGGACATCCCCACGATCTCGGCATCGAGCGAATCGATGCTCGTCGTCTCCAGATCAAAGGCGAAATAATCGACGTCGCGACAGGCGGCGATCACCTCGTCGAGTTCCTCAAAGCTGTACACGGGGCGATATTCTTTTTCCTCGCTCCATGCCGAGGTCAGTCCGTCATCGGCGAATTTCTGCTGTAGCTCTGCCAGGGTCGCCTCGTCGAGCCAGCCCCGCTCTTTGAACCAGTCGTTGAGCTCGCCCAGGATACTCTCGAATTCCAGCTCATAAAAAAGGGCCGTCAGAGCCTCAAAATTGGGCGGTGTAAGCTGGAGTTTGTCCAGCTCAAAGTCGATGGGACAGTCCTCTTTTAAAGTCACCAACTCGAGACTCAGGCGAGCCTGGTCGGCGAATTCTCTTAAGTTTTGTTTTCGCTTTTTGCCGCCGACCTGATCGATATTGGCTAAAATAGTCTCCAGATCACCGAATTCCTCGACGAGTTTGCCCCCCGTTTTCTCGCCGATACCGGGGACGCCGGGGATATTATCGGAGCTATCACCGGCCAGGGCGAGCACGTATTTGACGCCCTCCGGGGGGACGCGAAATCGATCGATGACGTCTTCAATTTTAAAGCGATTATCGCGCATGGTGTCGACCATGATCACGTCGTCGCCGATAAGCTGCATCAGGTCTTTGTCGCCGCTGATAATGCAGACCGGAAGGCCGATATCGCGGGCCTTGTCGGTGGCCGTGGCGATCAGGTCGTCGGCCTCCACACCGGCCTGCTCTAAGATCGGGATATGCAGCGCCTCGACGACCTTTCGAAAATAGGGAAGCTGGGCCTGTAGATCTTCGGGCATCTCACGGCGGTGGGCCTTGTACTCCGGGAAGAGCTTTTTTCGAAAGGTCTTCTCATCGGCGTCATGGGCGTCGAAGGTGACCGCCAGAAAGTCCGGGTCTTCATCGGCGATGAGTTTTTTGAGCATCTGGGTAAAGCCGTAGACGGCGTTGGTCGGAAATCCCTCGGAGGTCGAAAGCCCGCGAATGGCGTAGAAGGCCCGGTAGATATAGGAGGAGCCGTCGACGAGATATAAGGTCTTGTCGGAGAGGTCGTCGAGCTGCATCGATTCAAAGCTGAGCTGGGCGTCTTCGGTCATAGGTGGGGGAGATTCCTGCACAAGGAAAAGCTGGCTGCTGTGGCGAGGGGAGGCTGTCTCCCATCATAAATAGCTGACCATGATCAGTATTCCAAGGGCGAAGACCAGCAATGTGCAGAAGACGATGATTCCCTGTAATGCCGTGGCCAGACGCTCGATTCTCTCCGCGCGGCGCTGAGTTTCGTCGGCCGGATCGGTGCTCTCCAGATCGAATTGGCGCAGCACGGCAGTCTCCTCCATATTGCGCCGGATTCCGGCCACCACGAAATAGATGACGACGATGAGACCGATGATGAGTACCAGCCCCATCATCCACCGCAGATCGCCCTGGACGTCGGCGCGCCAGGCGTCGAGTTCGCGCCGGTCGTCCTCTCTCGTATTGAGCATCACCGGGGGGAGCTCAAAGGTGCGCGGAACCTCGGCAAGGCCGGCGTTTAAAAGCCGGTGTAACTGACCGGTGGAGAGGTCGTCGAGGTATTCTCCATCGACGATCGCCTCGTGGTGTAGACTCGATGTGGAGCTGGCAATCCAGGCGAAGAGATCGCCGACGGCATCGCGTAGATCGTCGTCGCTGTCGCCGTCGAGCAATAAAATATAGGCGTTGTCCCATCCGTGAGTCGTCCCGTAGATGCTCTGGTAGGCCTGCATTCGCAACAGTCGCGATGACTCGCCGGCAGAAGGGGCCTGAAATTGCACCCCGCTTCGGCCGTCGGTCATCAAAAGCGACAGGGTATCCAGGAGCCGATCTCCCTCGTGGTCGTAGAGGTCGACCATAAAATAGCCGTCGGATAAGACGCTGAATGCGGCGGCTTCGATGGTTTCTTCTGGTGTGACCACCGGAGAGGTCGGCGACAGTGAATATTGAGTTGCCACGCTCGGCAATGTGAGCTCGAAGCGCTCTTTTTCGATGGGATCTGTTGGATCATCGTCGTCAAAATCCGGATCGAAAACCCGCGGTGGCGCCGGCTCCACGGTCATCTCAATGGTCAGGCTGGTCGCCGGTTTGACGTCGAATTCGGCAATGCCGAGCCGATTGGTGCGAATTTCTGTCTCGACATCGTCTTCCAGCAATCCGTCAGTGATCTCGAGAGTCAACGTCGATGGAATGGGAAGGCCCGACTCCGGGTGGTAGGTGCGGAAATACAGCGTCTGCGGCATGCCGCGGACCATCTCGCCGTCGTCGGGGGCGACGGCCAGGGCGACGCCCGGAGATTGGTCTTTATCTTCGCCGTTAGAGCCGTCGTCGAGGTGGCGAATCGTCGGGTCGCGCTGGCGGGCGTCGTTTTCGCGCGCTGTCTGCCTCGGCCAGCGAAGCTCCTGCACGGTGCCGGCCGGTTGTTCGCGGTCGGTAATGGAGACCGGATAATCGGCGTTCAACTCCGAGACCTGTCGATGCGAGGTCTCGACGTGCAATTGGTAGTCGCCGTCGGGGACGTCGTCGCCAACTCGAAAGGTGGGATTGGGCCAGGATTCGTGGGGGGCGCCGTCGGTGAATTCGACGGGAAATTGATCGCCTGGTGACCCGTCGGCGGGCTTGAGAAACCACTGCATATCTTCGGGGACCAACATCTCCCCGGTGGGAGCGTAATGCATCACCCCACGCATTCCATGGTTGCGGTCGCGCTCCAGATCGGGCTGGGCACGTAGATATACAGACCCCTGAACGTCGATATTATTGACCGCAAAAGTGGCCCCCGCCACGGCGAGTACCACAAAGATATACAGGCCGATGGCCGACCGGTAGACGGCCGGACGGTGCCACACTCGGAGGGGACGACTCATGCGGAGATCCGGTGGTCACACGGCGAAGCTCGTACCACAGCCGCAGGAGCGTTTGGCGTTGGGGTTATTAAAAGCAAATCCACCGCTGAGGCCGGAGTCGTCATAATCAATCTCCGTGCCGTTCAGGTATAGATAGCTGCGGGGATCGCAGTAGACTTTGACCCCGTGGTGCTCGAAAACCCGGTCTTTTTTGTCCGGGCCGTCGACAATATCGAGCACGTAATTAAGCCCCGAGCAGCCACCGGATTTGACGCCGATGCGCACGCCATAATCGCTCTGGGCAGGAATCTCGTGCTCTTGCATCATCTTTTCGACTTTTTCGGCGGCCAATTCGGTCATGCCAATCATGAGGTGCTCCTGCAATCTATCGAGATTTGC
The DNA here is from genome assembly GCA_007119175.1 of Myxococcales bacterium. Taxonomy (GTDB): domain Bacteria; phylum Myxococcota_A; class Bradymonadia; order Bradymonadales; family Bradymonadaceae; genus SLJM01. Next base: position 6,524 of record SKQC01000201.1, on the reverse strand, counting down.
GTTACGATCGCGGCGAGCACCGGGCTCGCCCTAAACCGTGGATGAACCTAAAGTGGGGCTTTCGCCTCGTCAAGATGAGGCCTATTAGAAAACGGCTCAGCGGCCTGTGGAATTCCCGAATACAGTGTCAGTGATAAGGTGGAAAAATGAAATTGAAGGCCCACGGAGCAAGTGATGTCGGCCGGGTGCGAAGCGAAAACGAAGATCGCTACTACTGCAATGCCGAATTAGGGGTATTTGCCGTCGCCGATGGCATCGGCGGAAAGCCCGGCGGTCAGGTGGCCAGCCAGACCGTGGTGGATGGCGTCGCCGAGCGCGCCGCCGAATTTCGCCGCTTCGTCGATGCCCGCTCCCCGGCGCTCGACGACGCCGCCCGAGACGAGATCTTCGACTACCTCTTTGAAGAGCTACAATCGATTAATTACGAGGTATTTCAGCGCGGCTCGTCGGATAAATATCCCCGGGGCATCGGTTGCACCGTCGATCTGGTCGTCATGTCGCCGGTGGGCGCATTTATCCTGCATGTCGGCGACAGCAGGGTCTATCTGTTTCGCGGCGACGCCATCTATCGGGTCACCCGGGATCATACCTACGCCGAGCGCCTGCGGGAGCAGGCCGGCCGCGCCGGACGAGAGGTCGACGCCGACGTCAATCAATATGCCCACGTGCTGACTCGCTCCGTGGGAGCCACTCCGCGGGTCAAAGTCGATCGGCTCTTCGTCGGTATTGAGCCCGACAACCATCTCCTCCTATGTACCGACGGGATCACCAAATATATGGCCAGTAGCGATATCCTCGAGAAATATCGCCAAACCGATATCGATGGCCTGGCCGGAGAATTGATTGCCGAGGCAAATGAGTGTGGCGGAGCCGACAACTCGACGGTCGTGGTGGTCAGCGTACCCCGTGAGGAGTCCGAAGTATTCGGCCGAGAGTCGACCAAGCCCGATACCTTTCGACGGGTTCACTTTTTGCAGTCCATCGATCTCTTCGAGGATCTGGAATTGCAGGAGATGCTCAAGGTGTTGCGCCACATCTATTTTCTGCGCTGTTCCGCCGATCGGCTGGTCGTCTCCCGGGGCGATGCCGTGGACGGACTGTATTTTGTGATGAGCGGCAGCCTGTCTGTCGAATTGGGAGGACGCAAGCTGGGATCATTGGGACCGGGCGAGCATTTCGGGGAGGTTGGATTATTCGGCGAGCCGGTGCGTTCCGCCGATGTTCAGTGCCAAGAGGATTGCGATATCTTATTTTTACCACGAGAAAGCTTGCGCACCCTGGTGAGCGAAGACCCCATTTTAGGCAATAAATTGTTGTGGCGACTTCTTGCCCGGACCTCGAAGCTCATCCAGCGGATGCTGTGACGTCGCACTATTAGACAAGCTCCTGGAGTAACGACTCCACTTCGTCGCTGCTCAGGACTTCTTTGGCCAGCAATAGGCGGATCAGAGCGCGCAATAGTTGTTCCGAGTCGATACCTTCGGGAAACTCAATTGCGTCGTCGTCGTTGTCTTTGTTGCCGACGAGGTTGGCCATCTCCGATAGCGAGATTTCCCGTGTCTCAGGGGCCCGGGGAGACTCGTTTTTCTTCGGGGTTTTCTGGCGGGGACGTTTGGGCGTGTCTTCTTTTTTCTCTTCCTTGCCTTTGTCCGACCGTTTTTCAACGGCTCCTTTAAAGGCGGGCACGGCGACCTTTTTGACCTCGATACGCGCCAGTGCAGAGCCGCTATCAGCTTCCCGCGTCTTCGCCTCCGGCAAGGGCTGTGACTCTTGTGTTTCTGCAGCGCTTTTCGATGGCGGCGCCTTTTCCGGCGATGGTTTTTTCGGTTCCTTTTTCTTCTTCTTCTTTTTCCTTGATGTAGCGCTTTTTAAGGCGTCGCGAATGCTCTTCGGGACCACGCTCTTTTTTTTCTTCTCGCCGTTTTTAGGCGATGTTTTCGTAGCCCCGTCTTTGGTGTCCTCCGACGATCCGTCGTTGCTCCGCGTGCCGAGGCCGACCGGCGTCGAGCTATGAGCGTCGGGATCTCGCATCGCGCGGGTTGGCTTGGCGTCTTGCGCCACTTCTTCGGTGCCGTCGTCGTCCGCTGCGTCCAACTCCTCTATTTCGAATTCCTCAATCGAGTCCTCTCCATCGGTGGACTCGTCGTCCGGCACAATCTCGTCGAGTTCCATATTCGCCGGGGTGCCGATAAAGGTCTGATTGGCTGTATCCTCAGAATCTGGTGGCGATGATGTGCCGGCGTCGCCCTGTGAGCTCTGTTCGTCGACCGCGTCTTCGTCGACCTGGTCTTCGTCGAGTGATTCGGCATCGGATTCGTCACCGAACATAGCCGCCCAGCTATCTTCGTCTTCCTCAAGCCCCGACGGTTCATCGACCAGGGCCGGCTCTGCTTCGAATTCCTCGTCGGAATCGAGGACGTCGTCATTGTCGAGCAACAATTCGTCGCTCAGCTCGATAACATCGTCGTCATCGAGTTCGGCGACTTCGCCGTCGTCGATGATAAATTCGCCACTCAGTTGAATATCCTCATCGCCGCATAGATCGAGGGGCTCGTCGTCCTCGCCATCGATCTCGTCTTCGCTGTCTTCGATCTCCATGGTGAAGTCGTCAAAGTCGATCAATCCTCGGTGTGGATCGCCGTCGCCGTCGGCCTCGTTTAGGTCGGCGTCGTTGGTCTCGTCCTGCGAGGAGTACAACTCGGCAATCGCCGACTCCACATCTGAGGGGCCGGCTAAAACAGGTTGGATATCGATGCCGATATGGCTGGCGATCTCGTCCATGGCCATCACGTCGATGGGATCGACCATCGCCAATTTCAGGGTCTCCACCCCGTCCTCATCGATGACCTCGACGGGCACGGATTGATTGCTGGTTGCTAGATCGGCGGAGAGGAGGTGGGCGGTGTCAGGTTCGATATCGAGATCGGCCAGACAGACCGACGGCACGTTGAGGATCTCAGAGGCCGTGGCGATGATATCTCGTTCATCGAGCAAGTCATAGGCGATCAGGACGTCATAGAGTGTAGCGTCGTCGCGCTGCGCTAACTCCAGCCCCTGCTGGAGGACGCTCTGACTAATCAGATCACCGGCCAGCAGCGTAGTGATGAGTTGTCTATCATCGATCATTTGGCGGTACTTTGAGGGGGGCGGTAAAAGGGATATCGTAGAGCCATTGCAATTTTCAGGGGGTCATGCGTTACGCATTGTTGCGCATTTCTTGTCCGGAGACCAGAGGAGAACGCAGAAGGTGTGGATCGAAGCGATAGCTGACAGGTCAGTTCATTATTGCACGTCGATGACCTGGCTTCCCGGTGGAGGCGCAAATTGGAAGAGCTGAGTGCCGAGCTCTACGTTGAACTCCCGGTGCCCGACGGCGATCGAGAAGTCCAGATCGCGCTCCGGCCATTGAAAGCGCTGAAACGAGGGCAGCGCCAGTGGACCGGCGTTATCCCATCCTTCCGTGGTGTAGGCGTAGACAGTTTCTCCGTCGGGATTGGTCTCTTCGACGCCCAGAACGGCGTAATCGGTATGCCGCACGTGCATGACGAGCTGGTTTCCGTTCTGTCTTTCGACGCGGTAACGATAGTGGCCCTCGTCGCGATCCCACTCCAGCTCTGGTGTTCCCGGCTCGGCATCGAAGCGATCCCAGGGGGCGGCGCCGAGCATCACCCGTACGACGTCTTGTCCGGAGAGATCGACGGGTAGCAGGCGATTGATATTTTCTCGGGTCGGCGCCCCTGTATAATATTTATTTTCATCTCTTTCGTGCAGCGCGAAGGTCTCGCCGTCGCTGACCAATAAGCTCAAAATCTCGTCGCTCCCGGGCAGCCTCGTCTGCACTCGCAGGTGATCGGGGCTGCGGACCAGGATCAATTGGCGGACTCGGATTCGCTGTCCGTCGCCGAAATACTCTAAGGTGACGTCGTGAAAGCGGGCATCGTCAACATTTTCCACCCGGGCGTCGATGGCGCCGCGCAGCTCCTCGTAGTCCTGCAGCGCGTTGTCCGGCGGCGGAATATCTTTGGAACAGGCGGTGAGAATGCCGACGGTAAAGAGGAGCAGTGAGGCGGCGATAATCTTGGAAAGTTGCATTGCTCGGATGTTCATGATGGTCTCTGGATCTCCGGTGGAGAGACGAGGCGAAGGTCGATGAACGAACGGAAGCACTCGGCGCTACGGGGGCAAATATCGGTCATCGTCGTGGCGATGGTGGCTGTTGCGACGATCCTTGTCGTCGAGACGGGCATCGCTGAGGCCGCAGACGACGATATCCACTGGACAGCTCATGCCAGGTGGGGGGTGGAATACGATGATAATCCCCATCGGCTGGAATCCGAGGACGGAGAAAATGCGATCGGCTCCGGCGACTCCCTTTTGCGATACCTGCTGGGTGGCGACATCGTCAGTGACGTCGGTGACTCCGGGCAGGTATCGGCAACGCTTCAGCACGGGGGCACCGTATTTCGCCAGGAAACCGACGCCAACGCCGTATTGACCGAGGTCAGCGGCGCCGGGTTATGGCGGCCTGGCAAGCAGTTCTCGCTTCAGCTCCGGGCTGACGTCAAGGACCGAAGCGAATCGGGGGACCATCGCCGCGATTATACCCGCGGTAGTCTCGCATTGCGCGGCGGGCGCTCTATTGGTCCCGTACAGCTTCGCGCCGACGGTGGATGGCGATTTCTGGCCTATAAACCATCACCTCCATCGAGCCATCGCGGGCCTTTCGTCGGTGCTGGCGCCCGGTGGCTTGTGCGAAATGATCTCGCTCTTGATGCCTCATGGACCCACTCCTGGCGCGACTACACCATGACCGCCTGGGAGGTACGGGACGATCAATTCGTCAGCATCGGTGAGCCTCGGGCCGACGATCACGATCTGTGGCGAGTCGTCGCCCGATACCAGAGACACATCAACGCCAGCCTCCGTTATCAATACGCGAAGAACCGCTCGAATTCCCACGGACAACAGATGGCGCGCCACGGTGTGGAGGCCTCGGTGACCGTCCCCGTGATGTGGGATGTCTTTTTGTCGGCTCGCGGCGAGATTCAGCGCACCCGCTACGAAGATCCCGTGCTCTTCGATGACGTGATGCTTTTAGACGAAGATCATCGAAATACCCTGGTCGCCGCCGTCAACCGCCAGATCGCCGGTCCATGGGACCTTGAATTTCGCTATAGTTTATTTACCCAGGAATTCGGGGTTGGCGGTGAATATCGACGACAGACCGTGGCCCTCGCCATCCGCGCCTACTTCGATGAAGGGGAGTAACCATCTATCGAGCATCGCCACTAACCGCGCCAAGACGACGATATCGCATCGTGCAAAATAGCATTCTTTTTTTAATTGCCACTTTATTGGTTCTGGCCCTCGGCTGCAGCTCGGCACCACCTCAAGAGGTCTCGCCGGCCGCGCTCGACGGGGGCATGCGCGGACTGGCCGCCCAGGATTCGGCGTTTTGGAATGACTGGACGGAGCGTCCTCCGGCGCCAATGGAGATCGACGATCGCCTGCGGCCGGCCACCGTATTTGACGCCTGGCGCGTCGAAGATCCGGCATTTCAGCAACCGATGTGGGATGCCTTATTTCATATCTTGAATGCCCTCGACGTCCGGATCGACGATGATTCCCGGGGACTAAAATCATTGATGTTGCGCCTCGATCCGCACCACGAAAAATCCCGGTGGGAGATGAGTTTCGTCAGTCACGAGGAGGCTCGATATGAGGGCGCCGTACTGCGTATTGCCACCGAGGATGGAGCCGGCCTGTGGCTGGAGGCGTCGAGGACCGTCGGTAGCTCGCCGATGCCCACCCGGTGGATTTTGCGCGCCGAGCCGGCTGCCGAGGAGGCCGACGGCGTGACGGTGTGGTGGAATCGCGACGACGATCGGTGGAATGCCGACGTCGCCGGCGGCGCCGGGGCCACCGACGACGAGACGCCCCTCGATGCCGATTGGGAGAAATTAATCGGCCTGTTTGAGGCGGCGTTCTGGGAACCGATCACAAATCGAGACTATATGGAGCCCGACTACACGCGCGTCGAGGCTGTGGCCGACAAACTCGGCGCCGGATGGCCACCGGCGCTGGGAGCGACCATGGAGGAACGACAGCTCCGCGACTTTGCACAGGACACGGTCTTTCCGCCGAGGACGACCGGTGGTTTGAGCGAGCGAAGTGAGACAGAGTGATCACTCCGAGTTAAAAGACTTTCATCATAATGAATGCACATTCATTTTCTTATCTTTCAATAAATGAATGAACATTCAATAGAACTTACAAGAAGAGTCCGCTCCCCTGTCAGGGGAGCTGGCGAGGGAGCGGAGCGAACGAGACTGTGGGGTTTTCCCGACCAACCCCACCGCCGCTGCGCGGCACCTCCCCTGGGAGGGGAGGGGGTCCTCGAGGGGTTTTCCCGACCAACCCCACCGCCGCTGTGCGGCACCTCCCCTGGGAGGGGAGGGGGTCCTCGAGGGGTTTTCCCGACCAACCCCACCGCCGCTTCGCGGCACCTCCCCTGGGAGGGGAGG
>SKQC01000402.1 GCA_007119175.1 Myxococcales bacterium | reverse complement strand
CCGACTTTCAGCGTCCCATCTGCGTCGACGACGACGCATTGGAAGTGATTGAAGAGCAAGAAGAACTGGCCGAAGAACAGGAATTGGCGCCAGAAGCTGCCCCTGACGAGGCGCCGGCCGGCCCCGATGAAGACCTGCTGGAACTTGCCGAGGCCGCCGATCCGGAAGACGAGGACTGCACACCGGTCGCCGAGCGCCCGTCGAGCGCCCAGATCATCTCCGCGCAGGAGACGCTGACTAATTGGGGAGATTATTCAGTGCCCCACCTGTTGGCGATTGCCAAAGAGCACGAGCGGGCCGATATGCGCCATCTGGCCGTCAACCAGCTCTCGACGAACGCAAGGCGACCGCTGCTGGCGCGCTCTGACCGCGACCCACCGCCGGAGATTCGCGAGAAAAACCGTGAAATCAGCCGCGAGAACAACACTCTGCGCCACTGGCGCGTGCCCTCCGGCGAAGATGACGAGGCGGCCGTTGCCGAGATGGTCGAGGATAATTGGGCGCCCTGGTTTGAGGAAAACCGCGATCGCTTCGAGTACTCGACAACCGACAAGGTGGGCATCTTCTTTTTAGATACCCGCTTTGCCCGGTACTGGGACAATCTGTTGAGCCTCGATTTTGGTCTCAGCACCGTCGATCGCCGCCCGGTGATGGATACGATCATCGAAAAGCTTCCCTATACCCTGACCCTGGGCCTGATCTCGGTCTTTCTGGCCTATCTGCTCAGCGTCCCCATCGGCATCTGGAGCGCGTATAATCAGAACACCAAACGCGACCAGGTGGTCACGGTCATATTGTTTATGCTGTACAGCCTACCCAGCTTTTTTACGGCTGTGCTGCTACTCGAATTTTTCGCTGTCGGGCGCCCGTTTAGCTGGTTTCCCGCCGGTGGATTTATCGGTGATGCCGCGCGCGATATGCCGACTTTGACCCAGTTGGGCTCGGTGGCCTGGCATCTTGTCTTGCCCGTGATCTGCCTGACCTACGGGTCGCTGGCGGCGCTGAGCCGTTATGCCCGTACCGGATTGCTCGACGTCATTCGCGCCGACTATATCCGCACCGCCCGCGCCAAGGGCTTGAGCGAATCGATGGTGATCTTAAAGCACGCCGTGCGAAACGGCATGATTCCAATTTTGACCCTGATGGGGAGTATCCTCCCGTTTTTGGTCAGCGGCTCGCTGGTCATCGAGTATATCTTCAACATCCCGGGAATCGGGCTGTATTTGTACGAAAGCATCTTTATGTACGACTACAACGCGATTATGGGCGTATTGCTAATTTCCACCGTCATGACTCTAATCGGAATCTTGCTCTCCGATATCAGTTACGCCCTGGTCGACCCACGCATCACCTTTGATTGATCTGTGCAGTCCAGGCCGCGACACGAAGCGTTTTAATCACCGTGAATAGGCGAAGATGACTTCTCAACACGACAACACCGAGAGCGCCGGCGACGAATATAAGACGTACGGTGAGATCGTCTGGGGCCAGTTCAAAAAGTACAAGGTCAGCTATTATTGCGTCTACGGCGTGCTGGCCCTATTCGTTTTGGCCATGGTCTGCCCGGTGCTGGCCATGAATGTTCCATTTTATCTATACGTTCCGGAGGGAGTGGGCCCGGAGACGCTTCAGGGGACCAGCTTTCCCTGGTTGGTAGCGCTCTTCGACCAGAACTTCTTTAATTCCGGCGTCGATATATTCTTTAATTTCTTGTTATTTTATGTCCCCTTCACCGTATTGGCGTGGTACGCCGTGGGGCGCCGCGTCGGTGATTTAGATAACCAAAACGCCTATCGCAAACGGCGCTTTAAATTCATCGGCATCGCCTCCGTGGTGGGGACGATCGCCTTTATCGCCATTTATATGTACGGATTTCGCCAGCCCTACGTGGACTACCAGGCAATGGTGGGGCTCGACGAGGGAGTGCGAGCGATCTTTCCGCCCCTGGAACACTCCTATCGCAACGTCAATTTGATGGCCGTCAGTGAAGGGCCGAGCTGGGAACACTGGCTGGGCACGGACCGAGAGGGTCGCGATGTGTTTACGCGAATTTTGTACGGCACGCGCATCTCGCTGACCATCGGGATTGTCGCCGTTGGGATCTATGCCACGATCGGCATCATCCTCGGCAGCCTCGCCGGGTTTTTCGGCGGCCGCGTCGACGCCGTTATTCTGCGGCTGATTGAAATCATGATGTGCTTTCCGGTGATTTTCCTGCTGCTGACGCTGGCCGGCTTTATCGAAGAGGCGTCGGTCTTTCATATCATGTTAATCATCGGACTAACCGGGTGGACGGGCATCGCCCGCCTGGTCCGCGGCGAGTTTTTGAGATTGAGAAACCAGGACTTCGTGCAGGCCGCCGTCGCTCTGGGATTCGATCAATTCCGGATCATCTTCCGCCATGTGATGCCCAATGCCATTCAACCGGTATATGTGGCGGCCACCTTCGGCATCGCCGGAGCGATCCTCATTGAGGCCACCCTGGCCTTTTTGGGCGTCGGTCCTCCGGATGTGCCGAGCTGGGGACAGATCCTGACCAGCGGGCGGAATACACAGGATATGACGATGATTCTGGCATCGGGCTTTGCGATCTTTTTGGTGATCAGCCTATTAAACCTGATCGGCGAGGGCCTTCGCGACGCCACGGACCCCAAATTGAGGAAATAGCCATATGGCGAGTAACACGACCAACTCCGACGAGATCATCTTGAAGATGGATGGTCTCAAGACCCACTTTTTTACCGACGATGGGGTCGTGCCCGCCGTCGACGGGGTCAGCTTCGAGATCGGCCGCGGGCGAACCCTGGGGCTGGTCGGAGAGTCCGGCTCGGGAAAATCGGTGACCTCGCTGAGCATTTTACGGCTCATCCCGCAGCCTCCCGGCAAGATCGTCGACGGGCGCGTGATGTTCGACGGCCTGGATCTGACCAAGATCTCGGAGGCCAAAATGCGAAAGATCCGAGGCAACGATATCTCGATGATCTTTCAGGAGCCAATGACCAGCCTCAACCCGGTGTATACGGTGGGCAATCAGATCGTGGAGGCCATCCTTCTCCACCAGGATATGAACTATAAAGAGGCTCGCGAATACGCCATCGACATGCTCGACAAGGTGGG
>SKQC01000123.1 GCA_007119175.1 Myxococcales bacterium | reverse complement strand
TCCTCGTCGCTGATATCTTCGATGCAATCGTCGGCCGGAGTCTCCGTCGATTCGTCGTCGTCACAATGCTCGGACATGGCGAGCAAAAAGTTTGCCCGCTCCAGCATCGACTGCCCGGTGCTGGTGGCACCGCCGGCATCGGTGGTCTCGTAGACATAACCGGACCAGGGATCACGGAATGTGACCAGGAACTCGTCCTCGATCTCCGGGGCATTACCGAGGCCCTGAATCCAGATGCGTGAATTCTCCATAAAGGTCTGGTCATACCCACTTGGGAATCGGGCCTGACCGAGAACCTGCCAGTACAACTGGATGGTGAACGTCGCATAGGGATCGACGATCTCAGTATTGGTCTCGTCGAGCTCACCGGAATAGTCCGGGAAATGCACCTGGTCGTTCTCCAGATAGGGGCCGACCGTGGCGTAATCCTGCCCCATCAGCGCCTGGTTAACATCCAAGAGCTGGTCGCCGAAGGTGTTGAAATAACCGACCTCCCACTCCCGGATATCCTCGGGAGTGCTTCGCGCCACGAAGTTGGTCTGCGTATCGCTTAGCGCCTCGATGGCCATGATCTTGTCGAGATAAAAGCCGATGTGATGCAGACACTCCCACCACATATAACCACACTCGCGATCGCCATCGTGCCAGCTCGTCGAATAATAACGGCCCTGAGTAACATCGAGCTCCGCATTGATGAAGAATTGCGGATCCGTATACATCTCGGTGCCGTCGATGAGCGTGCGCTGCTCATAGGAGCCGACATCGGGCATCAGCAGGGTCTGAACCAGGTAGTTGAAGGCATTTTTGACCGCCCAGGTCTTTCCGCCCCATCCATCGACGGGATCGGTAAAGAAGTCCTCGACCTGCTCCGGGGAATAGACGGTGGGCAGCAATTCGGCATAAAGGCCGTAAAGATCGTGCCACCGCTTAAGCCGGTTGTAGATCCTCGGATAATACGACGAGATATAGCCCCAGGGACTGGCGCCGATACGCCCCCGCGGAAACGACCGGGTGATATACCAGGTATTGAGGTCGTCGAGCATATTCTTCATGCGCTCGTAGGAGTCGGCGCCCACCGAACGGGTCAGGCAACTATCGCCGAGATTGTAGTTGGCGTGGGAGCAATACAGGTATGGAACCCGGTGGTATTCCTCTCCGTCCACAACGGCTCGAGTCCAATCGCGATTGCCGTCGCTGTCGACGGCCAACTGGTCGAGGCTGACCAATTTTCGGTTGTCGTCGTCGTAGAGCAACTCACCCATCTCGTTATACAACGTGGTGTAGTGAACGGCCGACGGACCGCTCTGTTCAAAGCGCAGCACATCACCTCGCTGCTCAAACCAGTCGCGAAAGATGGTGGGGTCGATACTTCCGGTATTCTCAAAGACTTCGACCTTACCGCCATAGCCATACATGATGGCGGCGCGGTCGTATTTTCCGAGCCCCAACCCATCGAGGGTCATGCGACCGGCGTAGTCCATCACCGAGCTATAGCCGTGGTGATAGATCTTGGAGTCGATCTCTTCATCCGTAATCGGCTGCTCAATTCGCGGCAGGACCGGACCGGAGCCGGTGTCGCGGATCTCCCAGTACTCATCGAAATAATTCACCGCATCTTCGGTGCCGGAAAAGTTGTGCATCAGGCCCACAGCGTGGCCCACCTCGTGGGCGAGCACAGCGGTGTAGATGGCCTCGCGGATCATGTCGTAGACCTCGTCCGGATCTTCATCGGCCAGCTCCCGAGCCAGACCGAGCAATGCGTCATCGGCCATCTCCGGAAGGTACATATTGCGCTGCTCGGCGAAGTCCTCTCGCAACTGGGCCAATTCCATGGCGTGGCGACCGAGGCCGCCGCGCAACACGCTGGCCGCTTCCAGATTGTCGTCGCTCACCGACGTATTCGGCTGATGACCGGTAGCCATCAAGATCTCGTCGTTGATCATCAGGTCTTCAATATAGGTATCCTGCAGGTTTCGCAGCTTGCCGTCCGGCGAGCTGGTCTCGCCGTTGAGATGGCTACCCTGGTTGCGGTGAAAGGATTTGAGTCGCTGCTCGATGAAGGCGTCGAATCCCTCTTCGCGCTGCATTTCGACTTCCTGTTCCGTAATCGGGATTCGCTGACCGTCGAAACGATTAGCGATATTCTCAACGAAGTGTTCGCCCCCTTCGCGATCGATATCGAAGGTGCGCGGAGCGGCTCGGTCGGAGTCCGTGACCTGATTTGCCCACTCCGTCAGGTCGACGCCGTCGATGAAGTCATCGGCGTCGCGGGTGCCGTTTAAAAGCTCGACCATCTCCGCGGTGCGATATGCCGAGATGTCATTCCAGTGATAGACATAGCCCATGCCACTGATGATCTCACCGGTCTCGGGATCGTTATTTGAGGGTCCGAGACCGAGCAGGCCATAATCCATAAACTTGGGGATATAAGCCATAAACGAGTAGCGCACATCACCGAGACGCGGCGAGTTTCCGACGCCACCGCATTCCTCGGGATCGCCCTCTTCAACCGGGTTATTCGGGCACAGAATAAAGGCGCTCTCACCGGGTTCCAAATCATAGCCCACGGCCTCGACGACGGCGTCGAATGTCTCGGACCACTGGTCGGCCACGTTGTGGGCGACCTCTATTAGATCGTCGGGAAAATCGCGATTGACGTGATAGACGATTGGTCGAAGCTCTCGCTGGTCATGCGGCAGAAGTTCGCCATCTTCATCGTACCAGGTCTTCCACAGATTGTAGCGATTGAGATAACGCTTTTTGTTCTGCTCGCGGATACCCTCCTGATTGTCGTACTCCATGCGATCCGTCGTAAAAAAGCCGAATACGTCGGTGGCCTGTCCCTTGTAGGGCATCGGCTTGTATTCGCGCTCCGGATCGACGCGCTTGAAACTATTTCGAATCGTATATTCGCCGGCGCCGCACTCGGTGAACTCAAATCCGCGCAACCAGCACAGCGGTATCTCGCCAAACCCGGGGAAAAAGATGGTGCCGGCCCGGGCGTGAATTTTGTTGGTGATATCGAAATATTCCAAAATCAGATCATCTTCATCATCCTCGTCGCCGACAATCCTTAGATCGTCGTCTCCGCCGGCGCCGGGCTCTCCATAATCAAAGACCGGTGCGTGGGGATTATCGTCGTCTAAGTCCTGGATATAATAGGGGACCGGTTCAATAGAGGCCCGCTCAAAGTCCAGATCGTAGTTGGTGACCAGGTTCGTCGACCAATCGACGCGCATATGATCTCGTTCGTACCACGGACGATCGGCGCTATCCTCGACGATGACGTTCGACGGCTCACCGGTTGCGGAGTTGTACTGACGCTGAACGTCGAAATGACTCAAAATTCGGTAGGCAGCTACCACTTCACCTTCAAAGTCGTCTTCGACCTGATCTTCTCGATTTGCACCGTCGATCAATTCCGTCTGGCGCCGGGCATATAGGTAATTTTCCTGAATATCCCACTTGATGCGCTTCATCCCCGAATAATCGGTATTCCCGACGAAGGTAAACCCGTCGGAGGCCGGCACGTCGACGACGGTGCGCTGATAATACCAATCCGTGTCCGGATCGAGATCCGCTTTCTCGATGGCGTTAGGCTGTGTGCGATCGATATCGCCCACCTCCTGAGCACAGCCAACGGTGATGGTTAGTGTCATCATCGCCAGCAGCGATGCTCGAGCCAGATTCCTTATTATATGCATTTGCTATCCTTAACCTTTTCTCGCGAGCCATGCGAACACATATCACACGGCGATTGTGAACAAATTATGCGTCTCCCGTTTATAGGACGTTAAGTGTTCTTAGCAAGGACCGTTCCGATCGTCGATTAACACTGGGCCCCAGCCCGGGACCCGCCGGCAGTGGCTTTCGTAACGCCTGTCGCTTGACACTGAACGGGGGAATCATACAGTGGCCGCGCTCTGCGCGGTCATTTTCGATCGCGCCGTGTATCCTCCCGCTTAGACGCTGTGCCCGCTTCACTCCCAAGTCATTGGTGAATGAGCTTTACCCCGCTAATGGAATCGCCGTTATCTGTCACCTGAAGGGATCGCTATGACACCGGTCGAGGAAATATCACCTATCAGCGTCGAAGAACTTCAACTGCGCTTAGAGGAATTGGTCGTCGACAAAGACTGGGACGGGATTCGCGAGCTCGTCGAGGATATTCCGGTTCCCGAGATCACCGATGCCTTTCTTGCACTGGATAAGAAAAATCGCGCCCTCGTCTTCCACGCCCTGCCCCGCGATCTGAGCGCGGACCTTTTCGCCTACATGGATGTCGACCGGGCCAATCGGCTGCTCCACAATCTAAGCGACGAGGACACCCGCGATGTCCTCACCGACCTCAAGCCCGACGATCGCACTCAGCTACTTGAAGAGCTGCCCGGCCAGATCACGCAACGGCTGCTCAATCTACTCGACGACGACGAACTTAAGGAAGCCCGCCAACTTCTGGGCTATCCCGAAGAAAGTGTCGGCCGGCTGATGACCCCCGATTACGTGGCTGTGCGCCCGGACTGGTCCGTCAAGGAGGCCCTCGACCATATTCGCGAACGGGAGCCCGACAGTGAATTGATCAGCATGATCTACGTCACCGGCCCCAACTGGAAGCTGCTTGATGCCATCGAGTTGGGCCAGTTGATCCTGGCCGACCCCGGCGATCTGGTCTCTTCGGTCATGGACGAGACCTTCGTGAGCCTGGCCGCCTTTGACGACCAGGAAGAGGCGGTCCACGCCTTCGCACGCTACGATAAAATCGCCCTCCCCGTCGTCGACTCGGCGGGCATATTGCTGGGTATTGTCACCGTCGATGACGTCCTCGATGTGGCCACCGAAGAGGCCACGGAGGACTTTCACAAGGCCGCCGCCATGGCGCCCTTGAAAAAGACCTATCACGAAAGCCCCATCGCCTGGCTTTTTCGCCGGCGAATCGGCTGGCTGCTTTTATTGATCGCCATCAACCTCGTCTCCTCGGGCATCATCGAGGCCTACGAGGCCACACTCGAACAGATCATTGCCCTCGCCTTTTTCATCCCCCTGCTCATCGACAGTGGTGGAAATACCGGCTCGCAGTCAGCCACCGTCATGGTCCGATCGCTGGCCACCGGCGAGGTCAAGCTCAACGAGTGGCTTCGCGCCATGGGCAAAGAATTGCTGGTCGGCATATGTCTGGGGGTCGCCATGGGACTGGCGAGCAGCATGCTCGGTTTTTATCGCGGCACCTGGGGTCTGGCTCTGGTAGTCGGATTGTCGATGGCGTCTATCGTCCTGGTGGCCAATCTGGTGGGTACAATTCTCCCCTTTATATTGACCAAGCTCAAAATCGACCCCGCCGTCGCCTCCAGCCCGCTGATTACCAGCGTTGCCGACGCCGCCGGCCTTTTTATCTACTTCGGCATTGCCACCCTCTTTTTAAACGCCGGAATCATCTAAGCACCCGAGCTCACCGGCCATCGATCGCCGGCGACCAATGCGCTCCCTATTCAAAGCCGGGAATTTCCACTAATACTGCGCGTTCGACCCTGTGTTACCGCAACGATCAACGACACACTTTTTGGACCCCGACGAATCATGACCGACTCTATCCCGCCCGACGACACCGACGACGTAGCTGGCGCTGGCACCGCAGCACCGCCGGAAACCGATGTCACCCGCGTTGAAGTCGATGGTCGAGAGATCATTCTCGTCGGCACTGCCCATATCTCTCAGGAGTCGGTAGAAACCGTTCAGCGAGTCATCGAATACGAGGCCCCTGATACGGTTTGCGTCGAACTCGACAGCGAGCGCTTAAAAACGCTGACTGAAGAGCAAAACTGGGAGGAACTCGATCTCATCGAGGTCATCAAAAACCGGC
The DNA here is from genome assembly GCA_007119175.1 of Myxococcales bacterium. Taxonomy (GTDB): domain Bacteria; phylum Myxococcota_A; class Bradymonadia; order Bradymonadales; family Bradymonadaceae; genus SLJM01. Next base: position 5,715 of record SKQC01000123.1, on the reverse strand, counting down.
AACTGACCTTTTTGATGGCCCGCCTGGCACTGATGGCGTTTCAAAAACGCATGGGCAGCTATACCGGCGTCAAGCCCGGCGCAGAGATGCGGGCCGCCGTAGAACAATGCCGCGACCAGAGCGCAAAACTCGAATTGGTGGATCGCAACGTGCGCGCCACTTTGCTGCGCGCCTGGCGACTGACCCCCTTTTGGCGCCGTACCTTCGTGGCCGTCAGTTTATTGGCCGGCATCTTCGACAGCGGCGAACTCGACGAGGAAGACCTCGCCGAGCTGCGTCAATCACCCAATATCACACAGATTCTCGACGAATTGGGCGAGGCGTTGCCGTCGGTCAAAACGGTGTTGGTCGACGAGCGCGATCTGTATATGGCCCACAAAATCCGCAATGCCCCCGGCGAGCGCATCGTCGCCATCGTCGGCGCCGCCCACGTGCCCGGCCTATTGCGCCATCTGGCCGGTCCCGATACTCCGGAGGCCGCAGACGCCGTGGAGTATATCCCACCGCGATCCCGGGTCTCTCGCTTTCTGCCCTGGCTTATACCGGCCATTGTGATCGCCGTATTTGTCTTCGGCTTCTTCTTTGCCGACCCCCAGGAATTTCAGACCGCTGCCATCGCCTGGGTACTGGCCAACGGGACCTTCTCGGCCATCGGTGCCATCGCCGCCCTGGCTCATCCGTTGACCATTATCGCCGCCTTTATCGCCGCGCCCATTACCTCGCTCAATCCCACGATCGGGGCCGGTATGGTCTGCGCCTTCGTTCAGACCATTTTCTGCGCCCCCAGAGTGCTCGATATGGAGTCGATCGGCGAGGATATCACGGAGTGGAAGGGATGGTGGAAAAACCGCCTATCCCGGATCTTCGTCGTCTTTTTCTTTACTGCCATGGGCAGCACCATCGGCACCTTCGTGGCCTTTGGCTGGCTTAAAAACCTGGTTTAGCTTCCTGCACCCGCATGGGGAGATTTTCGCAATCCACCACGTCGTGGTCGGCGTCGACCACGGCCAGTCGAACCACCTCTACGGCCTCCGCCAGATCGCCCGGATAGTGGTAGGCCTGCAAGACCTCCATCGCCAGCCGGGAGAATCCGTCGATTCCCTTATCGTAGCGCGTTGACCACTCGCCGAGCCAATAATTTAGCACGGCGTTACGAATCTTTGGCCGTCGGGCAAAGCGCGGAATGACCACCTCGCGGTGACCAAGCAGCTCCTGAAGCGACGCCGGGCGTTCTTCCAATACACTTTCCCGCTCGGCGACTTTCGACTCAAAGCTCAGATAGAGTCGAACTCCCAGCTCCTCGCACTGGTGACATAGAGCGAGAATCCGGCCGTCATCACAGCGCTGAGCGCCGCGAATCAGCAATCCTCCATCGAAATCCTCCAACAATCCGGGGCCGGTCCCACCGCCGCCCTCGCCGAGTATCTCATCGAGGCGCATCGCCGCATCGCTGGCCCCGGTATCGACGACGAGAAAGTCGTCCTCCCGTGCCTCGTCGAGAAAATGAGCCCAATGAGCGACAAAGCCCTTTCCCGTCCCCACTCGACCGCCAAAGACGACCGGCTCGGGCGTCTCGAGCAGATACTCCAGTCCGCCGATGAGTTCCGCCTCCAATAAGTCTTGTTCCTCGATCGGCGCCGGATATCCCGGGGAAGCGGCGAGCTGGCGAAGCCGGGTCTGACGCTTTTCCTGCTCGAACCTCGCGCCGAGTCGGTCTTTTTCCTCTACCAGCGACGCCCGCTCCTCCTGACATTCTACAGCGGCCTCCTTTGCCTCCTCGAGCTTGCGGCGAAGAGCCGGTGACGCCTCGCCTGCCACCTGAAGCGATGCCCCGCTTAAGAAAAACCCGGCCACCACCTCAATGGTCGCTGCCGAGGCCACCGGCCCGGTCCATAACTCCTGGGCCCGATCCAATGTCTGGCTCGACGCATACGACGGGATATCGCCATCTGATGACTCCCGCATGCCCACTAAAGCCAGACTGACCTGATTGTCGTCGAGGAGCAGACTCCCCGTAGGCGGCATCAACTGCACGGCGATCGAGATATTCATCGCCTGAGCAATCCCCGCCATCGGATGACTCTGGCGATCAACGCCCTCCGGCAGGGGAACCCGGGCATTTTCGTTGATCAATATCTCGACGGCATCCAATAACGCGGCCTCCGTTATCTGTCGGCGAATCTGATCTTTATCCAACGTCAGTTGCACAGACGCTCCGCCATCGATTGTGCCGACGATGCGCAGATCGGTATGGGGCATCTCCAGGGCCATCTCACGCAGATACCGACGCACCAATTTATCTCGCGACCGTCGATCGGCGATTTCCCCCATCGCCGATCGAGACCCGAATTTCACGGCGTACAGCGTATCCCCGAACCACATCAGCGACAAAATCGAGACCGCAAACCACCGCCATCTGTCCTCCTCAAATGCCACCGGTTCCATCACCATGGCCACCACACAGGCAAAGAGTCCGAGGACCACGACCCCGGCCAGATAGCCTCCCCGATCACCTAAGCTGAGCATGGAATCGCCCTCGATTCCACTGGCGGCCAGCTCATAGATGATAAATAACCCGGCGACGATCGCCGCCGCGTGCAGCGTCTCCTCGGGACTTTCCAACACCCCGCTCGTCATCAGCCCAATCAAGACCACCGACACCAACGCACCAATCCCCAGCGCAATCGCCCCCCCACTTTCGGCATCGAGTCCCGTCTGCTCCCGGCCGAAGATGGCCAGTGGCCGCATCATCACCAATCCCACGATCACCCCGGCTGCCAGGAGCTGGTCGGCGAGCACCCACTGAAACGCAAAGACCAGCATCACCAGCCATCCCAAACAAAGGGTCTCCACGGCAATAAAATAGGCCGCCCGCGGACCGACGGCATCTGTATGCCACCGCCACAGCACGCCGATGGCCGCAAGGACCAGCAAAAAGGCAAGCACTATCCCCGGGTAATACGCCCTGGTCTCGACCTCCAACTGGCCAAAAAAGATGGCGTCCGGGCGCTCAAATCCCAACACGGCATCTGGCCTGCTGGCGGCGACGCTGCGAATTCCCTCCGGCCCCATCTTGTCTGGCAATAATCGGCCGTCCACCTCCACGAGCCGGTCCTCGCCCTGAACTCCCGGGGGAAGCTCGGTGGGATCGATGACCTCTCCTTGCAGAGCCAGTGAAAATCGGTGGACCGGGCGAAATAACTGATACTCCAGGACCGCTACCCCTTCGGCGCGGTCGCCGGCGTCGACTTCCCCATCACTCTGATCATCGAATTCCGGCGGCTCTGCCTCGGCGAGCAACAGGGGCACCACGGCTCGCAGCTCCTCGAGATCGTCGAGTGTATGCCATTCGCTGGAGGCCGATACCGCCCGGAGCACATCCCCGCGCTGAAAGGGCTGACCGTCCGTCGTGGTGCTGCCCTCCATGGCGACGTGGCGAACCGTCAGATCCGGTCCCAGCAGCATCTCCAGGTCGGGCAATCCGGCCAGTCGGGTCCAGCCCAAAATGCCGCTGACCAGGGTTATCACAATGATCAATCCCCAGATTCCCGTCGAACCGCGATTCTTCATACTCCCTACGTCGCAACGAACGATTTGCTACCGGCCATGGCCACCGGCTACACTAGTCTAGGATCTCAGCCGTTTCCACCGTACATCTCTTCACGGCCACGGGAAATTTTTTTGCTCGACATGCCTCCTCGATTCTCCGTTTATACCATCGGTGCTGCATTTTTTCTGATCGCAGTATGTGGCAGCACACAGGACCCTCCGCCCGGCGATGACGACCGGGCCGGCGAGCTGCCGCAACAGCTTCCAGTAGCACTTACCCTTCCAGCCTCCCCGGGGTCGCTCCCCGATCTGGAACCGACCGTCGACACCGCCCGCCTCACCGTGTCTGCAGCGACCTCTACCGCCTCTGAGCAAGCGCTGGGTCGGCGCAACATCCCTGTCGAAACGCTGAATTACCGACAGATCCTCGACCCCGAGCGAGACATCGACGAATCGCTGTCGCGCGGAACGATCCGCGATGGGCGCCTCCGAAATGGCGCCCCACTCGCCGAGGTCGGAGATCATCACGAAATCCTTCCCGCCGTCCGAAATCGCAACACCCAATTCGGCACAGCGGAACTGGTTGGCGCCATCGAGCGAGCCGCCGCGGCTGTCGCCGAAGAATACGGTGGAGCTCCGCTGCGTGTGGGAAACCTCGGCTTTCAACGCGGCGGTCCCATCCCCTGGAGTGCCTCCCATCAGGCCGGGCGAGATGCCGATATCGCCTTTTACGTCCTCACTCAGGACGGGGAATCCATCCCCGCTCCGGGACTGATCGAATTTGACGACGAGGGCATCGCCAGCGACGAGCAGCTACAATTCGACATTCCCCGAAATTGGGCACTGGTGCGCGCCCTGCTGAGCGATCCGGAGATAAAGGTCCAGTGGCTCTTCGTCAGTGAGGGCCTGAAATCACTGCTACTACTCCACGCCATCGACATCGGTGAATCCCCGGATCTGCTCCGGCGGGCCTCGAAAGTCCTCCACCAACCGACCGATGCTGCCCCTCATGACGACCACCTCCATCTGCGCATTGGCTGTGCCAGGACAGACCGTCTTGAGGGATGTCTCGATTGGGGCCCGCAATGGGATTGGCACGATTGGCAGGAAGACGCCCTCTTTGCGCGCACCCGGGCGTTGCAGCCGGCATTCGCCGATCCCGATCCGGAGATCCGCCGCCGGGCTCTGGCCTATCTACAAAGGATTCGCTCTCCATTTGCCGCTGAAACGGCGCTCCACTTCGGAATCTACGACGACGACGAAGAGGTCCGCAACAAGGCCTACGATTTGCTTCTGGAGATCCCGCTTCAGACACCGGCCGGGATTAAAGCACTGGCCTCGGCAATGGATGGCGACGATATCGGCGAGGAGCACCAGCAGACGCTCTACCGGGCCCTGCGCCGCGCGACGACGCCGGCGGCCACGACTCTCGCCTGGGAGCGTTACGCCAATACCGATCTCGACGACCGCGAGCGTGCCCGGGCCATCCGCGCCCTGGCAAACCGAATGAAGCCAGAACTTGTCCCCCGGCTCATCGACGCTCTCGCCGACGAGGACTCCCCTGTACTTCGCCAAAACCTGGCCCGCCAGTTGCGTCGCATTTCAGCGCGCACTGACGGCCTCGACTGGAGCGACCATCCCCCGACAGATGAACACCAGAAAGCTCTCGCCGAATGGCGCCGGTGGTGGGATGATATCGAGCCCGATCGCCGGGATATGCTCCTCGCCCTGGCCGGCGAATACGGCGCCGAACACTGGAAAGATCTAGAGGTCATCGACGACCTCATTCCCCTGCTTCGGGGGGCCCCGGATTATAAGCGCTACAATTTAAATCGAATCTTGTCTCAGTGGACCGGCCGCTGGGCACCCCGCGAATGGGAACACGAGGCCGATGCCCATCGATTCTGGACGAATTGGTGGAATCGAAACCGCGATCGCGTCCTCGATGATACACCATGGCCGTGGGAAGAAGCCCTGGCCGACCCCTGATTGGTGGAATTTACTCTCGGCGCTCAGACCGCAGCCGAATGGCGACTAATTCGGACTAGTGGTGCTCGGCGGAAGTCCTGAGCCGTATTCGGCGAGGACTGGGCGACGAGGTGCCGGGAGCGAAGCGACCAAATAGTCTTGGGCTGCGAAGTCGTCGAAGTGAGGCGATGCTTGTGC
>SKQC01000396.1 GCA_007119175.1 Myxococcales bacterium | reverse complement strand
GGAGTACCCCGATGGTCAAACGCACTCCGCTGGCCACGATCGACGAAGCCTCGCTGGGCGGTGAGGGAGCGACCGCGGCGTTTGACTATGAAGACGGGCTCGGCCGCATCCATCAGGGGTTTGTGGTGCGGTGGCGGGGAGAGTTATACGCTTATTGCAATCGCTGCCCACATTGGAGCACGCCGCTCGATGAGCACGGCGACGAGCTCTTCGACCACGCCTCGGGGGTATTGGTTTGCCAGACCCACGGAGCTCGCTTTAAGCCCGATAGCGGCGAGTGCGTCAGCGGGCCGTGTATGGGCGACTCTCTTCAGAAATTGCGGGTCGAAGTAGCAGAGGACGGGCAGATCGAGATCTATCGACGTGGGTTGGCTCTTTGATTGAGTTGAAGGGCCGGAAGCCACGTCAGTCGGCGTCCTCGGCAATGCCGGCGTCTTCGTCTGTTCCGACGTCGACCGGCGACGGTTCCTCGCCGATATTCATTTCGTCATTGGGGAAGTCGCCATAATCCATGATCGGTTCTTCGCCCGGATTGTACTGGTAGTCGACGTCTTCCGAGGAATCGGCGTCCTGTTCGCCAGTCGACCAGGAGGTGTCCGTGCCGACATCGCCCTCGGTGGGCTCCGGATCGCCGCAGGCCACGGTCAGAGATAATCCGGCGCCGGCGAGGGCGGCGGCCATCAATCCACTGCGGCTGTGGCGAAGGATCCGAAAGGCGCCCGCGTCAGACGGGGCTCGGCGGGCGGCGACGGTCAGCTTCTCCTCACAAAATGGGCATACCGTCTCGTCGCGATCGGCGTCGAGCCGGATATGGCTGAGGCAGGATGGACATGAAGCAAAACCATTTTTCGAGACAAAAATTTTGGGTGACATCATTATCTCCATTTTATCGCGCACAAGGCGGCGCATTCCGTGAGCGCCAACAATATAACAGGAAATAGATTGACGATACAGAAGGTCAGCGTTCGGGGCCTGCGGCCAGCCTGGCCGCCTTTCGGGAAGGTAAACGTTCGGGGCCCGCGGCCAGCCTGGCCGACTTTCGGGAAGGTAAACGTTCGGGGCCCGCGGCCAGCCTGGCCGCTCTTATTGCAGCTAAGGTAGCGCTCGGGTGCGAAAACGGTTCACATCTGTCGGGTAGATACCTATTCTTTTCAGGGCCGATGAATCGGCGAGCAAATGAGGAGAATAAGATGAGAGGACGATTTTTTTTCTGGCCGCTATTGATTGTTGTAGCCGGATTCGGCCTATACGGCTGCTCTGACGACGCCGTGGTATGCTCTTCGCAATCAGATTGCGCAGCGGACGAGGTATGTTTCGACGGGATCTGCGAGGAGGGCGAGCCCGGTGATTTTAATATTACGGAGCCCACAAATAACGGCGAGGATAACGACAATAATCGCGAGGATTGCCCGAGCGATGGCTGCCGCGGCCGGCTTTTTACACAGAATACGGTGATCTTTCACGACGTGGCGCCCCAGGCGACGTATACGGAAGTGACATTTGTCGAAAATTACGGCGAGGATCCCTTCGTCGTCGACGATGTGGCGATTACGTCGGGCAGTGACTTCGAGGTGACTTTTCCCGACGGGCGAAACGAGGATGGATCATTTCCGCCGCGCGACGAGGACGCCACCTCCATCGACGGAGCCACTGTCGAGCCGGGAGAGATGATGTATCTCAGGGTGTGGTTTACGCCTGAGGACGATGAGCCCAGTGACGGGACGATGACGATTTATAGCGATGTGGCGGGAGATGAGGAGGTGGAGGTCAACCTGGTCGGAAATTACCGCCCGGGCTGTATGCAGACGTCGGCCAGCGAAGGGATCGATTTCGGGGCGGTGACCATCGGCGAGTCGGCTCAGCGAACGGTGACAATCACTAATTGTTCGCTCTCCGGGGAACTCGAGATTCACGCCCTGGCGATCTCGGAGAGTGCCGACGGGGCATATTCGATTCGCGAGGACTCCTATCCCGGAGATCTGCCCGGTTCGGTGCTGAAATTAGAGGCCAAGCAGACGGTGACCTTCGTCGTCGAATATAGCCCGGAGGACGAGGAGGTAGACGAGGGAGAATTATTGCTGTCGACGACGGATCAGCATTTTCCGCAACTGCGGGCCCCACTGACTGGCCATGGAAGCACGGAGGCCTGCCCCACTGCGGAGATCGAGGTCTTTGGTCAGACGGTCGCTGACGGTGAGGTGGAGGTGCGACCGCTGGAGACGGTGGAGTTGAGCGGGCAGGCCTCCTCGCATCCCGACGGAGCGGCGATCGAGGAGTATCAGTGGGCGCTAATCGACAAGCCCGCCCCCGCCCATCCGTTGGTCGATTTTTTTTCGCCTGCGCAGGTGTCGCCGGAATTATTCGTTGATGTCGGTGGAACCTACCGCGTGGAGCTCAACGTGGTCGATGCCGAGGGCAACTCCAGTTGTTCGCCCGCCGTGGTCGATCTAAAGGCCGTTCCCGACGGTGATATCTACCTCGAGTTGACGTGGCACCCAGTATTTACGACCGATACGGAGCGCGGTGAGGGAACAGATGTGCGCCTTCACTACGTGCATCCAAACGGCGATTGGGGGTCGCCGGAGTGGTCGATTTTTCAGTCTGTCGCCAAAGAAGATGAGCCGCCGCGCTCGTGGGACGGCGGCCATGTGGAGATGGTGAGCACCGATATGTGGGGTGAATTTCCGGAGACTATCCGCCACGACGCCCCGCAGGAGGGCCTTTTCTACGACGTCGGGGCCTATTTTAATTATGATTTTACGATGGGCACAACGGACGCCACGTTGCGCGTATTTTTCGACGGCATCCTGGCCTTTGAGCACGCCGATCGGCGTCTCTACGAGCTCGGCGAACTCTGGTATGCCGGGCAGGTGGAGTGGGGCGATGAGCCGCAATTTTATGAGGTCGACGAGATATTGGTCGATCATCAGGCGCCGTCAGAACCGGTGAGCTGGCCCCCGGAGTGATTTAGCTGGCCCCCGGAGTGATTTATTGAATGGAAAACCACTGATCGCCGCGGCGGATCATGCGGGTGACGCCACTTTTGACGGGGCTTGTCATGGCCATCTCGGGATGGTCGCTCGGATAGTCGGGGTCGCCGGGAAATACGAGGACCAGG
>SKQC01000271.1 GCA_007119175.1 Myxococcales bacterium | reverse complement strand
GTCTCCCGGGGGACATCCTTTGGCTCCTTGCAATCCTTGCAGATCCGCCGGCCCAGTCGCTGGGCGACGATGACGTTTAGAGAGGCGGTCACCAAAAAGGGCTCAATCCCCATATTAAGCAGGCGATTGACCGTGCTCGGCGCGTCGTTGGTATGCAGGGTGCTCAAAACCATATGTCCGGTCAGTGCGGCTTTGATCGAGATCTCGGCAGTCTCGAAGTCGCGAATCTCACCGACCATGACAATATCGGGGTCCTGGCGCAGAAAGCAGCGCAGCGCCGACGCAAAATTCAATCCAATCGACTCGTGCATCTGGCATTGGTTGATGCCGGGCAGGTTGAATTCAACCGGGTCTTCGGCGGTGGAGATATTCTCGCTGACGACATTTAGCTCGCTCAACGCGGAGTATAGCGACGTGGTCTTACCGGAGCCGGTGGGGCCGGTGACCAGACACATTCCGTAGGGGCGGTGGATGGCATCTTTAAAAATCTTCAGCGGCTCCGGGTCGAAGCCGAGCTTGGTCATATTGAGCTCGAGATTCGATTTGTCGAGCAGACGAAGGACGACTTTCTCGCCGAAGAGCGTGGGCATGACGCTGACGCGAAAGTCCATCTCCTTATTTCGGCCCATCTTCAATTTGATGCGACCATCTTGAGGCAGGCGTCGCTCGGCAATATCGAGGCTCGCCATAATTTTAAGGCGCGACGTGATGGCGTTTTTGAGCTTTAGCGGCGGGCGCATCACCTCGTCGAGGACGCCGTCGACCCGAAAGCGAACCCGGAATTCCTTTTCATAGGGCTCGATATGGATGTCCGAGGCCCCCTGTTTAATGGCGTCGACCAGAATATGGTTGACCAGCCGGATTACCGGGGCGTCCTCTGATGCCGTCGCCAGATCGTTGACGTCGACGGCCTCTTCGTCAGAGACGTAGTCGATATCCTCGTCGAGCTCCATCTGATCGAGGATATCGTCGTAGTCGAAATCCGGGGTTCCCGTCTCTTCCTCGACGCCGTAGCATTCGTAGATCGCATCTTCGATGGCCGATTCGCTGGCGACGACGGGCTCGATCTTATAGCCCGTCATAAATTTCAGATCGTCGATGGCGTAGATATTCGACGGATCGGCCATCGCCACGACCAGGTTCGGCCCGGAGCGGCTGATGGGAATGCATTGGTGACGCTCCGCCACTTCGGCGGGGATGAGATTGATGACATTGTCGGGGATTTCCAGATTTTCGATATTGACCGAGGGCACCCCGAAATGGCGGCTCAAAAAGGAGGTCAGATCTCCTTCCTCAACAAATCCCATCCGGGTCAATTCGTAACCCAGCCGGCTTCCATCGCGCTGTGAGCGATCGCGAGCCTTTTTTAGCTGTGTTGGAGAGATGAGGTTTTCGCGGACCAGAAGCTCGCCAATTCGTTCTTTGGACATGGGGCAGACCGGAGTGAGAAAGAAAACCTATGAAGTCGGTATTATCGCCACGAATCATTGTCGGCGCATCGAGAAAGTGAGCCGAAGGTTCGAAGCATTGTCATGTGGTTGCTGTGAGGAAGCAAATTCTTTTGCAACAAGTTACCAGTGGATCATCGAGGCTGTCAATTTCTCGGCACCTTTGGCATTCTCCCGGCGCCGACGATGAGCAAATTAAAAACGCCACGGTGGAACCAGGGTGATATGGGACGATTTGAACGCGATTCATTGGTGAAAGTACGGGGTGTGACCAAGCGCTACGGGGACTTAAAGGCCATCGACAATGTCGATCTCGACATCCGTCCCGGCGAAATTTTCGCGCTCCTGGGCCCCAACGGAGCGGGAAAAACGACGTTGATCGGGTGCATTACCGGACTTATCAGCGGATTCGAGGGCGAGGTCGATGTCGCCGGCTTCGATGTGGTCGATGATTATCGGATCACGCGCCGGATGGTGGGCCTGGTTCCACAGGAGCTAAATTACGATGCCTTCTTCAATGTGGGACAGGTGCTCAAATTCCAGGCCGGCTATTTCGGAGAGCGGCCCTCGGATGAGCGCATCGACGAGTTATTGGAGCAATTTCAGTTGCTCGAAAAAAAGGATTCCAACACGCGATGGCTTTCGGGAGGGATGAAGCGTCGACTCATGATCTGCAAGGCCCTGATGCACGAGCCGGCACTATTATTTCTCGATGAGCCGACGGCCGGCGTCGATGTCGAATTGCGCGACGAGTTGTGGCGCTACGTCGAGGAGATGCGCGCCCAGGGAATGACCATCGTGCTCACCACTCATTATCTGGAGGAAGCCGAAAAGCTCGCCGATCGGATCGGCATCATTAATCGGGGACGGCTGTTGCGCGTCGACGCCCGAGAGTCGCTGCTCGAGGAATTCGGGCATCGCCATGTCGACGTGACCCTCGCCGGAGGCGACGCGCAGGGCTGGATCGACGAATTGCCGGAGCTCGATCTGGAGCTCGTCGATTCGGCAACCCTTCGCATGCACTACGGAGGCACTGAGGAAGTCAATGACGCCCCGCTCGTCGATCGATTGATGCGCGGACTGACCGAGGGTGGGGCGACGATCGCCGGCCTCGAGGGCGGCCGCAGCTCGCTGGAGGAGATTTTTCGCACTGTTTTACACGAGGATATCCATCGCGCCGATGATGAAGAGGAGGGGCGATGAATCCATCTCAACCCAACGGAGCTCCTCCGCCGGATGCCGAAGAGGCGGCGCGCCAGCGTATTGCCACATTGGTCGAGAAGGCAAAAAAGCGCCATCTCACCGGACCGTGGACGCTATTTTATAAAGAAATCCTGCGATTCGCCGTCATCGCCTGGCAGACCGTCATCAGTCCCGTGGTGACGACGATGCTGTATTTTCTGGTCTTCGGCTACTCGCTCGGCGATCGCCTCCAGGAAGTCCAGGGCGTGGTCTATGTGGACTTTTTGGTGCCCGGATTGGTGATGCTGGCGCTGATCACGAATGCCTATATCAACTCTGCATTTTCCCTATTTATCGCCAAGATCCACGGCACCATTGTCGATCTCCTGGTCACGCCGCTGACCTATACCCAAGTTATGGGCTCTTATATTCTGGCGGCCATGGCGCGGGCGATGCTGATCGGCGGGATCATCTGGCTGGTGGCGATCATGATG
>SKQC01000158.1 GCA_007119175.1 Myxococcales bacterium | reverse complement strand
GTCGTCGGCTTCGCGCTCGCGGCGCCACCGGTAGTCCTCATAACTTCCGGGGTAGTCGTGAAGCTGTGCATCTTCGATATGGACGACGCGATTGACCACTTCATTGAGGAAATAGCGGTCGTGGCTGATCACGCAGAATGCCCCGGTGAAGCTATTAAGGGCGTGTTCCAGCACACGCCGAGATGGAATGTCGAGATGATTCGTCGGCTCATCGAGCAGCAGGCAGCCCGCCGGCTCCAACAGCAATTTGGCCAGTGCCAGACGGCTTTTTTCGCCCCCGGAGAGCACGGAGATCGATTTGTGGACATCATCGCCGGAGAATAAAAATGCCCCCAGAATATCGCGGACCCGGGGAGCCGACTCATAGGTGGCCGCCGCGTTCATCTCCTCCAGGACAGTATTGCTCAAATCGAGTTGGGATACCGAGTGCTGAGCAAAATAGGCGATCTCGACGCGGTGTCCCAACTCCACTTGCCCGTCGTCGGGCTGTAGTTCTCCGGCGAGCATCTTCATCAGAGTCGACTTCCCCGCCCCGTTGGGCCCGACAAATGCCGCGCGATCGCCGCGATGAAGCTGAAAATCGCTCCCATCGTAGATGACGTGTTCGCCGAATCGCTTTTCAATATCGCGGGCCTCGATGACCGTCTTTCCAATCCGTGGAGGGGCGGGAAACTCGAAACGAATCTCTGAATCATGGGCCGGAGGGACGACCACCGGCTCGATTTTTTCGAGTCGTTTTACGCGACTCTGCACCTGGCTTGCCCGGGCGGCCTGATAGCGAAATCGATCGATAAATTGCTGGATTCGCGCAAGTTCTTTGTCCTGTCGTTCCTTTTCGGCGAGCAGTCGCTCCCGACGCAATTCACGCTCCCGAAGATAGGTGTCGTAATCGCCCTGATAGGTAGTGACTGTGCCGGCGTGCAATTCGGCAATGGCGTCGACCAGGCGATTCAAAAAATAGCGGTCGTGGCTGATCGTGATCACCGTTCCATCATAGGTGACCAGAAATTGCTCCAGCCACTCGATGGACTCCACATCGAGATGGTTTGTCGGCTCGTCGAGCAATAATACATCGGGACGGCGCAAAAGCAGTCGCGCCAGCAGGGCGCGCATCTTCCATCCTCCGGAAAATACATCGATGGAGCGATCAAAATCCCCCTCTTCGAACCCCATTCCGGAGGCGATCTCGCGGGCCGTGCTGCGAAGTTCATATCCCCCCTCGCGGCGGAATCGGTCCTGGACGGTAGCGTATTGTTCGGCCACTCCCGAATCGTCGGCCATACGCTGTTCCAGAGACGCCAACTCCTCCTCCAGTGCCAGCAGATCAGCTCTGCCCTGTAGGACGACCTCCAGCACGGTCCCCTGCTCTTCGATGGCCACTTCCTGCGGGAGATAGCCCACGCGGACGCCGCGGGGCCGGACTACGCGACCGCTATCCGGCGATTCCTCGTCGGCGATGAGGCGAAATAAGGTCGTCTTACCTGCCCCGTTCGGGCCGACCAGACCGATCGTGCCCCCGTCGGGAATCTGCCAGTCGAGCTCGGCAAATAGCGCATGGCCTCCATATCGCTTGGCGACGGAATCGAGTTGAATCATCAGTTTATCTCCAATGGATCGTGCTCCTTTTGCGGAGCACACGTATAACGCGGCGGTTCGCCTCGGAGCAATCCGCGCGATGCGCAGGTGCGAGAAATTGACACCTTGCGCTCGCCATTGTTATCGTGGCCTCGTTCCCAACCGTATGCGAATGGAGTTTTCACACCACATGCGCCTCGCTTCGGCAGGTGCGAGTTATAGGGAAAAGTCATGAAACGTCTGTTCTTAGCTCTTCTAGCCGGTTGCATTGCAGTCATTGGATGCGTCGGCACTGCGATAGCCGATGAGGCTCCCGATGTCAGTCAGGTGGTGATCGTCGATCTCGAATCCGATGGCGTCGACGACGCCGTGATGGATTCGTTCTACGGCGATCTGCGGACCATTATCGATGACACAGAGTCGATGGCGGTGAGCGAGACGGGCGATATTTCAATGGGGGACCTGACCTTGATGGCCGGTTGTGATTCGCCAACGCCGGAGTGCCTGGTGATGCTCGGCGATTTTGTGGACGGCGATATGATCTTGTTTGGCTCCGTCGACCAGGGGTTGGACTCGCTGACTTTCGACGTCAGTTTATTCGATTTTACTGAAGGAACGATGGTTCGCGAGATCTCGGAGTCGCTCTCCAGTACGGAAGACGATTGGATCGCCGACGGCATTCCGGCGATCGGCGAGCATCTGCTTTTTGGAGCTACGGCATCATTGACCGTCAACGTCGACGATTCGGACGCCCAGATTCGCGTCAATGGAGACTCGGTGGGCACCGGTTCTGCAACCGTCGACGAATTGGGCCCCGGTGAGATCGTCGTGTTAATCAGGGACTCCGATGGTGCCGAGCAACAGGAGCGCGTCATCGTCCGCCACGAAGAACAGGCGGAACTCGACGTCTCGTTTTCTCCCGCCGTCGCCGACATCGATGAACCCGAGTCAGTCGATGGGCCGTCCTTAGTACCCGGTCTGGCGGCCTCCGGCATTGGCGTGGCAGGCGTCGTGTTGGGCTTTGTGGCCCAATCGCAGCTTTCATCGGCCCGTGACGATGCTTCGGCATTGCGCGCCGAAGACGGCCCCTGGCTTCACAGTCGGGACGACGTATCCGCGGCCCATGACCTGCAAAGTGATATGGACTCCGCTAATACGATGCGCTTTATCGGCTTTACCGGCGGAGCGCTGGGGCTTGGGGCCGGAGGATTTCTTCTCTTTCGCGCTCTGACGGCCGACACTCCTGCCGCCGGCTCGGAGATGGGTCAACGCTCGCTGGAACTCGATGTCGGCGCCTCCTCCGATGGCGTCAACGCCGGTATTCGCCTCGGGTTCTAACACCCGCCCTTCCCAATACGATCGAAAAAAGCGCCGGACGGTCTCCGTCCGGCGCTTTTTTTGTCCAGGCGAGACACTTTCTAGTGGTGCTCGGCGGAAGTCCTGAGCCGTATTCGGCGAGGACTGGGCGACGAGGTCGAAGTCGTCGAAGTGAGGCGATGCTTGTGCATCGTCGAACATAGACGGCAAAGAGATCGTCGTTCAGGACCGGCGAAGAGTG
>SKQC01000475.1 GCA_007119175.1 Myxococcales bacterium | reverse complement strand
GCCGAGAAAATGTCTCGGGCCGGCGAGGGCTATGTGTCGGTGGTTCGAGACTATCCGAAGACTTATTATGCGCTGCTGGCGTTTAATCGGCTGGCTCGTTTGCAGGGTGCTACAGACACGGGCGGGGTCGATATTTGCGCCACCGCGGGGCCGATCTGCGACGAATTATTACCGAGCAGTCGGGAGTCGGAGTCCATCACCGTTCCTCGTCGGCTTCGAAACGATTCGGGCTTTGATCGGGGGCTTTTGCTTCTCTCGCTTGGCCTGACCGACCTTGCGCGGGCTGAGTTTTCCAGCCTTCGAAATCGACACGCCGGGGTCTCTTCGTCGCTGTGGGCGCTGGCTTCGCTACTGGACAGCGCCGGAGCCTATCCGCTGTCTCATGATATCGCCCGGCGCCATATCGACGGGTGGATGGACGAATATCCCACCGCGTCGACCCGGACAAAGTGGGAGGTTGCCTATCCCACGCCATTTAAAGACGAGGTCACCCGATATGCTCGCCAGCGTAATATCGATGCGGCGTTGATCTTTGCGATCATGCGGGAGGAGAGCGGGTTCAATCCCCGAATCGAGAGCTGGGCCAACGCCCGGGGCTTGCTGCAGCTTATCGAAGACACCGCCGGGCGCATGGCTCAGAAAGAGGGCGTGAGTCCCTACTCCTTTGAGCTCCTCTTTGATCCGGCGGTGAACGTGCGCCTGGGATCGGCCTATATGGACGACCTGGGAGAGCGGCTCAATTACCATCCGGCGTTGATCATGGCCGGTTATAACGGCGGCTACGGGGTGGTGTCGCGGTGGCTGAATGAGTCAGGAGATCTGCCGCTGGATCTGTGGATCGAGGATATCCCCTTCGGGCAGACCCGAAATTATACCAAGCGGGTGCTGATGAGTTATTGGATTTACAGTTATCTGTACGGGGATCAGAGAGTGCCGAGCCTGGGGTTTGAGTTGGGTGGGGAGTAGAGGAGGAGAGATAGACGCAGCGAGGCGCAAAGACGCAGAGGAAGGGCAAGGAATTGAGGAATATGATGAGCTCAGCAGGCTACGATTTCGTGTGGGCGAGACGTCAAAAAGGCTCGCTAATCGACGAGTGCACTGAGCGTGTCGGCTTCCAGATAGGCCAACTTCTCCGGCCGGCGAAGGGCCTTGAAAGCGTATTCCGCGCGGGAGGCCTCGGAGCGGTTGTCGAAGGTCCAGAACTTCAGCAGGGTCACGGGACGGCGCCCGCGGGTATATCGGGCGCCCTTTGGGGATTCGTTATGCTCGCGGACGCGGCGCTCCACGTCGGTGGTGATGCCCGTATAGAGTGAGGAATCGGCACATTGAAGAATATATAATTTCCAGCGTCCTTTCATGATAGTGACCGGTATAGCAAAGATCAGGCAGGTACCATAGCCACCTCGCTTCGGTCCCAGTGACGATGATGGGCGATAGCATTGATGAATTCTTTGCTGAAGGCTTTGAGGTTCGAAGGATGCCATACTGTGACGACACCCCGATCGACCTGGATATGGCCCTGGGTCTGACGGTCGGCGAGTGTGAGGTTGTGGAACGCCGCTTCCCGAACGAGAGTGACGCCCTCGGCGATGGCGGCGATGGGTTTGTGGTGTTTGAAGGCCTCGTTGACGAAGTGAAGGGCATCGCCCTGCTGGAGGAGTTCGCGCACGGAGTCGATTCCGCCGGGGATGAAGACGGCGTCGAACAGGACGGAAGCGGTGGCCACGTAGGGCTTGTCCACTTCAACTTCGGTGCCGTTGTCGCCGGTGAGGACGCCGCGAAATTGAGACACGATCATGGTGCGGCCACCCTCGTTTTCGATATTGCTTTTGACGGAAGCGAGTTGGTCGGCGGAGAAACCGCTGTTGATGAGGATGGCCACTTTTCGGCTTGTGATGGTGTCTTTGACGGTGTCGTCCATGCTCACGGCGGGTGAGGACTTTCCGTGATTTGTCGTCGCCGGCCGCGACGGCGGATCGACGCCGATGCCTTCTGCGACGCGGGTGGCGAATTGGTGGTCCACGCGGTTGAAATTCTCGACCATTCGCTCCCGCACTTCCATAGAGGAAACCTTGCCCAGCTCAAAATGGGCGGCGCCGACGAGGCGATCTTTTTCGAATTTGGAGATGCTATTCCAGAAGAGGGTGGCCTGGCTGTAGAAATCGCGGAAGCTATCGCTTCGATTTTTGATCTTTTTGCCGGCCACTCTCTCCTGGTGGTGGACGTATGCGCCCTCTTTGGGGGAGGCCATCATGGGGCATCCGCCGCCGACGGAGTTGGGGAAATAATTGGTCTTTCCCCGGTTGATGGTCTGACGACCGTAGCCGTCGCGCTGGTTATTATGGACCGGCGCCACCGGTCGATTGATGGGGATCTCGCTGAAATTCGGTCCGCCCAGGCGAATGAGTTGGGTATCCAGATAGGAAAATAGGCGCCCCTGCAAAAGGGGGTCGTTGGTGAAGTCGATGCCGGGCACCACATGTCCGGGATGAAAGGCGACCTGCTCGGTCTCGGCGAAGAAATTATCGGGGTTTTTGTTGAGGACCATACGACCGATCTTTCGCACCGGTACGTCTTCTTCGGGGATGATTTTAGTGGCGTCGAGGAGGTCGAAGTCGAATTTATCTTCGTCCTCAGGAGAGACGACCTGAACGCCTAATTCGAATTCGGGAAAATCACCCATTTCGATGGCTTCCCACAGATCTCGGCGGTGATAATCGGGATCTTTTCCGCCCAATTTTTGAGCCTCGTCCCAGACCAGGCCGTGGGTGCCGAGTTTGGGTTTCCAGTGAAATTTGACGAAATGAGAATCCCCGTCTTCGTTGATAAAGCGGAAGGTGTGCACGCCGAAGCCCTCCATCATCCGGTAGCTTCGCGGGATGCCCCGGTCGGAGAGGAGCCACATCAACATATTGGTGGACTCCGGCATCAAGGAGGCGAAATCCCAGAAATTATCATGCGCCGCCGACGCCTGGGGCATCTGATTATGGGGCTGGGGCTTGATGGAGTGAACCAGGTCGGGAAATTTCACCCCGTCCTGAATGAAAAAGACGGGGATATTATTGGCCACCAGATCGTAATTGCCCTCTTTGGTATAAAATTTGGTGGCAAACCCGCGCACATCGCGGGCCGTATC
>SKQC01000397.1 GCA_007119175.1 Myxococcales bacterium | reverse complement strand
CCATCAAGATGTCGGTGATCCGCATCAGCACTTCGTCGACGATGCCGCCGAAAAATCCGGAGACGGCGCCCAGGACAATGCCCACGGTGGCGCAGATCGTGACCACCGATAGACCGACGATACAGGCCACGCGGGTGCCGTAGATGATCAGAGTCAGTAGATCGGCGCCGTTTTCGTCGGTGCCCAGCCAGTGGTCCGACGATGGACCCTGGAGCTGGCGGGTGACGTCCATATGGTTCAGATCATAGGGCGCAAGCCAGGGGGCGAAGATGGCCACAAAGGCCACGATCGCCAGCACCGCCAGCCCGAAATAGGCCAGCGGGCTGAGCCGATCGAGGTGATCGGCGCGAATCCCCAATTTGGAAAGCCGTGGAAACACGCTGGTCCTCAGTCGTAGCGAATTCGCGGATCGACGAATCCGTAGACCAGATCGGTCACCAGATTCACCACGACATAGGTAAAGGAGATAAAGAGGACGCATCCCTGGACGATGAGGTAATTTCGAGCCTCAATGCCGTCCAAAAGCATGGTCCCCACTCCGGGGCGGGCGAAGATTTTTTCGACGATAATGGCCCCGGTCAACAGGGCGCCAAACTGCAGGCCGATGATGGTCACAACCGGAATCAACGCGTTGCGAAGGGCATGCTTAATCACCAGTTGTAAAGTGGAGACACCTTTGGCTTTGGCGGTGCGAATATACTCTCTGTTGAGCACTTCGAGCATACTCGATCGGGTCATGCGCATCAGCTTTGCAGACATAGCTGTGCCAAGGGTGACGGCCGGTAATATCAGCGCCGTAAGGCCCGTGACCTGGGCTCCCGGATTGGGCAATACCTGCAGGGTGAGGCTGAATAAAATCAGCAACATCGGACCCAGCCAGAAATTGGGTATCGAGATCCCCATCAGTGATACTACAGCCGACGTATTGTCCACCCAGGAATAGGGCTTCATGGCGGCGATAATCCCCAGCGGGAGCCCGATGAGGAGAGCGAAAATCATGGCCGCCACGGCCAACTCGAAGGTGGCCGGGATATTTTCTATCAGGCGCTCGGCGACCGTGACCCCGGGCTCCTCGCATAGCTCGCCAAACGTCAGATCGAGGACGTCCTGCCAGAATAAAAGATATTGCCGCCACAGCGGCTCATGGAGGTTGAGGCATTCGCGCATCGCCTCCTTGTCGACTTCCAGAGCCTGTTCGCCGAGGATCGATTCCACCGGGTCTCCGGGCACGGAGCGCAGGATGAAAAAGACCAGCGTGACGACTCCGAAGATGACGACGAGGGAGGCGAAAAACCGGCGGACGAGGAATTTGGTCATGGAATCCGTAAGTGGTTCGGATTGAAAGGGGATGAGCGAAAATCATCCACAGTCTGCGGCCAAAATAGTCGGTTTGCCTCGGCGGCGCAATGGCGCCGGACTTCGAAGCGCTCAGACTCACCTGGCGGCCATATTGCGCGGCAGGGGCGTGACAGGTAGGTTTGCTGTCGAATCATTTGCAAAGAAATATATCAGCGGAGCAGTGCCGATGTTATTGGTCATCGACGTGGGAAATACGAATACGGTACTCGGCGTCTACGACGACGACGGCGAGTTGGCCCGTCACTGGCGCCTGCAGACCCATCACGGGCGCACCAGTGATGAGCACGGTATCTTTTTGCGCCAGCTCTTTGAGTTGTCGGGGCTAAAACCCGGCCAGGTGCGAAATGCCATCATCAGTTGTGTGGTCCCGCCCATGGAGGGGCTTCTGGTGAAGATGATTCACGATTATTTTGCCTGCGAGCCGGTCATCGTCGGCCAGGATATCGAGGCGGGGATGCCCGTCTTATACGATAACCCCTCGGAGGTTGGCGCCGATCGGCTGGTCAATGCCGTGGCTGCCTGGGAGCGCTTTGAGACGGCTCTTATCGTCGTCGACTTTGGAACGGCCACCACCTTCGACGCTATTTCCAGGCGCGGCGAATATCTGGGTGGGGCGATCTGTCCGGGCATCACCGTCTCCAGTGAAGCTCTGTTTCGGGCCGCCAGTAAATTGCCGCGCGTCGAGCTGGGGAAACCGCCGGACGTCATCGGCCGGACCACGGTGCACTCTATTCAGGCCGGGCTTTTATACGGTTATATCGGCCAGATTCGCGAAGTGGTCACCCGCATGAAGCGCGAATTGCAGGGACCGGTGAGCGTGATCGCCACCGGCGGGCTGGCGTCGTTTTTTGCCGAGGAGACAGATATTATCGACGTCGTCGATGAATTACTCACGTTGCAGGGACTCAGGCTGATCTTTGAGGAGGGCTAGAGGTCATCAAAGGCTCCAGTACTCTCCTTACCCTGCGGGCAAGGAAAGAGTTGGCGCGGTGTCGAATCACCACGGCTAAACGAAAAAACGCCGATTGAGCGAGTCAATCGGCGTTTCAGTGTCTGAGATGGGACAATTAGTTATTCTTCGTCGTCGTCCTCATCTTCGTCGTCCTCGTCATCGGCCTCATCTTCGGCTTCTTCTTCCTCTTCCTCAGACGCTTCCTCGATCTCCTCGACGACCTCTTCGAGTTCTTCGGCGCGCTCGACGGCTTCGTCGTCGCCCTCGAGCTCGTCTTGTTGCCCGGCGGCGATCAGGGCCAAGATCTCCTCGTCGGTGATCTCCTGCTCCACCATGATTTCTGCTGAGAGCATGTCGTGGGCGCCTTCGAAGTCGCCGACGGCCATCGACGACAGAGGTTGAAAAAACGCCGCGATCAACAATCCACTCAAGATCAGTCCGAATGCGCACATGGCAGTGGGCAATTCCTTGCCGTCGACCTCGAGTTTCTTAAAGGCGAAATAAAAGGTGTAGGGCGGACATAAAATGACCGCCCAACCAATTCCTGTGCCGAGGCGAAACCCGTATTTCGAGAGCTTTATCGCGCCGACGAAATAAGCGGCGATTCCGGCCAGAACCAAAACTGTCAAGGCCACCAGTACCATGCAACCTCCGTGGATGTCGGTGCTCCTTTTGCACCAACGGTTTGCAGACCTTTGTCGGTGTACCCGACGAGTGTAAACGGTGTCAACCTCACAGCGCAATTGTCGGTGATAAGGGCTATATCAGCGAAAACACTGCGAACCGCAAAGGACGCAAAGCAGCACAAAGGATTTTCCCGTGATGGCACGTCAACCACATGGCGTCATCAACGGGCTTATTGCGGACAGCCACAGCTCGGACGCTTCACCGATGTGCAGCTCCAATATCCAGATCCGGCGATACTCTTGAGAAAGTGACAAGGGGAGCAAAGGTTGGCGGGTTCTACGGGGAGGGTATCTTTGAGTTCTTTGCGTCCTTTGCGGTTCGCAGTTGTTCGTCGGTGTGACCCGGTATGAGACGACCTACCCGCCGCGCCGATCCGGATGGGGTTTCCCTTGAACTTTTGCGGCTCATGACAACAATGAGCGACGATTCATTTCGTAGGGCTCCCAGAGCCGACCACATCGTCAAGGAGTAAATCTCATGAGTGATTTTAAATTCGACCGCCGTGACCTCGATTTTCTTCTCTATGATCATCTCGACCTGGAAGGCCTCTCCAAGTTGCCTCGCTATCAGGGATACGATCGAGAGACCTTCGAGATCGTGCTCAGTCAGGCGGAGCGTTTCGCCCGCGAGAAGCTGGCGCCGACGAATGCCGCCGCCGACGAGGCTGGCTGCCGGATCGAGGATGGGCAGGTCTATATGCCGGAATCCTATGAGAAGTTATACGAGGAATATCGCGAAATCGGGTTATTCGCGCCGGTCAATAACCCCGAATACGGTGGCATGGGATTGCCTCATACGTTGGGCGTGGCGCTGATCGAAGTGCTCATCGGCGCTCATCCGTCGTTTATGTTTACGCCGGGGCTGACGACGTCGGCCAGCCACCTCATCGAGGCATATGGAACCGACGAAGACGTCGAGTTGTACTGCGAGAAGATGTACACCGGCCAGTGGGCGGGCACGATGTGTCTTACGGAGCCCCAGGCTGGCTCGGCACTCGGTGAGCTGACGACGACGGCCACACCGGTCGACGGTGAGGATTATTATCAGTTGCGCGGCAACAAGATCTTTATCTCCGCCGGCGATCATCAATTGACGGAAAATATCGTCCACCTCGTCATCGCCCGCGTCGACGGAGACCCGGAGGGAACCCGGGGCATTAGCCTGTTTTTGGTCCCGAAGCGACGGCTCGACGAGGACGGAAATCCCGCCGAGCTCAATGACGTGACGGTCACCAACATCGAAGAAAAGATGGGGATTCACGCCTCGCCGACGTGCGCTATCTCGTTTGGCGACGACGGCGACTGCCGAGGCTGGCTGGTCGGCGAACGCTGCAATGGTCTGGCTTATATGTTCCAGATGATGAACGAGGCACGATTGGTGACCGGTTTGCAGGGAGTGGCGATCGGAAACGCCGCCTATCAGCAGGCCCTGGACTACGCTCGAGAGCGAAAGCAGGGACCGAAGGTCACCGATCGCAGCGACGACAAAAAATCAGTGGCCATCATCGAGCACCCCGACGTGCGGCGCAATTTGATGATTATGAAAGCCTACGGTGAGGGCATCCGCGCGCTGACCTATAATACGGCGCATATCAGCGACTATGCCATGTATAGCGAGGATGAGGAGCAGGGCGAGCGCGCCCAGGATCTCCTCGATTTGTTGACACCGGTTTGCAAAGCCTTCAGCACCGATATCGGCTTTAAGATGACTGAATTGGCGATGCAGGTCCTCGGTGGCTACGGCTATATTAAGGAATACGGCATCGAGCAGCATATGCGCGACGCCAAGATCGCCTCCATCTACGAGGGGACCAACGGAATTCAGGCCCTCGACCTGTTGGGACGAAAGATGCGCCAGAAGGGAGGCGGTCTGTTTATGGCCTGGGTCCAGGAGGTCACCGAACATCTGTCGCAGTGGGTCGACGACGAGGAGTTCGGCGCCATGGCCACCGAGGTCGACGAGGCCAAAAATGCACTGGTGGAAGCGGCGTTCGGATTTCAGGCCACCGGCAAAGAGGATCCGGAATACCCGCTGCAGCACGCCACGCCGTTTTTGCGAATGTTCGGTCACGTCGAATGTGCGCGACTGCTCTTTCGCCAGGCCACGATTGCCTTCGAGCAACTCGATGAGATCTGGGATGACGCCGATATCGACGCTGGCGACGATGAGGCCCGCGCCGAATTGATCGAGCGCAATGAACAGGTGCGGTATCTGGAGAATAAGATCAAGACCGCCTCTTTTTTCGTCTATCAATTGCTGCCCAAGGTGCAGTCCTATCTAAAGAGCATCCAATCCGAGGACCGCAGCGCCCTCGATATCGCTCTATGAGTAATTGGGCGCCGGACGACAAAATGTCGTCCGGCGTCGACTTCAATAAGTACGGATTAGATCTCAAATTCGCGGGGGACGGCTCGCCAGATCGTCGACGGATTGACAGAAGGGCTACCAATCTGGAAAATCGCGGCACTGTTTGTGTAAAGATTCGTTTTGCTTCCTGATGGGAATGGCAGGAAGCGAGAACCTGTGAGATTGGAGTACTCAATGTCCCCGCGCAATACCTTTGCCGCTACCCGTCGCTCTCATGCCATCCTCCAGAGGCTCCGCCAGGGCGAGGGAATGACGATTCGTCAGGTCAGCGACGAATTCGGAATCCAATATCCTCAGGCCCGGGCTGACCTGAAGTTGTTGGAGGAATTATACGACCTCGACACCTATCGAGACGGGCGCATCAAGGTATGGGAAATCCCCGGCGCCGGAGATAGCAGAACCCATGTTGGAATGGCCGCTGCGCTGGAATTGGGTGGTGTGGCCCTCGATATTTTCAAGCATACCCCCTACGGCGAGCGGATCGATTCCCTTGCCGACGAATGGCGCGATCGGGTGCGTCCGGCACAGCGCGACCGATTGCGTCGATTGTCGATGGCTCTCGTATTGCGGCGCACCTGGTTGCCCACCCGCCCGGAGCGGATGCTGGAAGTCCTCGAAGAGCTGCTGGACTGCATCGCCCTGCGCCGCGGCGTGGAGATTGTATACGAGCGAGCCGACGGCGAAATTGGCCCATATCTGCTGATTCCACGACGACTGATCTGGTATCAGGATCGCCTCTGGTTGCAGGCGATTCACGATGGGGCTCAAAAATTATTCGATCTGGGCGGTGTCATCAGGGCTACATGGTGCAGCCGCCAGGATTTGATTGAGGCTCTCGCCGAGCCGCGACTCGCCGCGCTCGATGACGACCCGGCAGCGGAGGGTGTCGAAAATCCGGAACAAGAAGAGGGCGGTGAAGACGATGAAGCCATCAGTCGACACCAGATGGTGATGCAGGAAGTCGCCGACGCGGTCGACCAGTGGTTTCAATACGGCAGCCGAGAAGAGGAAGACGCCTATTTTGCAGACGCGTTCGGGATTTATGCCGATAATTACGAGGTGGAAACGGTGGAGTTGCGAGTGCGTAACTCCTGGGCGAATTATCTTCGCCGCTATCGACTTCACCCGTCACAGAAAAACCAGGAAATCGACGATGGACTGGATGTTCACTTTCAGATCGGCATCTGCCCGGAATTTAAATCGTTTATTCTGGGCATGATCCCCGACGTGGAGATCATCTCACCGACGTGGCTGCGCCGGGAATTGCTGGATTCGACCCGAGAATGGATGGAGTGACTCATCCCACCGTGAGTTCGTAGGGAAGCGGCTGGTCGGAGGGACGGTAGGCCAATTTGATGGTGCGAATCTTTCTGTTGCGGTCCACGGCGTGCAGACGCATGGCGTAGGCGGATCCCTTTTTTTGCAATTTCGGGGGCTTGAGGTCTTTTGTGCCGTATTTTTCCCGGCTCTTTTGAGTGGTCTGTTCATCGACCATCACATGCCATCCGGGCCTGAAGAAATTCTGAATCCAACCCGCAAGTTCCGGTGCCGTCTCCCGCCTCATCTCAAGGTCGGTGACTTCCATCAAGCGACAAAAATGTTTGCGGCTGGAGAGCAATAAAAACTCGCCGGTATCGCGGATATAACCCAGTCGCGCCCGCTGTTCGGGGTCCACGGCACCGTCGACGTGTTTGACGATGGCCGATGGGACAAATCCCGTGTCGATGGCGAGGGCGATAAAGTGTGTCGCTTCGTGGAGCAGTGACAGGGAGGCGGCGATTTTTGGCAGGGTCTTATCGGGCAGACAGAAGCGATATCCGGCCCACAACTCGGCGAGGCGCATCACCAGGGCCTCCTTTTCGAGACCCGACGTGGGGTCGAGATAGGCGGCAAAGGTGGGAAAAGCAGTGCTGGTCTCCACTGCGTGCTCGGCATCGGCGACGATATCTCGCAGCGAAACTGTGTCGAAATCACCGGATTGCAAAAACTCACGGGCCAGCCCGATAGGATCGAGGACATGGTCGCCGAGGTGAATGACCGTCTCGTCGGCCGGCACATCGTGCTGCCAGACGCCGCCGTAGGATTGGACGATGCACTCGCCGATGAACTTGCCGATCGCCAGGGGACGGGCGTCTTCGACTTCTGTCTCGTCTCGATATAGGGCGTCGAGAGAGGGCATATCCTTGATGAAATTGTCGAGTAGATTCATCTCCACACGTGGGATCGACTCCAGAGTCAACGGCAATGTGGTGGGTTTGACTGCCGAGGCGGCGGCAATCAGGTTGTGCATACAGCGCTCGAGGGTGATCTCGACGCCGATATCGCCACCGGTGATTCGGAAGTTGGCGGTTTCGATGTCGTTGCTGCCACGCAATATGGTGTGCTCGGAAAAGCCGATGGGCTCGATGCTGTCGATGGGTTGGTCAGTCTGGGATGGCCAGACAGGAGGGTAGACGTCGGCCACAAGATCTTGAAGCGACTCGTTTTGGTGGCGCTCCTGCTGCATGACGTCGGACATATCCTTTCGTTTCGCGTCGATACGCGGCTGTTCACTCACTTCGAAGGACTTGCTGCGTTGGGCGAGGCGCTGTTGCAACTCCTGTTGCCGTTGTTGGGCGGGCGATGGGCCGGAGTTTTGGGAATTAGCGGAGTTGTTGGAATTATTGGGGCGATTGCGCCGGCGGGGCGACGACGGCCGCGACCGTTTCTGCCGATTCTGCCGATTCTGCCGAGGTTTCGGCGGGGGGTTCGACGCTGACGGAGGTGGTGATGAACGGGAAGGACCGTCATCGGCGGCGTCCACTCCTACGGACCACGCTTCTACGACGTTGCCGCGATCCATTCGACGACCGGCGTTGAGCGCCCGTCTAGAGGCGGCGAAAAAGCTGTTCATGGCCTGTGTCTTATCCGACGCCGAGTAGTCGATGCGATTGATAAAACGCAACGCGTCTTCGCGGGGGATTCGGCGGGCGGTCACGGCGTCCACCATATCGGCGACGACTCTTTTGACGTGGGGAAAGGTGCGGTCGTCCCGCATATTGAGGGCGGCGATAAAATCTTCGGTTCCATCGTCCCAGCGGCCGAGGCGAATTCGCTGCTCGGCGAGAAGAGAGCGATAAAATCCGTTATTTTTCTGGCGTGAGACCGCATTCTTGAGGATGCGCTCCGCCTCGCTTCGCCCGCCCTGACGGCCCTTGATATCGGCCAGTAACGCCTCGAGGTCGGGGCTCGGCGAGCGCTGGAGTTTCTGCTCTACAAGGGCCGCCGCTTCCTCGCCTCGACCCATGCTCAACAGCGACAGCGCGCGCCCGGCGAAGGCGTTGGTTCCCTGAGTGTTTTCGAAGGATTGGACGGCGCTCTGATAGTCGCCACGTCGGTAGGCTTGCCATCCCTGCTGAAGATTCTCCATCGTCGTCCCGTCGAGGTATGAACGTAGGCAAAGGCGATTACACAGATGATGTCGAGCTTCCCACTATCAGTATCAAGGTGGGCGGTGAACCGCAATTGGCAGCCGTCGGCGGGGCGCCGCCAATTCAGGGCTTTTGGCGGGGCAGACGGATCGTGACCGTCGTCGGCTCACCGGGACCGCTGTCGATGGTGATTTCGCCGCCGTGATCTTCGACGATTTGCCGCGAGATATACAGTCCGATACCGGTGCCCGCAGAGTCCGATTTCTGGTCGAAAAAATAGCGATCAAAGACGCAATCGATGACGGCCTGCGGCATTCCGTCGCCCTCGTCGCAGACCGCCAATTGAATATCCTGATCAGTATGATTGAGCACTACCTTGACCTGGCCGCCGGGACGGCCGTGGCGAATGGAGTTGTCGATGACATTGGTCAGGACCTGATCGATGCGGTCCGGGTCGACATAGCCACTGAATTCGCGCTCCGGCAGGCAGAGCACAAACCGCTCGCTGTGGGGACCGTTTAACCAGGGCGCGACGATGCGCTCGACGAGGGCTTTTATGTCGACCTCGGCGCGACGAATCGGAAGCTTTCCGGTCTCCAGGCGAGACATATCGAGGAGGCTGTCGATGAGCCGCTGCAGCCGCTCTACCTGTGCCGAAGCTCGGTTGAGTATCGAGGGGTCGACGGGCTCGCCGGCTTCGGCCTGCTTGCGCGATAGATGAATAAAGCCGGCCAGCGGGGTCAGGGGACCGCGCAATTCGTGGCTGGCGACGGAGAGAAATTCGTCTTTTCGGCGCTCCTCTTCGCTGCGCTGAGTGACGTCTCGGGCCGTAGCTAAATAGGAGGTGATGCGGTCGTTTTCGTCGGTGATGGGAATGATCGACACGGAGACGGTGCGCTGGATGTCGCCGAAGTCGAGGACGTACTCGTCTTCTTCGCAGCCCTCGCCGGTGTTGACGGCTCGCAAAAACGGCCATTGCTCGCGGGGGAGCAGTCTGCCGTCGGTGTCGCGAACCTCGAAAGGGTGATCGTCGGCGCCGACGCGCACCCAGTCGCGTCGGCCCGACATGGCCCGACCGCGCAGGTTGAGCTCCAGTACCATGCCCCGGGCGTCGAAAATCATGACCGCCATTGGCATATGCTCTAAGACAGCGCGCAGGCGCCGACGGCGCTGACGGTTTTGCTCCAGTAGGTAGGCGCTGCGAAGGGAAGCCTCGGCGGTCGTCGCCAGGCAGCTCCAGAAGGGCGCCGGCTGATGTAAAATGCGTTCTCCGGCATCGCCGGCGATGAGAAGCTGTACCGAGGACTTTTCCCGTGGTTCGAGCACGATCTGGACAGTACTTCGAGCGCCATCGACACAAAACGCCGCCGCATTTTTGGACTCTGCCGGCAGTTTATCGAGCTTTTCCGTCATCTCTCGGCAGATCGCTTCGTCGCCCGCTTCCCATCGACGCCGTCGGCTAGTTTCGTCCTCCCATATGGCGGCAACCGGTGTCTTTAGATGTTCGTAGATGGCGTCGATGATTCGCTGGCCGGAGGTGTTGAAGTCCTCGTTGGTGCGGGGAATATCAGCCAGCGATGAGATGAGGCGGATTCGCATTTCCGTTCCCATCTCCCGATAGGGCAGAAGCCTGCAGAGCAGATAGGGGGAGGGACCGGGCAGGGGAGTAAAGCGGACCTCGATTGGTTTCGGCTCGGGAAGGTTTAATCGGCCTTTCCAGACTCGCAGCGGCGATTCACTGCGAAGGGCCCGGCGGATCAAACGATCGAGCCCTTCGGCATTACCGTCTGGCACCGCAATATCGGCAGGGGAAGAAAGCGATGCGTTGGCGCTGAGTTCCAACAGGTGGCAGGCGGCGTCATTGATGAACACAACGCGCCGTTGCTCGTCGACGACGAGCGAGGCTACAGGACATGTGGCGTAGGCCTCCTCAAACCACTCGAGGGGCGCTTCGTTGTCCAGATTGGCGCCCAGGGTCACCGGGGACTCCTTGCAGACTCAGATCCCTGTCGGGGGCGTGCACGTCCCCGTGTGGGCTACTGAGTATGATAACCGGAGCTGGCGCAATCTCTCAAGGAGCATCGATTGAATCAAGGCTAAGGCCGTCAAGTTGATCGTGGGTCATCCAGGTGGTGTTGGGCTGATCATGGTGGTTTTCTTCCCTGTGAATCCCCTGGTCTTCAGAGGTGAGATTGACGAATTCTCCTACAGTGTCGCCACCAGTGGCAAGCCACGCCCGGTCGGCGGAGTCGGCATCATCGCCCCAGTGATTGGAGCTCAGCGTGAGGATCCCCGCCGATTCCGTATTGCGATAATAACAGCCGTAGCGATCGTTTCTGGACATCGTATTATTGTGCAATTCGCCCCAGGTGTTGACGAGTTGAATACCGTCGGCGATGGGGTTTTCGGCTTCGCCTCCGTCATCTCCGGCGATGGCGTTGCTGCGCATGAAATCGGAATTTTCGGCATAGATGCGCTGATTGTCGGCAAAGAGTCCGACGCCGTGATTCTTCATAAATGTGCTGTCGATGACCATCAACGCGCCGTTGGAGGGGGCGCCATTTGTCGATTCCGCGTCGTTCCACACCATGGCTCCGCCGAATTGATTGTCCGTAAATCGGCTGTCGTAGGCCAGAAGGGAGCCGGTGGCCACATCGTCGTCGGTTCCGTCAATGGCGTCACCGGAGCCCGGGGCGGGCAGAGCGCGCAGGCCGCTGGCGACCAGACCGGCGCCGGCATTATCTTCGATCGTCGTATCGCTGAGGTGGACAAAGGGGACACGCTGTTCGGGCGACGAGCCCCGGACCACGATGCCGTGGGAGGACTCGGCAGTGACCGAAAATGCGATCCCCAGATTGGAGGGCGACGAGCCGCCCACCGAGGCGT
>SKQC01000006.1 GCA_007119175.1 Myxococcales bacterium | reverse complement strand
TCACCCCAAGGGTACTTCCTCGCTTCGCTCAGGGCGTGCTCGACATTTCCCCCGTCGGGGGGAAAGGATTAGTGCCGTGAATAACCACCCCGCTTTTCGTGGAAAGAAGCCCACCTATGTGCTTCTTTGCGTCCTTTGCGGTTTATCGTTTTTTTCCCCGCAAACCCGCTACCGAGATCGGTGCTGCGTTCACAAGTTGACCGTTTGATCAACGCTCTGATAACCTCGCGCCGATATTCGTACCGCTGACTACCTTTAATCCCAGATCATCGCGGTTCGCGTCCCACACGAAAGCAGGTTTCTACTATGCCCGATATTCGGGGAATGCGTCACTTATTACTGCCGGCATGCCTTTTCGCTCTGATCATGGCGCTCGGCTGTGATGAAGATCCGCAGATTCACTCCGCAGACGAGCCAGTCACACAAGGCGGCGTTCAATTCGAGGTGGATGATTACGCAATTCACTATCTCGAATTGACCGACAGTCGGGGAGATACCATCGAGTATCCCGATCCGCTTCTGGCCGTAGGAGTTACCATCACCAACAGCGGGGAAGACGATTTCGTCTACAATCCGCCTCACGGCTCACGTGAGATGTCACAGGCCCGCACGCCGCTGCTATTTCCGGCGCCCACGACCCCCGAGATCGACTGGGAGGAATTCACCCCTCAATATATCGGTGGCGTGGAATTGGAGCGCGGCATCTGGGATCAGCAGATTCAAGACCAAACCAATCTGGCCGCCGGAGACAGCATCAGCGATTATTTCTTATTCGAGGTGCCCGAATCCCATCAATCGCAATTGGTATTGAGTATTCCACCGGTGATGCACCGCGCCGAGTTGCCGGTCTTTATCCAATTCGACTACAGCGAGCCCGAGCCTCAAGGACCACCGGTATACGGCGTCGGTGACGCCATTGACTTTGACGGCGTCACTTTTACGGTCACCGCCATCGAACAGACCTACGTAGAACTTGAGGATTCCTCCGAAGGCGACGGGTTCAGCAACGATCCGGTCCTTCAGATCTCGTATACTATCGACAATAGCTCCGGCGAGGCGATTTCGTTTAACCCCGCCCACCGCGATGTCTCCGGAAACGAAGGTGGCGTCGTCCAATCGCTACACGCCTCTTTTAACCGGGTGCGGTTTCCGGCCAACACCACCCCGAAGGGCCAGCAGGAGCGCATGAATATCGAGGACGGGGAGTCCATCGACGACTTCACCACCTTTGAGCTTCCTGACCAGTCGGTGGAGACGGCCACCTATATGCTGCCGGCCAGCCACTTCGACCGCAGCGGGCGCGTCCGCGTTGCCTTTTCCTACGAGCCACAAGACGTCGAAGAGCCCGAAGAGCTTCAACAAGATTGATTTAAATGCCATGGCCGTGCCGGAAATGATCGTCGCCGAATCCTCGTTCTTATTTACCCAGGTAAACGACGAATATCGGCCGCCCCTTATCCCACGGTCCGGCAATGAGTGACGACCAGACTAACGACGACAAGCCGTCCACATTTGCGGAGCAATTGGCCAATCTCGACGTCGAGGTCTCCGATGAGCCCGCAAACGCCGAGCCTCCGCCGTCAAAGGTCGACTCCCTTCCCAGCGAGCCTTCGACGACTCCAGAGTCGGCACAGCCCGAAAAGACCAGCGACGAATCGCTGAGCGACGAAGAGCTCTTTGAGCAGGCCATCAACGATATCGATCCGGGGCGCGTATACAGCGCAAAATATCGGGGTGAAGCGGCCGCCGACCTGCCCGATGCGCCGTCCACGGCGAGCGAGCAGAGCCCCTCAGAAAAACCGGTCAGCGACGAAGAGCGCCGCCAGAGCGTCGAGGAGGTTCGCGACGCCGCGATCTTTCAGCAGATGGTCGGTCCCGTCACCCCCCTCGAAGATCGCGACAAATACCACCGATCGCGCCGGTCGCCGCAGACCTCCCAGCCTGACCAATCCGGCGATGACTCCTCGCTTTTGACTCCCTCTCTACCCCGAAGTGGCGACGGCCTACACTACGTGCCCCCGCTGACCGCATCGCAGCGCTCATTGATGGACCGCCACCGCCGCTTTGCCTCCTCGAACGCCGTCCCCGACATCCACCTGCGCGGCGATACCCGCGACGAGGCCCTGGCCCGGCTTCGCGAATTCGTCCTCCTTCATTGGAAGCGACAAAATACCCGCTTTGTCCGCCTCATCCATGGCCGAGGACTGCAGTCGGAATCAGAACCGATCTTAAAGCCAACAGTCCTTCGGTGGCTCGAGGATTCGGGCCGCGAATATATCCGCGGATACGCCCCGGAGCGCGGCACCAGCGGTGATTATGGAAGTCTGATCGTAGAATTGTCGCCACGCCACTCTTAATAGCACGGCGGGCTGTTGGGCGAGCTCACATACAACAACTGACCCGGCCGCATTTGGCGGCAACTTCGGGCCGAAAATACTCCTCAAGAAATTCTTCGTCAAAATGCTCGGCGACCAATTCTGGCTCTACATCCATCGCTTTTTTTAGCCAGAACTGCACGATCGGTGCATCGCTTCGCCGCGCGGCGGCCACCATCAACACAAGTGCCGCCTCCCGGTGGTATTCCTGCCACAACGTGCTGATGGCCTGGTCCCATAGATTGGGGTGCTTTTTTTCCGGCGCCGCCTCCACGGCGGCCACGATTCCCGCTACCTCCCCGGTTTGACGCGCTTTTTCGAGAGCCTGTGCGAATTTTCCCGGCCCCAGCAGTCGAATGGCCAGCAACAGACCCACCACCGCGAAAGCAACCCACCAGAATTCGAGCATCTTCTGACTCCCTGCGAAACAAGTACTGCCAATCACGAGGCATAACTACACTAAACGTACGGTAAACAACGCAAAGACAAAACAACTTCCCGACAAAACGCGAACTGCCGTGCCACATGGCCCCAGATACAAACTCATTCCTCCCACTCCACCTGATCGGTCCAATATGCAAAATCTCCGCGATAGATCACGGCCTCGGCATGCGATTGCCCGAAATGATAGGGAATATAGCGATAATGCGGCGCCTCCAGACATACCAGGTCGGCCCGGGTTCCGGCCCTAAGGGTGCCAATATCGTCGCGGCGAAGAGCCCGCGCGGCGCCGGCGGTCACCGAGCGCAGCGCCTCGCCTGGCGTCATTTTATACAACGTGCAGCCGAGCATTAGCATTGTGCCCAGATCCTGGGTCATGGCGCTGCCCGGGTTGAAATCGGTGGCCAGCGCAACCTCGCAGCCGGCGTTCAATAATTTTCGGGCCGGCGCCAGATGGTCGACGGTCCCCAGAAATAGATTGACCGCCGGCATCAACACGCCCACCACGTCGGCCTCGGCCATCGCCTCGATGGCCTCATCGCCGGTATGCTCCAGGTGATCGGCACTCGCCGCACCCAGCTCGGCGGCCAACATCGCCGCCGAAGCATCCGTAATTTCGTCGGCGTGGATTCGCGCGATCATCCCGTGCTCGCTTCCCGTCTCAAGGATTCGCCGTGACTCGTCGACGGAAAATGCCCCGCGGTCGCAGAAAACATCGCAATAGTTGGCCAGATCTCGCTCGGCGACCTGTGGAATCATCTCCTGGCAGACCAGATCGACGTATTCACTGCGGCGATCTCGATATTTTCTGGGCACCGCATGAGCGCCCAGAAAACAGGCCACCAGCTCGCATGGCACCTCCTCCTGAGCGGCGGCCACGGCCTTCAAACTCTTGAGCTCATCCGAAGTGGTCAGCCCGTAGCCGCTTTTGACCTCCAGAGTCGTCACGCCCTGACGCAATGACTCTAAAACCCGGCGAATAAGGGTGCGCTCCAACTCGTCGGTGGAAGCCTGACGAACGGCATCGACGGTATTCAAGATCCCGCCGCCGGCTTCTAAAATATCGACGTATTCTTTCCCGGCATTGCGCCACATAAACTCGTCGGAGCGCTCCCCGGCGAAGACAGCGTGGGTGTGACAATCGATCCATCCCGGCATCACCACGTCGGTCTGCAGCACTCCCACATCACCGCCGCGCACGGATTCCGGCCTATCGTCCCACGCTCCGACCCACTCGATAGTTTCGCCGTCGACCACCACGGCGGCGTCGTCGATGGCGCCGACGATCCGGTCATCGCGGCTCTGCAGGTCGCCGTCCAGATCGTAATTCGACAACTCCTGGCAATTGCGCGGCATCGTCAGCGCCTGATTTGCTCGAATAATATACATTTGACCTCCGTCAATCCGTCTCAAGATTTCGATTCACTCGCCAATTGAGTACTTCGGTTTATGTTGTTCGTAATAGTTCTGTGCCACTGATGAAAAAAAGGGGGAATGATGAGCTTTCGCGGCTATCAAGGTTTGAGTGTATGGAATCGCACCGTAGATCTGGTGGAATTGATCTATCGGCTCTCAGAAACACTTCACGAGGAGGCCCCCGTCGAGGTCCTTGCCGAGCTGCGACGAGGGGCACTGGCCCTGCCGTCGCATCTAGCGGCAGGCTATCAGACGTCGGAGACCCTGGAGTATCTTCGCCACGTCCACGCCGCCCAGTTGATCTTGTCTCGACTGGAGACCAATATCACGATTTTGGAGCGCTTGGACTGGGCCGACGACGTCGACGTCCGCGAGATTCACTCCTTATTGACCCATCTCGACCAATTATTGGTGTGTCTGGAGCGCTACCTGACCGGCGAGAAATCGCATCTGGAAGTGGGCTAAGCGACCGGGTCAGTCCTCGTCGAGCCCGGGGATGCGAACGCCGCGCTCCCGGGCCACATCGATGGCGCGCTCGTAGCCGGCGTCGGCGTGGCGGGCCACACCGGTGCCGGGATCGCTGGTCAATACCCTCTGTAGCCGCTTCGCTGCTTTTTCGGTGCCATCGGCGACGATGACCTGACCGGCGTGCAGACTATAGCCCATGCCGACGCCACCGCCGTGGTGAAAGCTCACCCAGCTCGCGCCATTGACGGCGTTGACCAGGGCGTTGAGGATCGGCCAGTCGGCGACGGCGTCGCTGCCGTCTTTCATCGCCTCGGTCTCCCGATTGGGACTGGCCACGCTTCCGGCGTCGAGATGATCGCGGCCGATGACCACCGGTGCCGAGATTTCACCGCTGGCGACGAGTTCGTTGAATTTCAGTCCCGCCCGTACCCGCTCTCCATATCCCAGCCAGCAGATCCGCGCCGGAAGCCCCTGAAAATGCACCTTCTCGCGGGCCAATTCCAGCCAGCGCATCAGATGATCTTTTTCGGGGAAAAGCTCTTTTATCGCCTCGTCGGTCCGGTAGATATCCTCGGGGTCCCCCGACAGGGCCACCCAGCGAAACGGACCGGCGCCCTCGCAAAATAAAGGGCGAATATAGGCCGGCACGAATCCCGGAAAATCAAAGGCCCGCTCCACACCGCGATCGCTGGCGAATTGGCGGATATTATTGCCGTAATCAAAGACCACCGATCCGGCGTCCTGAAATCCCACCATGGCCTCGACATGACGCGCGATTCCGTCGAGAGAGCGCTCCTCATATGCCTCGGGATCGTCGCGGCGCATCGCCGCCACCTCTTCGAGAGTCATTTTCGGGGCCACATAGCCGTCGACCGGATCGTGGGCGCTCGTTTGATCGGTGACCACATCGGGGACGATCCCGCGCTTTAAAATCTCCGGAAAAACCTCGGCAGCATTGCCCACGAGCCCCACGCTGAGCGCGGTTTTCGATGCTTTTGCCTCATTGACCCATTTGAGCGCCTCATCGAGATCCTCGGTGAGGCGATCGCAATATCCGGTCTCGAGCCGACGCTCGATGCGCTTTTTATCGACCTCCACGCCCAGAAATGCCGCCCCGTTCATCGTCGCCGCCAGCGGCTGGGCGCCGCCCATCCCGCCCAATCCGGCGGTCAATACGAATCGCCCCGACAGATCGCTGTCGAATTCCTGGCGCGCCGCCGCGGCGAAGGTCTCATATGTGCCCTGCAAAATTCCCTGGGTGCCGATATAGATCCAGCTTCCGGCCGTCATCTGGCCGAACATCATCAACCCCTTTTTTTCGAGCTCGCGAAAATGCTCCCAATTGGCCCATTTGCCGACCAGATTGGAGTTGGCGATCAATACCCGCGGCGCATCTTCATGGGTGGGAAAGACGGCGACAGGCTTTCCGGATTGCACCAAAAGCGTCTCGTCATCCTCCAGATCGCGCAGAGTGGCCACGATTCGATCGAATGCCTTCCAGGAACGGGCGGCTCGACCGCTTCCGCCATAGACCACCAATTTTTCGGGCGCCTCCGCCACCTCGGGATCGAGGTTATTCATCAACATGCGAAGTGCCGCCTCCTGCACCCAGCCCTTGCAGCTTAGCTCCTGTCCCCGGGGCGCTCGAATCTGTCGGTGGTCCATCGGTTTTCCTCACTCGTCTCGAAAGGTGAAAATAACATTGACGTTGACCGTGGCCTGTCCCTCCTCGGCGCCGGGAAAGCTGACCCCTCGCAGGGCTTCCACAGCGCAATCCTCAACCTGGCTGTCGCCGACGCCAGAGTGGCGTTTTTGGACCTGCTGGATGTCGCCACTTTCCTCGACGATGACCTGCATGACCTGGCGTCCGCTGCCGGCGAAGGGCGCCGATCGCAGGCGGTTTCCATAACATTGGGCGATCTGATCTTGGACGTCACCGACGGCCTCACGGGCCTCTTCGCCGGCCTCGCCAAAGCCGTTGACGTAGACGCTGGCCAACTCCGCATGTGGGACACGGCTGTACTGACCGGCATTGGCCGAAAAATCCTCGATTTTTTCGCCCCCCTCGGAGACGATATAGATGCGCTGGTCGGTGACAAGCACCACCTCCCGGGCGCCCTCACCGTCGAGATCTTTTATCAGCGACGCCTGCGGCTCGCCGCGCAGATCAGCGCTCGAGAGGGCCTCTTCTTCACCCCGTTTTTGGACCACCAGGCGTCCGTCGACGGCTTCGATTGTTATATTCGCCTCGCCGTTTCCGTCCAGATCAAAGCCCTCATCACCGCTCCAGACCTCTTCGGTGGAGGCCACCGCCTCGTCGAGATTTTCCTCGGCACCTTCCAGATTGTGATTTTCGGCATCTGTGACGAGAACCTCGCCCTCATAGCTGAGGCGTAAAAATTGATTGGAGCCCCGGTAGCTGCACTCCAGATCGTTTCGCGTATTATTCGTCAGATCTCCGGCAACGCACCAGTCTAGATTTCTCCCCGGGCTGACCGACCAGGCGTAACGACCGCGATCGGTATATACGCGGGCCTCGCCGGAGTTGACGCAGACGATATCGAGGTTCGTCCTCTGGATCAGATCGGCGACCACCACCTGGCGGCACCCGTCCTCGAAAGAAAACATGGGCTCACCGCTGGCGTTGAGGGCAAATGTGGGTGTGCCGGAGCCGACGATCTCTGGTGTGCCATCGCCGCGAATATCGACCAGGCGTACCGGTTGATCGTGGTCTCCGTCGTTGGCATTCCAGGAAAACGCCCGCATCGGCTTTGCGTCGGCGCCAATCAAGATCACCCCGGAGTCGTTTTTCACCAAGACAGGCGCATCCTCAGCGGGCCAATCATAAACCGCGGTGTCACCGGCCCAGGCCACAGTGGCGCTGACTACGACGGCCACCGTCATCACTGAAATCGCCAATATCCCGCGCTGTATTTTCTTCATCGTCGCTCTCCACATCCTCGGTGCCCAAACCGTCATCGGTTCAGACAGCATTGTGTTTCGCCAAATGACCCTGGTTCTACAGCCACAAACTCTATCACGCCGGCCATCGACCGTCAGCGAAGAGTCGATTTCTACTCCATAAATTCATCGAGCATCTCTCGCAGTCGCGCCGCCTCCTCGGGGCGCTCGTCGATGAGATTGTCCTGCTCCATCGGGTCTGTTGAGAGATCGTAAAATTCAGCCAGATCGAGTTTAAAATCGACGGTGAGCTTTTGATCGTCGTAGATCACGGCCCGCTGGTGGACATCGAGGGCCGTATAGGGCAGCAATTCCGCAAAGACCGGCCTGTCCGGCACCTCGCTTCGCCCCAGCAAAACGTCGGTGAGCACCTCTCCTTCAAACTCCCCCGGCACAGAAATACCGAGCAAATCCAGCAGCGTCGGCGCGATATCGAGGACCGATACCTGACCGTCGACCTCGCGAGAAAACCAGCCCGGCACGCGGACCAATTTGGGGACGTTGATCACCGTATTATACAGGTCATGGCCGTGAAAATAGCGGCCGTGCTCGTTGAACGCCTCGCCGTGATCGGAGGTCAATATAAATATGACGTCGTCGAATAACTCCTCTTCTTTGAGTTTGTCGATGACCTTTCCGGCATAATGATCGGCATGGGCGATCTCGGAGTCGTAATCGGCGATCATCCGCTCGTGGTTCGTCGAGCCCCGATCAAAGCTAAATTCATCGTGATGATTGTAGCGGGCATGGGGATCGAAGAAGTGGATAAACATCGTAAACGGCTGGGCCTCGTCGCCTTTTTCTCGGCGCTCTCGTCCCAGCTCTTCAATGGTCGGCTCCACCTTCTCCCAGATGCGGGGAGTGGCGATATCGTCGTGGGAGTCCTCCAGTGATTTCGCTCCCTCATTATCCCAGACATCAAACCCCTGATTGAGGCCGCGGCGTTCATTAAAATAAAAGTGGCTGGTCATCGAGATATTTTGCCATTCCTGCTCCTGCAATACCTCGTACATACTCAACGCCTCCGGGCGCACCCGGGGAAAATTGGTATTGGGCAAAACCCAGTGGATATTGCTGGCGTAGCGCCCGAAAAAGATCGGCGGCAGCGTCCGCGGCGTATGAGGCGAGGTGGAATAGGCGTCGTTAAATACCACAGACTCCTCGGCAAGGGCGTCGATATTGGGCGTCGTATCCCGTTCGTAGCCGGCATAGCCCATATGATCCTGGCGCAGGGTATCGATGACCAAAAATACCACATTTTTCGGCGGATCCGGGATGGACTCAAATTCGTTGATCTGCGCCCGATCTGCTGCTCGCACCGCCTGGGCCATCGTCCGCCGCGCCCGGTGGTCGGGACTCGTCACCGGCGTCGGTTCCTCGTCTGCCACACCGCAGTCTTCGTCGTCTTCATCGCATTGGGGAAACGAAAAGATCGACTCGTCGTCCTCACCGCCCAGATCGACGGCGGAGCGGGCAACTGCCGAGACCACCGGGGCATCGCGCAACATCAGAGCCCTCATCTCAGCGCTCGATGTCGCCCACGACGGTGCCACGGCAAAACAGGCCGCCGCCACAGCCAGTCCGGCCAGCGGGACCCCAAAATTCCAGGCGCCCCGCTCCCAGGGCCATTGTTTCATCACCACCGTCAAAAGGGGCACGGCGATCACGGCGGCGATGGCGATCTGAATTTCCACCTCGCTCCACACCCTCAATCCGAGGGCCTGCGAGTAGCCCACCGCCACGGCGCCCACAGCGCCCGTGGCGTAGGCGCCGAGGACCAGCCAGGTCCAGATCGGTCGTTGATTGGCGACGGGAAGTTTTTTAAGGGCTGCGACGACGGCGCCGTAAATCGCCGGGGTCACCAACGACACGGCCACGACCAGCCCCATCGCCGCCAGGGCCAGGCCCTGGGCCTGAAAGGAATCGCGGGCAAAGCCAGAGGTCACCGCCAGATGCACGGCCATCACGCCGGCACCGACCATTCCCACAGACAGTGGAAACGTCACCAGACCGGCCGCCACTCGCCGGTCGCGCGCCGAGTCCTTGAGCGCCTCTCGCAACGGGCGAAGCCCGGTTTGCTCGAGCACCACCGCCCAGATCATCATTACCAGTCCCAGGGCTGCGCCATATACGATCTGGGGCAGCCCCAAAAAACCGAAGGTCGCCGCCACAAAGGCCATCCCCGTGGTCGCCCCGGCGTCGCCAACGTCGGCACTGACCGCCAGAAAACTCCACAAGGTCAGCCCCAGCGCCGCAAGTACACCGGCCCTCATCCCGTCGAAGATTGATTGCATATCGGCTCGAGTCGAAAGGAAATCTTTCAGTGGTCGATCACCCAGCACGTGATCATATTTTTGAAGCTGGAAAACGAGACGATGATACGAAGGTCAGGTCGGATTGGCAAAAGCACTCTTTATCTGGGCTGTGATACAGCCCCGTCGGTTGACTCTTGGAGCCGAGGAGTTTGTACCGACGGAGCTGGATCATACTCCTTCATCTGCCCTTTTTCTGTGAGTTCTTTTCATGCGTAGGGTTAGATGGTCGCAACAGATAAAAAAAATTCGCGAGCACAAAGTCAGCCGCCGTCATCGGGCGAAAGACCTCGTGCTCGCGAATCTAGAAAAAATATGTGCCTCCGAAGGAGATGGGCTAGTCATAGGACATACACCTGACTAACGGCCTGGGGGGAATGCATGCCGACCGTCCTCCGTGAGGCACAACCCAACTATAAGTGCCTGCTGGCAGATGTCAACCGACTATAAAGTTTTTTTAGGATTCTTTTTTTCGGTGTCTAGATTTGGACGCTACCAACGCAGTCAGCAATTAGCCCGCAGCGCCGCTCAGCGCCCGAAAAGACCGGGTTCATTGTCGAGACTATCGCCCAATTTGCGATTGGTATCGAGCACCGCCAGATAGTCGGGTGGTCCCTCCCAGGTGCGAAGGGGCGCCGTTTTTCGCGGGGCAAGAGCTCGCACTCGCGCCAGGAGGCGATCGAAAAATTCGTCGGGAAGGGCGATCTTTTCGTCCTCCGGAGCCTGCAAAAAGCGCTGTACCGAGGCCTCTAAGCGATCGATTGCCGAGCGATCGAGATGGCGCCGCCGGATCAGGTCCTGAAATGAGTTGGCCAGGGCGATCACCCCGTACTCTCCGCTGCGGATCATCCCCGAGGCCACCCGCAACACGGGCACAAGCGACAGCACCCCGTCGGAAAATAATACCAATGCGGCCTGAAAATAGTTGGTGATCGGCACTACCCGCGGGCCATAGACCCAGAAACGCCCCGGCGCGGTGTTGTAGTCGAGGTGGATAAAAATCCGCCCCACATCGTCGCCGATCCGCATCCGACCCACGCGGCTTAAGATCGATGCCCGGGTCCGCGAGTAGACACCGGCATCCTCTAGAATCTCAAATAATAACTCCCGCTCAATTCTGCCCGCTACCAGATCGGCATATAGCGAGTAGATAAACGCATCCTGCTCCACATCGTCGCCAAACAGGGTCTCCGGCGCCGACGGCCCCTCCTCGCGCACCCGCAAAAGACTATCCAATTTATAGCCCACCTGACCGCGCACCGCCCGGAATCGACCCTTGAGGATATTTTTGAGCGTCGGCTTTAGAACGAAGATATCGGGCTCGATTCCATCGAGAGCGAATTTCTCCTCTAATTTCTGCCGCATCTGGGTGGGACTGCCGCTGATAAAGGTCAGATAGATCTCGCCGTCGTCGGTGGGCCGGCTCAATTCTTTTAAAAGGGTGACCACGCCGGGGACGTTGACCTTTTCCTCCGGGGCCTGAAGAGCGGTCCGGACCAGGCCGCGCAGCGTCTCAAATTCGGTGCGCAGATAGGTCTTGTCGAGATCCCACCGGTAGATATGGCGTATCTTTTTGGACACTTGCAGCCTGTTGCGCATAGCGGATCGAGCCTTCGGCGAGAAGATTTTGTCGCCAGATTTGTTCGTATGACGAGTAATAGCATCGCTATTTCGAGGAAATACGGGCAAATT
>SKQC01000362.1 GCA_007119175.1 Myxococcales bacterium | reverse complement strand
TGCGTTCAGCCGCTGGGGCCCGCGGCCAGCCTGGCCGCTTACGTCGCGTTGTATGCGTTCAGCCGCTGGGGCCCGCGGCCAGCCTGGCCGCTTAATTCGCGTTTTAGAGCCGCGGAGGAGTCCACAACGTCCAATCATCATCGGTGCTCTACCACTTCCGCAGTCCGGTCAAACCTTTGCCCATCCACGCTCCTATGTGTTACAAGGTTGCGGACATATTTCCCTTAGCAAACCAATTGAATTTTTCTGCTTCCCTGAAGTAGCTGGAAGCAGTGGAGGCTATATGTTCGGTCTGTGGTTTATCGGAGCGCTCTTAGCATTATCGGTGGTCGTGGCCATCTACGATATCGTGCAAAAAAAGCACTCCATTTTGCGCAACTATCCCATCATCGGCCATTTTCGCTATATACTAGAATCCATTGGCCCTGAGCTGCGCCAGTATATCGTGACCGACAATAACGAGGAGCGACCCTTTTCCCGGGATCAGCGTCGCTGGGTCTATGCCTCCGCCAAGAAGCAAAATAACTATTTCGGGATTGGCACCGATATCGACCTGGAATTGACGCCCAATTTTTTGATCATCAAACCCGTTACCTTTCCCTCCAAACATCCCCAAAAGGGCGATGACGACTTCGATCCCACCCATCCCATCGAGTGCAGAAAAGTCCTGGGTGCAGCCCGTGGGCGCGAGAAAGCGTTTCGGCCCGAATCGGTGGTCTATATTTCGGCGATGAGCTACGGCTCGTTGAGCGCCGCCGCCGTGGAGGCTCTGAATCGGGGATGCAACATCGCCGACAGTCTCCACAACACGGGCGAGGGCAGCATTGCCTGCCATCACGACCACGGTGGCGATCTGATCTGGCAGTTGGGCACCGGGTATTTCGGGGCTCGCGACAAGGCCGGAAATTTCTCGATGGATCAACTGGTAGAGCGCGCCGATAAACACCAGGTGCGGGCCATCGAGATCAAATTGAGCCAGGGGGCCAAACCGGGACGAGGTGGTGTTTTATTGGGCAAGAAGATCACGCCCGAAATCGCCGAAATACGAGGTATTCCGGTGGGCCAGGATTGCATCAGTCCTCCCTGCCACTCTGAATTCAACAATGCCGATGAATTGCTGGATTTTGTGGAGGGCATCGCCGACAGGACGGGACTTCCCGTGGGCATCAAGGCCGCGGTGGGAAGACTGGATTTCTGGGTGGAACTGGCAGATCACATGAGCAAGGGCGACCGAGGGGTGGACTTCATCAATATCGATGGGGGGGAAGGCGGCACAGGAGCGGCGCCGCTGGTCTATTGCGACAACGTGGCCCTGCCGTTTAAGACCGCGTTCTCGCGGGTCTACAGGATCTTTTCTCAGCGCGATCTGGTCGACGACATCGTCTTTATGGGAGCGGGCCGGCTTGGATTTCCCGAAGCAGCGCTATTGGCTTTTTCCATGGGGGTCGACATGGTGGGGGTAGCACGTGAGGCGATGATGGCCATCGGC
The DNA here is from genome assembly GCA_007119175.1 of Myxococcales bacterium. Taxonomy (GTDB): domain Bacteria; phylum Myxococcota_A; class Bradymonadia; order Bradymonadales; family Bradymonadaceae; genus SLJM01. The sequence goes on along the minus strand of SKQC01000362.1, from coordinate 30,368 downwards.
TGTATTCAAGCCAAGCGCTGCCATACTGGTCATTGCCCAGCCGGGGTGGCCACCCAGAATAAATGGCTGATGCGCGGACTCGACCCTACTGACAAATCGGCGCGACTGGCAAATTATCTGGTTACTCTGCGACGCGAATTGATGTGGCTGACCTCCACAGTGGGAAAAAACCACCCCGCCGAGGTGACCATGGAGGACTTCGAGATCATCGACGATAGCTTCGAGGGCGAGAGCCCGAGAGATACCTTCGGTTACCTCAATCTGCTGGCCAACGCAGGCCAGGCCGGCGACGAGAAAGTGCTCGATTCTGCACGCTCGATGGATGTCGAAACGATCGACTGAGAGAAGCGAACATAACCCGTTAAACGGAACGTGATTTAAATGAAACGCGGTACCGGCGCGATGATTGGGCCAGATTTCGGTTCGAACCGAGCGAAGGCGTAGCGTCGCTACTTCAAGCGAGGATCGGCTGAAAGATGGCTCAATCAGCCGGCGAGGCGTCTATTTTAGTTAAATCGCCTTTCGTTTAAAGTCGGCAACCAACTCGAAAGGGTCGACCAACAAGAATATCTCTCATTGAGTTGTGCTCCCTTTCTCGAGCATTCGATGCATCAAAAAATGCCCCACTGACAGGACCATAAATAGTCCCAGACCGACCAGCGGATAGACCGATTCCGCGCTCATCCCATCTTCCCCGAATCCGGCGCGATATAAGCTGGCGGCGACGATAAAGACGCTGATCACAATAAAGAGCCCGGGCACCCAGGGATAGCCGGTGGCCTGATAGGGGGCGCGGTCGCCGTCGCGACGGCGGATCACGAATAGGGCCGCCACCGTCAGCGCTCCCATGACAAACATGGCGATGCTCGTCAGCTCCAGCAGCATCTCAAATGTTCCGGTCATCACCAGCACCACGGCGAGCGTTCCCTGCAACAGTAGCGCCCGGTCGGGAGTGTCAAAGCGCTCGTTGAGCTGTCCGACCGACGAGGCCATGGCGCCGCTTCGGGCCATCGCCCATCCAACCCGTCCTCCGGCGAGGACCGTGGCGTTGAGTGAGCCAATCAAGGCCACGGCGATCAGGGCCGTGACCATCCAGGTCGCCCACTCCCCGGCGATGGCGTCGGCCGTGGCAGTACCGGCCTCCATGACGTCCTGGATGCCCTCGATGCCGAGGACGTACACAAATAATGCGGCCAAGAGCAGATATAACACGGTGATCGCCGCCGTTCCTCCCAATAGCGATTTCGGCACCGTCTGTGCCGGGTTTTTCAACTCGCCACCGACGTAGGCGATGGCGTTCCAGCCGGCATAGGCAAAATAGATCGCCAGCACGGCCCGTCCGAACGATACCGGCATCGACTCTTCACCGGCTGTGGGCGCCTGCATCGTCGCCGGTTCCATCGTCAAAAAGATCACCACCGCCGCCACCGCCAGAAGCGCCATCGGGATCCCCGTCAGCGCCATCTGAGCGGTCGTCGACAGTCGGGTGCCCAGGATATTGAGCACCGTCAGACCGGCGATGATCCCCACGGCGAACCCCCGGGCTACCGTGAGCTCCAAAAACCCCAGCCGCCACAGCACCTTATGAGGGTCGATCTCGACGGCCGGGCCGAGCAGCACGGGAAGCTGAAACTCGGCAAGAGGGACGGCCATCGTCGCCACCGATCCGGTGAATACACCGACAAATAAAAGCCACCCGGCGCCAAAGGATAGCGACTCGCCAAAGGCTTCGCGCAAAAAGACATAATCTCCCCCGGCTCTGGGAAAACGAGTCCCCAGCTCGGCATAGGCCACAGCTCCGCAAAAGGCGATGATTCCGCCCACCACCCAGGCCCCCAGATACATCTGCACCGAGGGCAGATGGGTCGCCACCTGCGGGGGCGTGATAAAGATGCCAATGCCGAGCATCGACCCGATCACGATCGCCAGCCCGCCCCAGGTGCCGATCACCCGGGGCTGGCGGCCGGAGGACAACCCCGTCGTCTCCTCATTGTCGTTGGTCGACATCAGGTGATTACTCCATCGTGCCGACGACGATATACTGGCGCTCCAGCCTCACCTCGTGGAGCTCGGCGCTTAATCCCCCGGCCTCCAGCTCGTCGATCACCACCTGGGAGCTGAGTCGATGGTCTTCGGGAGGGCCGATGGGCGAGTCCTCGTGGTAATCGACATTCCACACCGACCCGCCGTCGGTGAGCCGTTCTCGCAGATGGGCCGAATAATTTTTGCGATCCGGGATATGATGCCAGGTATTGACGGTCAGGATGCGATCAACCGAGCCCTCATCGAGCCCCGACCCTCCGTCGTCGGGCAATACGGTCTCGACGTTGTCGAGCCCTTTTTCGTCGGCCATCTCCTCGATAAACGCGAGCATCGACGCTTCGATATCGACGGCAATTACCGTGCCCTCGTCGCCGACGGCTTCCGATAAAAAGGGAATGAAATAGCCCGTGCCGGCGCCGATATCGGCCACGGTCATCCCCTCTTCGATGCCCATGGCCTCGATGATCACGTCCGGCTGCTGCCACTCATCGCGAGCCGGATCATTCCATCGCTCCGCATATTTTTCGGGATCGTCGAAGCGATGGGCGTGGTGGCCGGCCTCATCATCGTGGTCGTGATCGTCTTCATTTGCGTGGTCGTGATCGTCGTCGCGATGGTGATCATCGTCGTGATCGTGGTCATGGTCTTCGGGCTGTTCGATCTGCTCGTCCGGCGCTTCATCGGCTCCCGAAGATGTCGAGCAACCGATGGCGCCGACCATCGAGGCGCAGGCGAGGACGGCAACCAATTTGTATTGCCAGTTGGGTCGAGACGAATCGTCAGTCATGGGGATGTCCTTATAAATGGGATTTTTGTGGTGGCAGGCGAAATAAATCAAAAAATTGGCGTCGGATTAGCTGGCGCCGCAATCATAGGTGCAGCATATTTTATGCCAAATGCTTTATGCGCGACGATATGGTCGTTGGCCGGCGGTCTGCCCCTCGCAATTGTTTCATGGGGCGTTACTGCTGAAATATGATCGAAACAAAAAAATAGGGGGTTCAGTTGGGTGACCAAGTCATGCGCCAATGCGCCCCAAAAGCGTCGGGCTTTCAGCCCGAAAGGCGGCCAGGCTGGCCGCGGACCCCAATAGGCCCCAAAAGCGTCGGGCTTTCAGCCCGAAAGGCGGCCAGGCTGGCCGCGGGCCCCAATAGGCCCCAAAAGCTTCGGGCTAGCAGCCCGAAAGGCGACCAGGCTGGCCGCGGGCCCCGATGGCATCGCTCCGTTAGAACAAGTCGATCGGGGCACGCGATTATGGACGACGGCTGCGGTGGCTACGTTCTTGTGGAATCTCCGGCGTTGACACGTCGAACCACCGCAAGTGAGGACAGCGATGAACTCCTTTGACCATCCGATAAACGCCGTCGTTCAGGGAGCCAGCAGAGGTCTGGGGCTGGCTCTCGTGGAGCAACTACTCAATTCTGACCAACTCGCCGGGCTGGTGGCGACATGTCGGCGCCCCCGGCAGGCCGATGAGCTCCAGGCCCTGGCCCAACGCGCCGAGGGACGTCTTGCCGTGACCGGCCTCGACGTCACCGACGAAGAGCAAATTGCCGAGGCCGCCGCCTTTACTGCCGAGCAATTCGATGAGCTCCACCTTTTATTTAACGTCGCCGGAATCCTCCACGACGAGACCCGCGATATTTTTCCCGAGAAAAAACTCGACGACGTCCAGCCGGCATCAGCGATGTATAATTTCCGGGTCAATGCCCTGGGACCACTGCTGGTGATGAAGCATTTTGTGGGATTGCTCGCCGACGACCAGCGCGCCGTGATCGCCAATATATCGGCCAAAGTCGGCAGTATCGGCGCCAACGAGATGGGTGGCTGGTATAGCCACCGGGGCTCGAAGGCCGCCCAGAATATGTTTACCCGCACCGCAGCGCTGGAGTTTAAACACCATAAAAAGACTCGCAACGCCGTCTGCGTGGGCCTATATCCGGGAACGATGGACACCGCTTTGTCGGCCCCGTTTCAGACTAATATCCCGAAAGACCAGATATTTAGTCCCGCCCGGGCCGCCGACCAACTGTTGGAGGTCATCGACAAGCTCGATCCGACAGACTCCGGGGGCTTTTTCGACTGGCGCGGCGAGCCGGTTCAGTGGTGATAAATGTGGGTTAACCGGGGTCAAAAAGCGACGCAAAAGCACAGGTTTGCCTCCGATTATGATATCCATCCACCTCGGGAGATATTGCGGAATGTAGCGTGTGAACCGGCCGTTCTTTTGACTCGCTGGACACCTGCTGTCCGGGGCCAATATCGGTCATACCGTCGACTTAGCACGTGAGAATTTCGACCCATGAACCAACATAGCTTTCGACATCGCGACAGGGGCGCCCGAGATGCAGACGCCGGCCAACGACGGGCTGACGACGACAATGCCCTGACTCATATCGTGGGGATCGCCGCTCGCTTGCTGCCGGCTCCGCAGGCTCTGGTCGTCGTCGATGACGGCACCGGCCCACCGGATATAGCTTGCGTGGGCATGACCGACGATGTGGCTCGGGCGCTTCTGGACAGCCTAAATCCGCTGATCTCCGGTCGCCCACACGGAGTCTTCATTACCGCCCCTTCCTCAGAGCTTCTGGATGTCGATGGACTCGATGTCGATGGAGCGCCGAGCCGATTCGTCACCGGTATCTCCATCATCGGCGACGATGGCGCCGGAGAGGGTTCGATCTGGATTCTGGACACCACGGAGACGCGCTCGATCGAGGAGCCCCAATATCGGGATCTCAATGCCCTGGCAGCGCTGCTGCGAGATGAACTGGAGATGCGTCAGTCCAATCGCCGCCTCGAAGAAGCCCGCCGGGAGATGGCGATAATCCTGAAGGTCTTGCCCGACGCTCTCATCTTCGCCGACCCCTACCGCCACATCACCGCCGTCAACGACGCATTTGCCGAGCTCTTCGGCTATAGCGCCGACGAGGTCCAGGGGAGAACCACCGAGTTTTTATACGCCCAACCTGAGGACTTTGCTCGGACGAAGATCCGCTACAACCCGAAGGCTCCCGATCAGACCGAGCCCTATCAGATCGAATATTGCCGCGGCGATGGCTCCACCTTTCTCGGCGAGACCATCGGCGTACATGTCCGCGATGACGACGGTCAAACGCTGGGCTATCTGGGGATCACGCGCGATGTCACCGAGGCCGAGCAACTAAAACGAGAACGCAACGAGAGCGTCGAACGACTTCGCCGCAACGAAAAACTTCTGCGCGAGACAAGTCGCATGGCCAAAGTCGGTGGCGGAAGCTACGACGTGCGCACCGATAATATCACCTGGTCTGACGAATTATATCGCATCCACGATCTGCCAATCGGTCAGTCGCTGTCACGGGAGCAGACCCTCCAGTATTTTGAGGCCGAAGATCGCCAACGACTCTTTGCGAGCACCGAGAGGGTCCTCGACAGCGGTGAGCCCTTCGAATTGGAGTTGCCCATGACCACTGCTGTGGGCCGCAAGAAGTGGGTTCGGATCAAAGGGTCGCCCATCGTCGAAGACGACGAAATCGTCGGTATTCGCGGCTACCACCAGGATATCACCGCCCAAAAACAGGCCGCCGAGGCTAAACGCGAATTTATCTCCGTCGTCAGCCACGAGCTTCGCACTCCGCTGACGTCAATACGGGGGATGATCAGTCTGGTGGCCAATGAAGTGGTCGGCGAATTACCCGATGAGGCCCGCGATATGTTGATGAGGGCCCTGAAAAATACGGAGCGCCTCGGGGCCCTGATCGACGATATTCTCGACATCGAAAAGATCGATGCCGGAAAAATAGTCCTCGAGCTCGGCTGTGTCGTCGCCGAAGACCTCGTCGACGAGGTCTTCGAGACCAATCAACAATTTGCACAAGAGGTGGGCGTCACACTCCGGCTGCGCCGGCCTTCAACACCGATCCGAATCTATGGCGACGAAGATAAACTCCATCAGGTGCTGACGAATCTGCTGTCGAATGCCATCAAATATTCGCCGCCCGCGGAGGTCGTCGACGTCTCAATCTCGGCGCTGGACGCCAAGACGGTCCGCATCGCCATACAAGACCGGGGCCCGGGAATCCCGGAAAAGTTTCGCGACCAGCTATTTGATAAATTTACCCGCGCCGATACCTCCGACCAACGCCACCGTCAGGGCACCGGTCTGGGACTGAGTATCGCCCGCCGGCTCATCGAAGAAATGGGCGGGCGCATCGGCTTCGATACCGCGATTGGCCAGGGAACGACGATGTTCATCGACATCCCGGCCTATGAAACCATGGACGACACGGGTCGAGCACCGACCGACGACTGCTAGGAGCTCTTATGACAACGCGACAACTCCAGCGTATTTTATTGGTCGACGATGACCCCGATATTCGCCGCGTCGGGGAGTTGGCCCTGGAGCGAGTGGGCGGATTCGACGTCGAGATTTGCGCCTGCGGCGAGGAGGCCCTGCACCGAGCCCCGGCGTTTAAACCGGACCTGCTACTTCTCGATGTGATGATGCCAGAAATGGACGGAGTCACACTATACCAAAATCTGTCAAGAGATCCCCATATCGACGACGTCCCGGTGATCTTCATCACCGCCAAGGCCCAGCAACCGGAGGTGGTCCGCTACCTGGCCCTGGGGGCCATCGGTGTGATTAAAAAACCCTTCGATCCCATGGGTCTAGCCGATAAGGTTCGCACCATCTGGTCTCGCCAATTTGATGGTCGGCAGGACGCTGAGGACGACGATATCGAAGTCCTGAGACAACTGGTCGACACATACCAACAGAAGTTGGCACAGCGACTGCAAAAACTGGACGACCTTTTGTCTCAAGTCACCGGAGCGGATTCCCGACAGACCCTCCTGGAAGTAAAGCGTGTAGCTCATCAACTCGCCGGCTCGGGAGCGATGTTTGGGCTACCGGCAGTCAGTGAAATCTGTTCCGAACTCGAAACGATCACCGACGAATTACTCAACACAGAGCGCCCTATCGAGGACCACGATCGACAGCGACTCCTCCCGCTGTGCAGACGCCTTGAAAATATCATCGATAACGAGTCCCTCCCTGGGTCCAGGCCGGAGGGCTCATCTGGCGGGACATTGCCTGGCTGACGCTTCAGTTGGTCCCCCGCAAAATGTTTCATAAAAAAGCAGCGCTTGTTCACAGCCGAAACAAATATGGCGTGTGATCAGCTCTCTAGATACGACAAAATGGGCAGGTACGGCATTTGCATCCGTTAGAGGGTGGAAAGCGATCCTTATAAACCGGACCCTCCAACGGGAGCCATTTTTATGACCGATATCAGCACCATTATCTTTGTCTTCATTGCCATCGGCGCTGCATTATTTTTTACTGCCACGGCCTTCGGCTTTGGCGCTGCGTCACCGGACGACGAAGTCCTGGAAGAGGCCGGGGAGTTGCTCGCCGCTGAGAAAGCGAAACTCATCGACGTGCGAACCCCGCGAGAATATGGCAATAACGGGCTCGAAGGAGCCGACAATATTCCCCTCCAGCAACTCAGCGCCCGCCTCGACGAGGTGGGACCAAAAGAGGAGCCCGTGGTCTTGTATTGCCGCAGCGGCAACCGCAGCGCCCAGGCCCTCGATCTTCTCGAAGAACAGGGATTTGAACAGGTCTACGACCTAGGCGCCCACCGCACGGCCAGTAAGGTCGTCGACGACGCGCGCTGAGGGCAGTTCGGGGCCCGCGGCCAGCCTGGCCGCTTTTGGGCAGTTCGGGGCCCGCGGCCAGCCTGGCCGCCTTCTTAACGCCGACACACAGGGAGCTACAACGATGTCTAAATCAAACGATCCGGCAATCTTCTGGGACGAAAAATTCGACCGCACCGACTATCGCTACGGCACCGAGCCCAATCGATTTGTCGCCGATGTGTTGCCCGGGCTCGTAGATGATGGCGCCCGGGTATTATGCGTCGGCGACGGCGAGGGCCGCAACGGGGTGTGGTGTGCCGGCCAGGGGTTTGACACCACGTCGTTGGAGCCCTCGGCGGTGGGAATCAAAAAGATCGAGGCCCTCGCCGCAGACCGGGATGTCGATATCAGCACCATCCACGACAAGATGCCCAGCGAGCAGGTCGACGACGAGTATTTCGATGCCCTGGTATTGACCTACGTACACGCCCCGGAGCCGATGCGAAAAGAGATCCACGGCGCCAGTATCAAAGCGCTCAAACCGGGCGGCGTGGTGGTGCTGGAGGCATTTACTCCCGCCCAGCGGCGCAACGGTCGCACCAGCGGCGGCCCGCCCGACGAGGCACTGATGTTCAGCGCCGAGTTGTTGCGCCACGACTTTGAGGGCCTGGATTTCGAAGTTTTGTCCGAAGAGACCGTGCAGCTAGACGAGGGCGACGGCCACCGCGGCCCGGCAGATGTGGTGCGGATGATCGCGCGGAAGTGACACTTTCGCAGTTAAGGCGCCGCCGTGGTGAAGGCATCGACCAGCGTATTGGCGGTGATGATCTCGGAGAGCGCCTGTGGGTCATCGGCCTCATCTGGCGAATAGACCAGATAGTAGGGAATGGCAGCGCGGTTGTGCTCGGCGAGTTTTTCGCGAATGTCGTCGTCTGTATCCGTCCAGTCGGCCTTGAGCATCACCACGTCATAGTCGGCGACTGCCTGGTGGACGCGGTCGGTTTCAATGGCGTTTTCCTCATTGACCTGACAGGTCAGACACCAGTCGGCGGTGAAGTTGACGAAGACCGGCCGTCTCTGGGCCAGCGCTTCGTCGACGGCCTCCTCCGACCAGGGTTGCCAGTCGATGCCGTCGGCATTCGCCGACTGCTGAGCCTGACGGGGCTGAGCGTCGATGGGAAAGGCCAGATAGGCCCCGGCGCCGATGACGACGATGGCGGCGGTGAGTGTAGCGATTTTAAGCTTCGACCACGGCGCAAATTGCACCAGGCCGTATAGCCAGGCAGCGACGGCTATTGTGCCGCTGAACATCAGCATCAATCCCATGGCGTCCACCCCGGTCTGGCGGCCGAATATCCACAGAATCCACATCGCTGTGGCCACAAGAGCAAAGCCCAGAAAGGTCTTCAGGTGGGTCATCCAGTTGCCGGGGCGGGGAAGGACTTTCGCCCACCCCGGAACCAGGGTCAAAACCACCATCGGGGCGGCCAGGCCCAGGCCGAGCATGGCGAAGACGGCGATGATCGTGATGGCGTTGCTCGTCAGCGCAAAGCCAACGGCGGTTCCCAAAAAGGGCGCCGAACAGGGCGTGGCCAACACCACCGCCAAAACGCCCTCCCATGCGCTTCGCCGAAGGCCCGACGCCTCCCCGGCCTTTTTATGCAGCCTCTGGGAGCCCACGGTGACCTCGAAGACGCCGAATAAATTCAGCGCAAAGAGCACCAATATCACGAGCAGAGCGGCCAGAAAGTAGGGTTGTTGAAATTGAAATCCCCAGCCTACGTGGGTGCCCGCCATGCGCAGTCCGATGACGGCTGCCGCCAGAACCATCATGCTGCCCACGATCCCGGCCACATAGGCCATCCCATGGGTGACGACACTTCGACGATCCTCGTGAGCGAGCCTGGTGATGGCCGTTATTTTTAGCGCCAGAACGGGAAAGACGCAGGGCATCAGATTGAGGATCATTCCCCCTATCAGTGCCATCAGCAGGATAAATAAAATATTGGGAGAGCTCGGCGACGGAGCGCTCTGTCCTGCAGCGTCGAAGTCCTCCCAGTCGACAGACTCAACCCAGTCCGGAAAGCCGGTGGCCACGGCCAGTCCTTGAGCTGGGGCGACATCGAATTCGTCGCGAAGATGGACCGGCAAAAGTGTGCCGTCTGCCAATGTGAATTCCACCACTCCCGACAACACTCCCTGGTCGGACTCGAAGTCGCTGCCGAGCCATGCGTCGAGTTTTAATAGGACTCCGTCAGCCACCTCGGGGTGGGAAGCGGTGCCCCGGGTTTCGAGGTCGATATCGGAGTATCCGTCGGCATATACGGCGTGCTCAAGTTTGTCATACACCAACTCCGGGCGTCGGCATTCGTCGCCCGCCTCCTGGCATTCGACGATCTCGATGAGGACCTGAAATAGTCCATCTCCCTCGGCCGCGTCGTGGGGGGCGTAGTGGAAAGCCGTCTCCAGGTCCAGCTCGGCGGCTCGCTGTGGGACTCTTCCCAGAGCGTCATCAAAGAGCTCGACAATCGCGTCATCGGCAGGAGTGCTCTGAGCGCCCACGGGGATCTGGCGCGACAACTGGGAGTGGCCCTCCACGCAGGCGTTGCTGCATGCCAGGTAGTCGACAAAGGCCGCCACCTCTATTTCTTCGCTGGCACGGTCGTTGACCGTGACCTCGCTAAATAGCAGGACTTCTCCCTCGTAGCCGTAGCTGTCGATAGTGCCGTCGGCCTCCTGAAATAGCCCCGGCGCCGCCCACTGCAGGGGGCCGAAGCTCAGGTCGTCGCTCTCCCAGGAGATATGAGTGGGAAGTCCGGCATCACCGGGATTCTGCCAGTAGATATGCCAGTCGCTGTCCAACTCAAAGGCGACGCCGACATGGAAGGTATCACCGCGGCGGACCTCTTCGGCGTCGACGACGAGCCGAGAGCTCACACGGGCATCTCCGTTGTGAACAGCCCCTTGAGCGAAAGCCGAATCCGGCACCTCGACGGTCTTGTGGGCGTCGGCGTCTGCAGCCACGAGCAGAGTGCTCAGAGTGAGCAATACACCGAGGAGAGAAGCGACCCTTCGCGTCGTCATTGGCTATTCCGTGCAGTATGAGATTCAAAATCCAGTGTGCGTCCCTCGGATCTCCATTCGGCGACGCCGCCGGGCAGTCGACGAACATCGAGGCCCTGGTCGCGCAATATTTGGACGCTCTTGATGGCGGCCACACACCAGGGCCCCCGGCAATAGGCGACGACCGTCTTGTCCGGGTCGAGCTCGGAAATGCGATCGGCGAGCTCGGTATGGGGGATTGATCGGGCCTCTGGAAGATGGCCGCTCTCGTATTCTTTTGATGATCGCAGATCGAGGAGCTCGATTTCGCCACCTTTGACTTTTTCCAGCAATTCATCGCCGCTCAGATCGGGCAAAAGAGCCTCGTCGGAGGCGTATTTTCGCATCGCCTCGCGGACCTCCGGAATCTGCTCCAGCGCCGTATCTCGGAGGGCGAGCCACAGGCGAAGAGCTCGGTCGCTGGCGATGGAGTATATCACCTGTCGGCCCTCCTTTCGCTTTGTCACCAACCGCGCCCGGCGCAATACCTGTAGATGAGCGCTCGTATTCGCCGCACTATGGCCGAGGGGGTCGGCCAACTCGCGCACACTTAGCTCGGACTGGCAGAGCCGATTTAAGATTCGCAATCGTGTGGGATCAGATAGGGCCTGTCCCAATTCGGCGAATTGTTCGTACATCCTTTCTGGTAATTCTTCGAGGGTCATAGGCAAGTCCTATTGCTCCTATCGGAGGTTAAAAGATCCTATTTCTCCTACCGGTAATTAAAAGAACAAATGGCCATTTGATTATTTCTTTTTTCTGGGCTGGCGTCAAATAAGAAATGAGTTATCGCGATGACGGATCCACAAATCGACCGAGCGGAGCGCCCCCCGTCGATACAAACCAACTCCGACGATAATTCGGAAACAACCGCCGTGCGTCGCTGTAGTGATAAATAAGAGGTTATTGCTCGTAGGACCGCTGTGAGCGCAGAGTTTCGCTCATGCGCACAGCGACGATCACACCGGAGAGGGCGGCCAGGCCGGCGATAATCCAGATCGCCCACTCCAGGCCCAGAAAGTCGGCGACGACGCCGGCGATGATGGCGCCGATGGCGTAGCCCGAGTCCCGCCACAGCCGGTAGATGCCCACTGCCGAGGCTCTCCAATTGGGATGGGCGACGTCGCTGACGGCGGCCAGAAGGGTGGGATAGACCATGGCCGTGCCGATCCCCATCAGGGCCGCACCTGCGGCAAAGCCCCAGAAATCGCTCGATGCCACGGTGACCACGATCCCCGCCGACTGAAGCCACATCCCGGCCACGATCAATTTCTTGCGGCCCACTTTGTCCGACCAGGCGCCGGTGACCAACTGCCCGATTCCCCACAGGGCGGGATAGATGGCGGCGAGCCACCCGATCTGGCCGAGGCTCATACCGGCGGCGGCAAAAAAGAGGGGGAAAAGACCCCAGGCCATGCCGTCTTTTAAGTTGGTCACCAACCCCGCCTGGCTGACCGAGGATAGATCGGCGTGGCCCCAGGTGGTGCGGGCGAAGATCTCGCTCTGCTCCAGATCGTGACTCTCCTCGAGGTGTTCGGCGTGGTCTGTCGATTCGAGCCGAGCGTGGGCCTTAGTATCGCGGGCCAGAAAGACCGACAACGTCAGCCCTACCACCACAAAGACCACGCCCAGATAAAAGGGCTGCGGACGCAGTCCCCACTGAGCGGCGATCCAGCCCGTGGCCAGCGCCGCTGCGGCGACGGCGAAATAGCCGGCAAATTCGTTAAACCCCATCGCCAGTCCCCGCTGGCGGGGACCGGCGAGATCGATCTTCATGATCACCGCCGCCGACCAGCTAAGTCCCTGGCTGGTCCCCAGAAGGACGTTGGCAAAAATCACCCATCCCCAACTGGGGGCCCACATCAGGATAAAGGGCACTGGAATCGCCACCAGCCATCCCGCCACCAGCACCGATTTTCGGGACCACCTGTCGGAGAGGCGGCCGGCGAAATAATTGGCGGCCGCCTTTGTCATGCCGAAGACGACGATAAACGACAAAATTGCCGAGCGGGCGGCGATGCCAAACTCCTCCTCGCCGATCTCGGGCAAAATTGAGCGCTCCAGACCCACCATGGCCCCCACAAAGGCGTTGATCAGCACCAGCAGGGAAAATTGAGCCCAGTTCTCGCGCAGTCCCAGACGCGTTTTCGAAGGGGTAGCAGAATTCATGGCGCTCCAGTGGGGCAGCGAAAAGCACTAAGATTAAAATACGCAGCGATGAGGGCGGGGCCCGTTAACTTCCGAAGATGCGCTGTAAAAAGCCCTCTCCGTTGGCCCGGCTCACCACGCGCTCTGCGACCCTTTTGATGCTCAAATGATCCTGGACCCCGACCATGACGTCCTGCACCTCTCCATTGAGGACGACGACCACCGACGGCAGGGAGCGAATATTAAACGCCGATGCAATGTCGGGGTATTTTTCGGTGTTGACCTTTAGAAAATCCACCGGCTCGTCGGCCATCAATTGTGCGACCTCCTCATAGACGGGAGCCATGGCCCGGCAGGGGCCGCACCAACTGGCCCAGAAGTCGATCAATGCTGCCGGACCGCCCTCCTGCATCAATGCTTCGATCTCGTCGCGACTGGTGATGTCTGTAGTAGGCATCGTCGTCTCCTTGTGTGCAGCTTCTACAGCCCTCGGCGCCGGCCCATCCGACGCAACTGGCGTTGGAATCTACAGGGACGAGGTTGCAAGGAGCAGGCCAACCCAAAATGCGATGCTTCCGGCCTATTTACCCCCGATATTGTTGCGTGTGAAACGATTGGGTGTTTATTTGGGAAACAATATTGACCGGAAAACGCGCCTCTTATGCCGGCTTTCGTCTATTATTGTCGGGACCGGCGATCGTCGGCCCGTGGAAGCACCGGTCTGATAGAGCGATGGCGAAACGCTGCAGGGGTGGGCTCGTCAATCCCGCTCTTCGTCGATCCCCAACTGCTTGATACGTCGCCACAGGGTGGTGCGACTAATGCCGAGGCGTTCGGCCGCCTGACCTCGGTGGCCGTCGGTGGTGCGCAGGGCGGCGATGATCCGGCGGCGTTCGTCGTCTTCCCGTTCGGCATTTTCCTCGAGTCTTCGGCTCGGTGGCGGCTCGCCGCGAAGCTCCGGAGTCAATTCGTCGATGGTCAGCACGGATCCGTCGCCGATGACGAAGGCGTATTCGATGACGTTTCGCAGCTCACGGACATTTCCGGGCCAGGAATAGGCCAGAAGGGCCTCATAGGTGTCGCGATCGATGGCGTTGATGTGGCGTGGCATCCCCTCATCGGCGTTGAATTTGTCGATAAAATGCCATGTCAAAAGCTCCACATCGCCCTCGCGCTGGACCAGGGGCGGCAAAAAGATGGGCACCACCCGGATGCGGTACATCAGATCTTCGCGGAACCTTCCCTCCGCCACTTCTCGCCGAAGGGCCTTATTGGTCGCCGCCACCAGGCGGATATCTACGCTGCGAGGATTGGTGGCCCCCACGGGAACAAAGGTCTGCTCCTGCAATACGCGAAGAAGGCGGGCCTGAATATCGAGGGGAATCTCGGCAATTTCATCTAGAAATACGATGCCGCCGTCGGCCAACTCGAAGAGTCCCCGGCGATCGTCTACCGCTCCCGTAAAGGCGCCGCGCACATGACCGAAGAGCTCGGAGGCCAATAACTCCGAGGTGAATGTGGCGCAGTTGACGGCTCGAAAGGGGCGATCGGCCCGCGCGCTGAGCTCGTGAATCGCCCGGGCTACCAATTCCTTGCCCGTCCCCGATTCGCCGCGGACCAACACACTGGTATCGGAGCGAGCGACCTTGCGCACCAGGGCGAAAAAATCATTCATCTGCGGAGAGGCGCTGACCATGCCGTAGAAATTCTCGTGGTCCCGCTCGACGTGTTTCACAAGATTGTTGCTCATTGTTTCACCTGAAACTAAGTGTGGGGGGTGAACAACGGATGAATATCATCTGGGCGACGAGATTTCCACAGCCATAATGGGCTCTTTATCAGGTCTCGCCGGCCCCACCGCGGTTGCAGCCACCGCTACCGTCGAGGTCTTCCCACCTGCCCGAGGGGAGTCGAGAAATACAGATTTTGAGGTTGGCACGGACTTCGCATAAGTGTCATGGCGAGGCGACTTAGCCGTATTCGATACAACCTTCATCTTAGAGAGGCCAGAGATATGACGAATCAAAAGATCCAGCCCTTTTTCGACGAGCGAACCTATACCCTTACCTATGTGGTTTATGACGAGGATACAAAAGACGCCGTGGTCATCGATCCCGTGCTCGATTATGAGCCGGGAGCCTCGGCAGTGTGGACGGAGTCTGCCGACAAGGCCGCCGACTTCGTCGAGGAAAATGACCTCAAGCTACACTATATCCTCGAGACCCACGCCCACGCCGATCACCTCTCCGGTGCCCGACGGCTCCAGGAGCGCTTTCCGGAGGCCAAGAGCGCCATCGGCGCCAGGATCACCGAGGTCCAAAAGTTGTTTAAAGGAGTGTTTAACCTGTCTGATGAGTTTCCCACCGACGGGCGTCAATTCGACGTGCTGCTCGAAGACGAGGAGGTCTTAAAGGCCGGGAGCCTCGAGATCGAGACCAGGTACACCCCGGGCCACACGCCGGCCTGTGCTACCTATGTGATGGATGACGCCGCCTTTACCGGAGATGCCCTGTTTATGCCCGATTTTGGGACCGGGCGCTGTGATTTCCCGGGAGGAAGTGCCGAGGATATGTACACCTCGGTGACGGAGCGAATCTATTCGCTTCCCGACGATACCCGCACCTTCGTGGGCCACGACTACCAGCCCGGCGGACGAGATGTGGAGTTCCAGGCTACCGTGGCGGAGCAGAAGGAAAAAAACGTCTTTCTCCCCGCCAGCCGCACCCGAGAGGAATTTGTACAGGCCCGCCAGGAGCGCGACGCAACGCTTTCGGCGCCTCGGCTTCTGTTGCAGAGTCTGCAGGTCAATATTGACGCCGGAAGTCTTCCCGCAAAGGACGATAACGACAAAGCCTATCTTCGCATCCCGGTCAATGTCTTTCGACCGAAGACGATGGACAAAGAAACCCTGGTCCTCGAGGAGGCATAACGAGCCGGGCCGGGCCTGCGAGTCGCTCTCAGGGGCGTATCTCGCATCGCCCGGCCTCGCCATCCATTCAAATTATTTGAGGAGAAACCACCATGACTGAATTTACCCCCATCGCCGCCACCATCGGCGGCATTCTCATCGGCCTCGCCGCGGCGATGATGATGCTCTTTGAGGGGCGGATCGCCGGCATCAGCGGTATCCTGAGCGGGGCGCTGAAAAAAAGCGACGGCACCCCTCCGGCCTGGCAGGCCACCTTTTTGGGTGGACTGGTACTGGGCGGGATCGTACTGACCGCCGCTCAGGGCTTTGTGGAGCGCGACTTCGTGATGACTGAGCTCAGCATCTCGCCGGTATTGGCCATCGCCGCCGGATTATTGGTCGGCTTTGGAACTCGGCTCGGCAATGGCTGCACCAGCGGACACGGCGTCTGCGGGATCCCGCGGCTGTCGATGCGCTCCATCCTCGCCACCCTGACCTTTATGGCCGCCGCCGCCGCCACGGTCTATCTCACTAACCACGTCTTCGCCTTCGGAGGTCTGTCGTGATACGGCAACTTTTAGTCTTATTCTCCGGATTCGTATTCGCCCTCGGTCTGGGCATCTCTGAGATGACCCGACCCGAGAAAGTGCTCGGCTTTCTCGATATTTTCGGCGACTGGGACCCGAGCCTGGCCTTTGTCATGGGAGGCGCCATCGTCGTGTACGCCGGCGCCCTCCAGATCGTAAAGCACCGCAATCGCCCCCAGTTTGGCAAACGGTTTCGCATCCCCACCCGCTCTGAGATCACACCCTCTTTGATCATCGGCGCCGCCATCTTTGGCATCGGCTGGGGTCTGGCCGGCTTTTGTCCGGGCCCAGGTATCGTCGCCGCCGCTGGATTGGTGACACCGGCCCTATTCTTTTTACCGTCTTTGATCGCCGGTATTCTTATTCACCGGTGGCTATTCGACTGATGGTCAAAAGACCATCGGCGAGCAGTGCCGAAACGCATATACTCAGGAGAGCATCATGTCGGATCAACAAATTAAAAAAGGGGCCGAACAGGCCCCGGGCGACGACACAGCGGAAGAGGCGGAGTATCGCCGGCGGGCCAAAGAGCATACCATCGCCGGGGCAGCCCTGGGGACGGCCAGCGCGGGAGCCCTGGTGACCCTGGGCTCAGTGGCCTGTCCGCTGTGCATCGTCGCCGCCCCGCTGCTCATCGGCAGCGGGCTGTGGAATGGCCGCCAGGCCAGAAAATGCGGCAGCGTCGATGCCATGGAATCGCCCCTTAAAAAGGGCGACCGCATCCAGTGGTCGAAGGGATAAGGAAGACGCGCCATCGTCGCCGTCCTCAGAGGAAACTTCCAAGAAGATGATTTACCGGCTCATGGCGGACCTGGTCCTGGTGACCCACCTGGCGGTGATCCTGTTCATGATCTTCGGTGGTTTTCTGACGTGGCGGTGGCCCCGAATCGCCTGGATCCATCTTCCATCCGTCGCCTACGGTGTGGCCATATCTCTGGTCGGTTGGGTCTGCCCGCTGACCCCGGTCGAAAACGGGCTTCGACGCGCTGCCGGAGATCAGGGCTATGAGGGCGGATTCGTAGAGCATTATATCTTGCCGCTTGTCTATCCCCCGGGTCTGACCCCGGGCGTACAGGCGGCAGCGGCGGTGGGGCTGGTATTGATGATGGTCATCGCCTACGGCGTTCCGCGGCTTCGCGTATAGCTCGCCCAGCCTTTAATCTTTCACCCGAGCGACGCCCGGATGAGAATTAAGGGTTTAAGAATCGTTCGGTTCCGACGATTCAATTTCCGGCTCAAAGAGCCCGCCCTCGAGGTAATGGGCGGCTCGCCACAGGTGAAAGGCGACGCGGTCACACCACAGAAGAGAGCGCAGAAGATTATCCAGTTTTCGCGGGGTCGGATCGCCGGTGGCGGCCGCTTTGAGCAGGTGGTGGCGGCGCTGGAGGCGCTCTTTTGCCAGCTCCTTTGACACGCTCGCGATCGGGGCGGCCGCCGAGGACTCCGAATCTACGGTGGCCGCCAATTCGACGGCCTCGCGCAGCTTCTTCTGGGAGTATTGAAGGGAGGGTTGAGTACTGACAGCCTCGAATTGAGCGGGTGGGACGTCGAGGCGACGGTATAATCTCTCCAGATGGTCGATGGTGTGAAGAATTGCCAGATGACGGGCGTGGTCCTCGGATTGGTCCGGATCGGTGCGCACGTGGTGTAAGAAATCTCGGCATCGGGCAAGCCCGGTTTGCAGGGCGCTTAACTGCTCGCGCAATTTCATCACGCTCGCCGGTGTGCGCAATCCGCCGTCGACGTAGGCCACCAGGGCCAGATACATCTCGCGCTCAGCGTTGCGGGCGGCTTCGACGGCGACGGCGGGAATGGCCGCAACTTTTTCGTCGAGCCCGGCGGCGTATTGAGGATCTGAGCCGGGAACGAATCGATACACGAGCTTTGAGAAGGGCTCGATAAAGGGCAAAAGCACGGCGACGCCGAGGATTTTAAATGAGGTATGAAAGATGGCGATCGCCGTGGCATCGGCCAGGGTGCCGCCGCCCTCCATCCATAGCGAGTGGGCCCACAAAAAGAGGGGCAATACAGACAGGGCCAAAACGGCGGTGATGACGTTGAAGATAATATGGGCCGCCGCCGTTCGCCTGGCCGCCGTGGTCGAACCGATCGCCGCCAGAGCGGCGGTAGCGGTGGTCCCCACGGATTGTCCGATCACCAGCGTCGCCGCCTGTGGCATGTCAATGGCCCCCGCAAATAACGCCGTCAATGTGGCGGCGATGGCGGCGCTCGACGACTGCATCAAAACGGTCATCACAAAGCCGATGGCCACCAGCAATAGTCGGCCCGAGAATCCCTCGGCGCCGACGGCGCTCAGATCGATTCGGTCGGCCAGATCGGCCATGCCGATCTGCAGGATATCGATGCCCACGAAGATGAGCCCGAAGCCGGCGATGGCCGCTCCGATATGAGCGCGCCGTCCCTTCATCAAAAGCGAGGCCAGAGCGCCGAGTCCGACCATGGGATAGGCAAAGGAGCTGATGCTGACCTTAAAGCCCAGAATAGCGACCAGCCAGGAGGTGGCCGTCGTCCCCAGATTTGCCCCGAAGATAACGCCCACGGCCTGCGGAAAGGTCAAAAGGCCGGCGCTGACAAAGCCGATACTCGCCAGAGTCGTGGCGCTCGAGGACTGCACCAGGGCCGTAAAGACCGTCCCCGTGGCCACCGCCGACAGCCGTCCCTGAGTAAAGCGCGCCAACAACGCTCGAAGGGCATCCCCGGCGGCATCGCGAAGATTGTCGCTGAGCAATTTCATGCCCAGCAAAAAGATTCCCAGCCCACCCAAAATGGTCAGTGCGTACGACATAGATCGAAAATCTTATTGCTGATGACTCATTGAACAGTCGGCGAACTACGAGAACTTCGCCGGTCTTCTGCACCCTGCGCCAATACACACCGCGACGGCCTAAAACGAAATATCACAACTACTCTCCATGGCCGTCAGGCTCAACCGACTTTTATCTCGGCAGGACGACGAGAGCCCGCTGAATCACAAAGGATTGAAATATTTCCGGGGCCTGCGGCCAGCTTGGGTTGGCCACCGGCCGGCGGGGCCCGTGCGGTCATTGGAGGACAACCCACCCACCGTTGGAGCAAGTCGCTCCAATTCCACTCTGAGGGTGGAGGCGACATCGACGGGCGATGTTGAGAATCTCCTCTGCCTTGAGAATCCCCTTTATTATTAGGGTGTTAAGAGATTTACAGGGCGGGTCTGAGTGGAGGGGAGATGTGTGTTTGCCGGACTGGATCAGTTCCTGCATTTATTGTTCGACGTCACAACAAATCGGGCATTCAAAATATGTTTTGAACCAGGAGCTGACCATGGCCTTCGAACTGAAATCTTCCAAAAAAATCGCAGCCACAACCGTGACGGCGCTGCTCGGCATATGCTGTCTTGTCGCTGGATGCACCGAAGATAGTGCCAATGAAGGCGCTTATAATCTCGGCGATGGCTATTACGACAATCAGGGCTATATGCCGGAGGAAGAATATCGCCCCGATGATCATATCGACTTTGGGGAAAACGAATTTATCGACACTGCCGAGGAGAATACGTCGAGCTTTTCCATCGACGTCAACACCGCCTCTTACACCATTACGCGCCGCGATCTGAACGCCGGTCGTCTGCCTGCACCGGAGAGCGTGCGCCTTGAGGAGTTCGTCAATTTCTTTCGTTTCGACTACCCGGAGCCGGCAGATGATCCGTTCTCCATCAATATGGAGCTTGCGCCGAGCCACTTTGGAAGTGGTGAGGAGGCCCAGCGGGACCTTCTGCGAATCGGGCTTCGCGGCGAGACGGTGGCCCACGAAGAGATGAACCACAACAATCTGGTCTTATTGGTCGACGTATCGGGCTCCATGAATCGCGACGACCGCATGCCGCTGGCCAAGGAGTCGATGCATGTCATGCTCGACTACCTGCGGGATACCGACACCATCGCCATGCAGACCTATGCCAGCGGGACGGAGACCGTATTAGAGCCCACCGCGGTCAGCGAGCGCTCCGAGATTGAAGATGCCATCGATTCGCTGGTGGCCTCGGGAGGGACCTTTGGCGAAGGTGGAATTCGCGCCGCCTATGACCTGGCCGAAGAGGCCTTTGTGGACGGTGGAAATAACCGGGTGATCATCTTGACCGACGGCGATTTTAACGTCGGAAAGACCGGCGATGACCTGGTGGAGATGGTCCGCGAATACCGCGACGAGCGAGAGGTCAGCCTGACCTCGGTGGGCTACGGCCACGGCGGATTCGGCGACGCCACCATGGAGCGATTGGCGCGCAAGGGCAACGGAAATTACTTTTATATCGATACCATCGAGGAAGCCCAACGCATCTTCGGCCCCCACCTTCCCTCCACCGTCCAGATCATCGCCGAAGACGTGCGAACCCAGGTGGAATTCGATGAACAAGCCGTGGAGCGCTACCGGCTCATCGGCTACGAAAAGCGCGTGATGGACAACGAGGAATTCGACGACGAGAACACCAACGCCGGAGAGATCGGTCCGGGCCATACAGTGACCGCATTATACGAGATGGAGTTGGCCGACGACGCCATGGAGCGCCCGTTTATCGCCGAAGTTCGAGTGCGCCACCGAAAGCCCCACGCAGAGGAGACCGAGCTGCAGACGGAGCAGATTAAATTCGGGCAGTTGCAGGATGACTTCGACGACGCCTCCGACGGATTTCGCTTTGCCGCGGCGGTCGCCGAATTCGCCGCCGTATTGCGGGGCAGTCAATACGTCGACGGCGCTCGTTTCGGCGAGATCCACGACATCGCCGAGGCGGCGATGTACGACGACTACGACGAGCAGGTGGAGTTTCTGGAGTTGGTCATGATGGCCGACGATCTGTGGGAGGAAGAAGACCCGGATCAGCAAGAGCTGGAGGAGTGAGAAACGGCTTATTGCTGAAGCTTCGCTAACAAAAACACCGCCGCCCCTTCGGTTTGCTCCGAAGGGGCGGTGATGTTTCTAGGAGTTATTTCGGCCGAACCGGACCTCCGCATAGCCTCTCGGCAGGCGTTGGGACCTGTGGGATTGACCGCTCAGACAGATTTAGTCTACGATTATCTCATCACTTTGAACTTATCGTGGGGACCAAAATGTTAATTCGAATCGCAATTTCTGCTCTTTGCATGATGTTGCTGAATGGATGTGCGATCTTCTCCAGTTCCGGTGACGATCTGCCGAGAAATATCGGTCACGAGCGCTCTCAGTGGGTGGAGCAAAAATTAGAAGAGCACGACGAGCTTGTCGGCGAATTCATCTCCCAACAGGGAGGTTATCATCTCGAAGAGGGGTATCTCCTATTTCGATTTTTCCTCGATGACCTCGGCCGCATAGCCAGGCTTGAGGTGGAGGGAAGTCTCGACGGTGAGGAGTCGGAGACATTCACCGAGTTACAGGACCAGCTCAGACCGTTATTCGTAGACACCAGCGCCAATGAAGCGGAAAGCATTTTGCCCTATACCTACGCGCTTCGATCGCTTGATTCGACGCAATGGCTCAACAGGCGCGGAGATCAGGGCGAAATCGCAGATGACTCCAGCGAGAGCGATAGTTCTTGCGGGGCCAATGCTACGAAATTGCAGAGCGAGCCGACGAGATCGCAGCTACGCTCATGTTTTGAGAAGTCCTATGAATTGTTTCGGCCGAACACCCTCCAGATGAGGATGCAATACCGGATCAGCGATGATGCTTCAGAAGTAGAGAGGGTCATGATTCGGGGAAGCACTGACGATCCTCGTCTCGCCGCCTGTATTGCCAGGGTGATCGATTCCGCTGAGTTGTACGGGGCCGACAATGGCGCCTGTCATGTCGACCTCCCCTTAAACTTCGTCTCTTCGGCAGACGAGCAGTTTCGAGATGATAGGGGCGTATTCATCGCCAGATACGATCAGAGTCTATCAGAGGTTGCGGACCAAGATCAGATACGCGCCATAGATGAAAAATTGGTCGAGGAGCGTGGCCTTATCGACGGATTTCTCTCAAATCATATTGAAGTGGAGGACGGAAAACTCACCGTATATATGGGCGTCGATGATAATGGGCAGATCACGAATCTGGAACTCGATGGATTCTTCCAGGACGTTGAACTTGGAGCGTTCGATTCGTTACGGAGGGTACTCAGCGAAGCACTCGTTGCTTCCGATGCCGAGACAGCAGAGCATTTTATCATCTTTACCCATCTCTATCGCGGATTTTCCGAGGAGCCCAGTGGTGAAACTACCTCGTCGAGCTCTGATGACGTGGGAAATTTCTGTGAGTCCGACGATATCGCGAGCGCGATTTCATCAAAAACCGAGGCGTTAACAGACTGCTATAATAATAGCCACAGGGTCCTGTCGGGCATTCCAGTGCATATGATGACCCGTTTTAGGATCTCTCTAGATGGTTCCGCGAAGCGTGTTCTGGCACCGGGAAATACCACAGATGTTGAGATGCTTTCGTGTGTGGCAGAGGTGATTGAATCGATCGATTTTGTCGAACCCGACGGTGGGCTATGTGACATTCATTATCCCTTTGTGTTTTCAAGGTGATAAAGGTCGGACGGGCGTTAGCTCGCATTTTGAGGTTTGCGATCTACCCCACAGGCTCGTTCGCTTCGCTGCCTCGCCAGCTCCCCTCGAGAGGGGAGCAGGGGGATTATATCGCGCTGTCGCCGGGCACGGGAATTCGGAGCGGTTCGCTGGTCCATGCGGTGCCGTCGCCGAGTTGGCCGTCGGAGCTCCAGCCCCAGGTCCAGCCGGATTGATCGGCGCGCAGGGCGGCTGTCCAGGCGGGGGCGGCCGACAGGGCGATCCAGTCGCTGGCGGCGTCGACCTGTTGGGGCGTGCGTATATCGCCGTCGTCGTCCTGGGCGAGCTGGCCGCGAGCGTTGGATCCCCAGCACCATAATGACTGGTCCTGTCGAATCCCGCATATATGGTCTCTGCCGGCGGCGATGAGCTCCCAATCACTGGCTTCGCCGACCTGTGTCGGCTCGTTCGGATATTCGCCGGGGCTCACTCGCTGGGCCCGGCGACCGTCGTCGTCTTCGTCGGTCTGGGGATCGCGGTGATAGTCCTGCTCGCCGATGCCGAGTTGACCGTTTTCGTCTTCTCCCCAACACCATAATGTGGCGTCGTCTGCGATGGCGCAGGTCGTCTTTTGGCCGGCCTCCACGGACTTCCACTGGCGCTCGCCTGCCACCGGCTGTGGCGTGCTCGCCTGGTCATTCGTGCCGTCGCCCAGTTGGCCCCAGGTATTTTGTCCCCAACACCATAGCGATGAATCGTCGCGAATCGCGCAGGTATAAAAATCGCCGCTCGTCACAGACGTCCAATCGTCGTCTTCACCGACCCGGGTCGGCTCTCCGCTATTTTCCACATCGTCGCCGAGTCCGAGTCGGCCGTCGGGACCAGCGCCCCAGCACCATAGGGTCCCATCGTCTCGGATAGCACAGCTATGAGTGGCCCCTGTGGCGACGACGGCCCATGTCTCCTCGCCGACCTGTTGTGGCCGCTGCTCGTCGCGTTCTGTATTGGTCCCCCGTCGTCCTCGGCGGGGGTCGGCGGAGGCTTGATCCTCGTCATCGGGGCTGCCCAGGCCGAGTTGATTGTGGCCATTGGCTCCCCAGCACCACAGCGTGTCGTCGTCGCGAATCGCGCAGGCAAATGGCTCGCGCCCCTCCTGACTTGCGGAAACGCTGCGCCACGTCTCGTCGCCCACCTGCTGGGGCCTGTGGCGATCGCGCTCATCGCCCAGTCCCAGTTGCCCACGGGAATTAGAGCCCCAGCAGACAAGGGCGCCGTCGACAGCGATTGCGCAGCCGAAGCCGGCGCCAGCAGAGAGCGCTTCCAGGGAGTCGGCCCAGTCCAGGGCCACCGGCTCTGATTTATCGCCAGCATGGACACCGCTGCCGACCTGTCCATAGGTCTGGGAACCCCAGCAGTGCAGGTCACCGGAGTCGGTGACGGCACAGCTATGGTTGCGCCCTGTGGCCAGGCTGTCCCACGTATTTTCGGAGTCTATAAATGTCGGGACGAGGTTGTTTTCCGGGGCCTCGATGCCGAGTTGCCCCTGAGACGCGTCACCCCAGCAGGCCAGGTCGCCCTCGTTATCGACGGCGCAGGTGTTGTGGTTTCCACCGGCGACGGCACGCCATAAGCCCTCGCCCACCTGCTGGGGCGTGTCATAGCCCTCTTCATCGCCCAATCCCAACTGGCCGCGGGAGCCGTTACCCCAACACCACAGGTTTTTGTCAGCGTCGATGGCGCATGTATGAGAGCTTCCGGCGGAGACGGAAAGCCAGCGTTCTTCGCCGATCTGCTCGGGCTGCAGGCGGTCTTCGTCGTCGCCCAAGCCGAGCTGACCGCTGATATTGCCCCCCCAGCACCACAGGCTGTCGTCGTCGGCGATGGCACAGCCATGCGAGCCACCTGCCGAGAGCGATTGCCAATCTGTGTCGCTGTCCAATTGTTCCGGGGAGCGCGGAAATTCGACGTCGTCGAAGGGTGAGTGGTTCTGGTAATTGCCCCAGCACCACAGCGAGCGATCGCCGTCGATGGCGCAGCTAAAATCACCCCCGGCGGCCACGGACTGCCAGTTCTGATCGGCGCCGACCTGCATGGGGGCGTCGTAGTTTTCCTCGCTGTCGACGCCCAATTGGCCGCGGTGGTTTGAGCCCCAGCACCACAGCGAATCGTCGTCTTTAATAGCACAGGTGTGGCTGCCTCCGGTGGCCACGGAGCGCCAGTCGACATCTGCGCCGACGGGGTTGGGGGCCGGACTGTCGTCGCCGTCATGGCCCAGCTCCCCGCGGTGGTTTCGCCCCCAGCACCAAAGGCTCTGGTCGTCAGCGAGGGCACAGGTGTGGTTGTCGCCGGTGTCGACCGCTGCCCACTGACCATCTTCTTTTTTGACCTCCTGGTCGACCTCTTCAGGAGTTTCCGCCGGCGCGTCGTCACCTTCGGCGGGGGCCGAACTACAACCGAGAGTCAGGGCGAGGCACAGGGCGAAGGATGGCAAGATTCGAAACCAGTGTCGCGCGAACATAGGCAGTCCCGGGATGGATATAAGGCATACGTCGGTGGGCTAACTCCCCTCCCCTATTTCTCATTTTCGCGAGATTTTCAACCGGGACTGGCTGAGATGGCATGGCCATCGGCCTGGTTGGAGCGCGCGGGATATAGTCATCACACGGTTGGTGACGTTCGACATTTATAGCTCGTCTTCGTCAGGGATGCAGCGTGGTAGCGTGGGGACGAAGGGTCTCCCAGTCGACGACGAAATCGGCGTGGGTGGAGCTGTCGCGGATGCGCAGCAGGGCTTCGTCGTTGCGCTCCAGCGAGGAGACATTGAAGTTGTGGGAGCCGGTGAAGACCAGTTGCTGGCGGATCTGGTTGGCACCGAAAGGGGCGTCGATCAGAAAGTATTTCGAGTGGATCATCATGCCGCTTTCGGCATCGAAGGCATCGTGGGGGAAGTAGGCAAAGTCGATATTTCCGGTGGATAGGGCGTCGACGACAGCATCGCCGGGGCTCTCAAAGTCGACGCGGTCGGCGACGAGGACGTGGATGGCGCAGCCCTCGGCGTCGAGGTCGGCGAGTCGTTCGGCGATGGCAGTACGGGCATCGCTGAAAAAGGCCATATTGACGTGGATTCGTGACTGGTCGTCACAGCTTACCTCGTCGAGGATTTCGACGATGGTGTCGCCGTCCTGGCGGGGAAAGAAATAGACCTTCGTATCGTAGTCGCCTTCGACGTAGTGGTAGTAGTCGGGGTCGATCTGCTGTCCTTTCTGGTCGTTCCAGTGATTCAGATAGGCATCGTAAAGGCCTTCGTCGCCGTGGACGGTCACCAGACTGTTGGCCTCGGCGCGTTGGGGATTATTCATATTCGCCGAGGTCTGCATGACCACGTGGTCGCTGCCTCCCTGGAGTTCAGAGAAGAGGATGAATTTATTGTGATTGATCCGGGGGCTGACGCAGCCCGCTTCCTGCGGTTCGGCGTCCTCATTGCAGACGGTCAGCCCGCCGCCGAGTTCTTCGTCCAGAACGCCGACGCCGGCGTAATAGCTCCCGTCGGGGTGAACGTTGTGGTTGTTGACGATGACCTCTACGTCTGCGCCGCGATTGTGGGCGTCCACAAATGCGTTGGCCACCCGCACCCGGCTAAAGGAGTAGAAAGAAGCGCGGATCTTGCTTCCGGCGGGCGCCGAGTCCAGGAGGCTGATGACGTGGTCCTCGATGGAATCGTCTACCTCACCGGGAGATGGATAGGTAAATAGGGTCTGTGTCTGAGGGGGCTTAAAAGGAATGCAGCCCGGCGGATTTCCGGACCAGGAGCCATCATCCAGACACGTTCGCTGCTGGTCACCGACCAGGTCATGCTCCGGCTCACATTCGTAGGTCGCCCTGTCCTCGGGCAGGTACCCGTCGATGGAGACGCTGGTGCCCGGCGGAGTGGAAGGCTCGCCGCATTCGTTAGACACGCAGGTGGCGTCGATGCAGACCTGGCCGTCGTCGCAGTCCTCGGAGTGAATGCACTCGTAGGGGCTTTCGGTATCGGTATTGGTGGACGTGTCTGGTAGCGCCGTGTCTTCGCCGGTGTCGACCCCGGTATCTACGTCGGCGTCGGGCTCCTCGACTTCGTTCAGTGGGGGCTCGCTCGAGTTACAACCGAAGCTGAATAGCAAGGAGGCGGCCACTAAAGCGGTGAGGAGGCTGGATGCTCGAAATTCGGTATATGACATGGGCTGATGGTGGTGTGAGATAAGGTGGGGTTTTCGAGGTCGTGCAATAAGAGGCTTGCGATACTCAAAGAGGGCTGACAATTGTGTATAAGTCACCGGAATAATAAGGAACCCTTATCTGATCGGTGGGTTGCTTTCCACGAAAATCCGGGTGGTTGTTCACGGCACGAATCCTTTCCCCCCGACGGGGGAAATGTCGAGCATGGCGAGACAATGGGGGAGGTGCAAGGAGCCACATCGAGATCGAAAACGATCCCCGATCTCGAGAACGATCCCCGATCTCGAGAACGATCCCCGATCTCGAGAACGATCCCAGATTTGTGCTCGGGGCGTGTGTGAAAACCGCTTCGGTCGCAGTTCTCACACACGACCCCAGTGGAGACATGATCAATAGCCAGCCCGGAGGGAGAGCAGAGTCGGGGTTGCGTCGAGTTTTGTTGTCGATAACTCTTGCACTGGTCGATGCGTCTGGTTGTGAATTAAAATGAGGATCTGTGATGTGCAATGGCAAAAATAAGTGGCTTGTAGCGGCGTCGATGGCAATGGCCTTCTCGATATTGATGGCGTGCAGTGATGACCCGTCCGAAGATGGTGATGTCGGCGTCGGGGAAAGCGATGCCGAGGTCGGGGAAAACGATGTGGCGGCGGCCGACGCCGATGCCGAGGCAGTCGGTGAGCTTGTGGCGGTCAATGAGACGATCGAGTTGGATAGCCTGGCCCCCGATGACCGTACGAGGAGCCTCAGCGAGTCATTATTGCTGGAAAATGTGGGCGACTACCCGGTCACGATCGAAAATATCGACTGGGTCTCTCAACCCAATAGGGTCGTCGCCTACCACAGCGGTAGCATCAGTGACACTGATGCAGACGTCACCTGTGATGATGCCGGTGATTGCAGTGAGGGAGCATTGTGTTTGACGCAGTCCGGTTTCTGCCGAGATATCGGCTTTTTGCCGGGACCGATTGAGGTGGCAGCCGGTGAGGTATTTACGCATCCGTTGGCTGTCAGGGCGGGGAGCGAGTCCGTCGATTGCCCCGATTCCCCGGGGGGCTCGGCATATCCCGATGATTATTGCGGCGAGATTCTCGTCGAGAGCGACGGGGGCGACGCCACGGTCTTTATCACAGGAGACCAGAGTGTCAGCGGTATCCTGTCACTTCCCGATACCTTCATCGAAATTCTCTCAGTGGAACCGGGAGTCGAGCAAACAGCAGAGTTCGAAATCGAAAATACCGGTGCCGGAGAGCTGCAACTACAGGCCATGAATATCTCGACGAATGGCCAGTGGTTTGACGTGGAACCGGCGATTGACGGGGCTACTGTCGAAAGTGGTCACACAGAGAGTTTCGAACTTGAGATTGCGCCGCCGTCAGAGGCGTTGGAGGAAGACCTGGAATTTCAGGCACAGGTTGTATTCGAGTCCACATCGAAAGTGTCGGAGCCGATGATGACCATCATGGTCACCGCTTCTGACGGCGATTGAGAAGAGGGCTGAACAAATCACGGGCACCGACCACCCTTATTTTGGCCGAAGTTCATCGAGAAAATCGGTGAGTTCGGCCAGGTATTGGTCTTTATTGGCGTGAAAGATGGAGTTGTGATCGCCGCGCTCAAAGAGCACCAATCTGGTGGGACCACCGGCCCATTCGGCGTTGCGAGTGGCGTGGCTTTTGTCGACGAGGTGATCCTGTTCGGCGTGCATGACCAGGGTGGGGCCGCCAAATTGCTGCAATTTATCTCTGTGATCGAAGAGCCGACCAAACTCCTCCTGCATAGCCTGTCGGCTCGTATTGAGCTCGGCGGGCGTGGCGCGCAGTAAAATTCGCTCCAATACGTCGGCGATACCGCTCTCTAAGACGAGTCCGGCGATCTCCGGATAGCGGGCGGCGAATTCGATGGCGTAAATAGAGCCGATGGAGCGACCGAAGACGACGATCTGGTCGTCCGGCGCGTCGACGGCGCGGCGTATTGCTGTGACGTCGTCGAGCATCTTTGCCAGGCGCGGAACTCCCGAGGAGCCGCCATAGCCGCGGTATTCGGCAAAAAAGGCGTCCGCGCCGGCGTCGTTTAAGTGTCCGGCAAAGCCGGGCAGATAGTCGGCGACGATCTCGCCGTTTCCGTGAAAATGAATCACCGTCAAATCATGACCTGTGCCGGACTCAAAGCAGGCCAGTTCGGCATCCTCGACGTCGACCATTACCGCGTCGTTAAGGGGCTGGCGCCGGGGAAAAAAGTAGCGCTCAGAGATGATATCGTGATCGGCGATATTCATGGTGCGTCCTCAATGAAAAATCCAGGCTGGTGCGACTGGTCTCATCACATAATACCGCAGCCGAAGCCAGGGAATTGAGCTCCACTATCTGGGGCGCGAGTCTGAAAACGGGGTCGAACCTCCGACTTTGCTGCACTCGTCAGGGGGGCGAGCAGGGCGTATTGAGCAGCATCGATGTAGCACAGTCTGTGATTTTGTGCTCAAAACGGTCCGGTGACCTCTTCAGGGGTAAGGCGCCGGTCGGTGTCGCCGTGGCCCAGTCGACCATTATCGCCATCGCCCCAGCACCACAGGGTGTCGTCGAGGCCGACGCCGCAACTATGAGTGCCACCGGCGGCTACGGCATGCCAATCGGGACCGCCCTGCACCTGTTCAGGCGTCAGTCGCCGGTCCGTATCACCGTTTCCGAGTCGCCCGTCGTCGCCCTCGCCCCAGCACCACAGGGTGTCGTCGTCGCGGGTGGCACAGGCGTGAAACATGCCCGAATTTACGGCGCTCCAATCGGCATCAGAGCCGACCTGTTCGGGATCATCGCGATCCTCAGTATCGCCGAGTCCCAGTTGGCCGTCCTCGCCACCGCCCCAGCACCACAATGTGGCATCGTCGCGGATGGCACAGGTAAATCCCCGTTTTGCGCTGATAGAATCCCAATCGGAATCACTGCCCACCTGGCCGGGAGTATCGCTTCCCGTTCCTCGGCCCCAGCACCACAATGTGGCATCGTCGCGCAGCCCGCAGGTATGACGTAATCCGGCGCTTACAGCGACCCAGTCGGAATCACCGCCCACCTGTTCCGGGGCCCATCGGTCTTCGTCATCGCCGTGGCCCAGCCGTCCTCGTCGGCCCGTGCCCCAGCACCACACGGTTCCCTCCTGGCGAATCCCGCAGGTATGAGTGCCCCCGGTGGATACCATCGCCCAATCCGTCTCGTCCCCGGTCTGTTCGGG
>SKQC01000058.1 GCA_007119175.1 Myxococcales bacterium | reverse complement strand
TTGGCTCAGGTTTCTTCGGCGAGCTCAATTTGTCGAGGTCAAGGAGAGCAGACGAGATAGATTCATATCATCGAGGAAGCTCGACGATGAGATTGGCAAATTGAGCCGCCGAAGTGCGTATCTATTCCCAGAGTCCAGCACTAGCGTAAATTCTTCGGGGCCTATTGGCACATGACTTCGTCGCCCACTCGGGCGTGTCTGAAAACCCCGTTGATTGAAGTTGGCGGCTGCCCTGAGCGTAGCGAGGAAGTGCCCTCGGGGTGCTCGGTCAGGAGTACTCAAGCACGCCCTAAAATGGTTTTATTGCCTGATAGCGCTAAACCGAATTATTCATCTTGAATTTAATTTGTTCAGCATCCAATGCATTTTTTGACAAAATCTCATCTATTAGTCGGACTGCTGTTTATCGGTGGACTTGTAGTTGTGTCCGGCTGCAGCGACAACGATTCCAATAATGGCATCGACATCGATGCCGGTCCTACTTCGGATATCGACGTAGACGCCGATCCGGACACCGACGCCGATATAGTCGATGACACCGGACCAGACGCCGACGATCTCGACCCCTGGGGTGACGAATCGGGCGACGGGATTCCAAACCGATTCGACAACTGCCCGGACCACTACAATCCAGACCAACAGGACCGCGCTGGCGACGGGGTGGGCGACGTGTGCGATAATTGCCCGGACCACGCCAATCCCGACCAAGAGTACAGCGAGGACAACCCGGTCGACGAGCGAGGCATCATCATGGGTGACGCCTGCGCACCCGGCGTTACCTATGCCGATGCGATCACGGACTCCTCGGGCGATGGCGTCCCCGACATCATGGATAATTGCCCGGAGGACCAGAATCCGCCGCTGGAGGTTGGCTGCGACTGCCCGCCGGACGACACCTATTGTGATGAATGCACCTGCACCTGCCCCGACGATATCTATCCCTGCTCGGATTGCGAACAACTCGATTCGTCGGGCGACGGCGTCGGCGACGCATGCGATAATTGCCCCGATCACTACAATCCGAACCAGACCGCTTCGCCCGACAACCCCGACGACGACCGAGGCATCACGATGGGCGATGCCTGCGCGCCGGAGCCCAATGACAGCCAGATCTGCCAGACTCAGGAGTTTGAGTTTTACAATATAAAGCCCAATTTATACGTAGCTCTAGATCTGTCGGGATCAATAGGCGAAAGTGGTCTTGGGCTTGCTCTCGACGCATTGGATCTGGTCGCTGAAGAGGTGGCCGACGAAGTTCGATTCGGGTTGGGAGTCTTTCCCCAACTCTCGGGCGGGTCCTGCGAAGCGGGGCATCTTCTCGATATCAGCGAATATCCGGCGTCCGAACTCAAGAGCACATGGGAAGATTTTATTTCTGCGGGGCATACACCGCTTTATGCCAGCGTCACTGATATTCGAGATAATAACCGGCTTGATGACGATGACGATGATTTCGATGACGAACGCGTCAAGGCCGTCCTACTCGTCACCGACACGTTAGGCAATTGCTCGGGCGAAGATTCCCAGCAAAACGTGATAAATGCATTGGGCGACCTCTACGATCAGGGCATTTTGACCTTTCTGGCCGTCTCTGGTCTGTATTCTGGTCAGGACATCGACGCCTTCGCCAATGCCGGCGGCACCGGAGAGGAAACGGAGCACGGAGGGCCCTTACATATCGGTGACGCCGACGGACTCGTCGAGGCGATGAGCAATTTGCCCGACCTCGCGGTCAGTTGTTCATATACCCTGGACTCCGCACCGGAAGATAAAAACAGGATCTGGATCGAGGTCAATAACGACTATTATCTCGACACCGACGACTACGACTATGAGGCCGAGGACAATACCGTAACGCTCAGCGACGACGCCTGCGACGCGTTACGCGATAGCGACGTCGACGAGATACAGATCGAGATCAAAATGGGCTGTGCCTCGCAATGCGAGGTCGAAGAGCCACAGGGCTTATGCGATCTGTGGTATGAGACCTGCGGTGAAGAAGAGCTCTGTGATAGCTGCGAGCCCGAGGTCTGCGACGGCACCGATAATAATTGCAGCGGCACCGTCGACGACGGCTGCCCCGACTGCGCTATCTTTACCGCTCCTTGCGCCGTCAACTCCGACTGCTGCGATTCCTTCGTATGCAATAGCGCCGGCCACTGTGATCGTCCCTGCTACCCCGACGGGACAGCCTGCCGATCGAATTCCGACTGCTGCAATCAGACCTGCGCCAAGGAATCCGGCGACGAGGTCGGGCTGTGCGCCGGCCCCTGAACACCACCTCTGGGGCCCACACCGCCGTGCTTCCTATCCCTTTTTCCGAGCCTTTACACCAATTTATTGCGGATTGGCCTTTTCAAAGCCCATGGCGGCTCTTAAGGTGGGTGCCATCTTGAATTGAATCGAGTTAAATCGCCAAAGATACGGTGAGTCTGGAGCAAAGATGATGACGAAAAAGATTACGCTGCCCACGATCGGGCTGAAATTGTCGATGGGCCTGTTGGTATGCCTGTTGGGGATTGCCTTTACCTCCTCCACGGCCGTCGCCCAGGACGATATGGCCCCCGACACCGTCGACGAAGACGAGATCGCCGAGGAAGACGAAGAAGCCGACGACAAGCCCTGGAGCGTTACCATGACCCTTCGCAGCATGGTCGGCCAGGGGACCTTTGTCAGCGTCAGCAACGACAGCGAATTTGCCGGCGACATCGATGACGGAAGCGGTGCCTTCAACCGCTGGAACCTCGTCTACTCCATTACCCCGAGCTACCAACTCGGCGATTTCAACTTCAGCCTCAATCTTAGCTGGGTGCAGTGGTTGACGGAAGGCGGCGGTATTCGCACCAGCTCCGTCGCCGGCGGCGCCAACCGTGCCCGCGAATTTCGCTTTCAGGACGTCTCCGGATCTGTGGGATGGAAGAGCTATACCTCGCGGCGCTTTGACGCCACGGTCACGCCGAGCTTGAGCTTTCGGCTGCCCGGCGACGCCCTGTCGCGTAACGATACCTTCCGCGCTGAAATCGGCGGCGGCGTCTCCGTCACCCGCACCTTCTTAGAAGATCTGACCCTGACGGCCGGCATCTCGGCGAGCCGCTGGTTTCACGAATTCACCTCGCCGGTGGTCGACATCGAAACCATCGGCGTCGACAACGCACTGTATCGCCCCGGCGAAGCAGAAGACGTCACACCGGGTCGCTTCTCTATTGGCGGCTACAACCTGCAATACCGGGTCTCGCCGACAATGAGTGCGAGCCTCGATCTTCCCTCCTCATTTTCCACGTCCATCTCCTACGGCCTGCACAACTACTACACCTATAGCGGCCCCGACGAAGACGACCAATTCAGCGGCGAACATGTCCGCGCCGGTCGCGGCTTTTCTCAAGTCACCGCCACCGCCGTTGCTGTCAACTACACCGTCAACGAGTGGGTCACCACCACGATGAGTCTCAATACCCTTCAGCCCCCGAAGACCAACGACAATAAGTCGTTTCGATTCCCCTTCTGGAATTTCTCGGGACCGGCCAGCAACTACTCGTCGATCAGCTTCATCGTCGAAGGCACCTACTGAGCCTGGTCACGAGCTCAAGGCTCGTGATTCGTTCTGGCATTGCGATTGATTTCAATGCCAGTAAGAGCGTAGCCCGTTCCAACCATTTGAGTCACATGAAGAGTCTGCTCTCCCTTCGGGGGAGCTGTCCGCCCGCGGGGCGGGCTGAGGGGGAGATCGCAGTAGCACTATTGTTCATTGGTGGCTCCCAGAAACTCCCCCTCTGTCTCCCCCGGAGGTGGAGAGGATTCGTGCCGTGATTAACCGCCCAGCTTTTCGTGGAAAGCAGCCCACCTACAAGGGGAGATCTGATTACCTTGCTAACCCCTCGTGGTCGCTGGAAGAGTACTTGAGACTTCGTTCTCTTTTTTCGATCCTCAATCACTTAGCTTACTGGCATTGGGATCAATCGGGAATGCAGACTCCTGCGTCGTGACACCACTCGGTGGATTCACAATCGAAATCGCCATCGCAGGTGGCCATGCACTGCTCTACGCCCTGATAGTCCACGAGAAGTTCATCGGAGCCGCACTCGAGAGGGCCATTGCCATTTGATGAGCTCTCCCCGATCAGCGGCAGATCGTATTCCTCCTGAAATTCATCGGGGACACATACGCCGTGGGTCGGCTCGTATTCGTAGCGCACACAGACGCCCTGGTTGTGGCAGCTCTGCCAGCTACAGGGAACTCCACACACGCAGTCATTTCCCACGCAATATTCGTGATCATCGAAATCATCGCAGGAATCCATCACGGTACAGCCGGCGAAAAAGGGCATAATCGCCACCAACAGGCCCGCGAGAAAAAGGTGGGTCCACTGATTTTTGCTCCTGCCGTCGGCGGCCCTCATAGCGTCCCTTACTGCAATTTGCTTGTTGTATTTCATTGGTCGCCTCCCTCCGGTGTCTCCGTGAGCTCCGGGGAGGTCGATTCACTGAGATGCATATTTGCGAAGCGAAATCCGAGATTGAGCATCAACACCTCGCCGGCGCGAACTGGACTTTCTCCCTCCTCGGCTCCCATCAGGGTGCGATACTCCAGCCCTATCATCGCATAGCCGGTGGCCACCTCGGCGGCCACGGTAAAGTCCCCCAGATCGCCGTGAATCAGCGGGGCCCAGCGAACGGAAAATTGCCCGTAGCCCTCACCGCTTCCGCGGGTGATTCCACTTCCCGACAACGTCACTGTAGGGCCGGCCACCGTCGCCGGTGAGCCGTATCGCTCGGTGTGAAATACCAGCGATTGGGCCCGATGCTCCACAAATAAGCCGAGTCCGAAAAATTCGAGCCAGGTCCTCGCCTCGAGCCCAAAGTCGAAGCTGCGATAGCTGATCTCGTGGTTATCCCTCATATCGTCGAGATATTTGACTGCCAGCGGAAGCCCGCGGCTATAGCCCAGTTGCAGACGCCCCTCGAAACCGATCGCATTATTGAGCGCGTAACCGACATGAGCATTCGTCGAGCCACCGACGAGCAGGCCGATATCGAGCGCCCCGTCGCGGGACTGAATGGTGTATCCACCAAATGGGACGTTGACCACGATCTGGTAGTGCAGCCCCGTCATATCGACGAACTCTTCTTCTGCTGCGTCAGTGACCTCGTCTTCTCGTGCCGCCGCTTCCCGCTCTCGGGCTTCTCGCTCGCGCCGCTCGTCTTCCGCCCGCCGATGGGCCGACTCTCCATCCTCGACAGCCCGCTCCACGCGAGAGTCAGCTCTCTCCAGGGCGCGGTTATAGCGACGAAGTCGGCCATCTAAGCCAATCTCAACGGTCGCCTCTCGCCCACCGCGAAGAGTGACATTGACCGCCGTCGACATATCCTCCACCTCCGCCTCGACCCGATAGCTTCCGGGCGGCGCTTCCGCCGGCGTATCACAGATCAGCTCGTCGATACCCTCGGCAAATAATTCGGTCTGCGGATCGGCGCACTCCACCGTCAATTGTGACAGACATTCATCCTCCAATTCGTCAATATAGCTGCGAAGGCGAACCCGGATCTGTTGTTCGGGAATTCCCTCTACCCCCGGCTTGTCGACCGCCGTTTCGAATGCCTCGAATGCGCTGTCACAGTCGCCCATTAGCTGGTAGGCCCGACCCAACGATACGTAGAGCAGATTGGCCTCCGGCCCGGCGACGAGGGCGGCGTTGATCAGGCTCACCGACTTGTCAGCATCCTCCGGTGATTCCTGCATTCCCACCACAGCGTCGTTATATAGCTCCAACTGCGTATCCGTGAGCTCCACCTCTTCGACGTCGTCAAACTCCTCGTCCTCCTCGGCAAATGCGACGTTCGACCACAGCAGAGAGCCGGTAGATGAGACACAAAATAGGGCCGCCAATACGAGTAGCGACCGGGTAAATCGATAGTTCCGATACTGACGCACTACAACTCCTCCGGAATCTTCCGGGACGTTACAAAAAAAGCGCTCAAAAGTCGGGCAATACCACTCCCGGACGCTCATCCGGTTCCTCTTCTTCCGGTTCCGGTTCGGGTTCGGGCTCGGGCTCCGGTTCGGGTTCGGGCTCCGCTACTGGCTCCGGTTCGGGATCTGGTCTCGGCGCCGGCGTTGGCCTCGGCGATGGCGGCGACGGCTCGGGCTCCTCGATAGGCTCCAGAGTCCAGGACAGCTCCGGGGCGTCTGCGGGGCTTATCTCGACCTCTTTGTCCTCATGCCCATCGAGTTCGATGAGCAAAGCCCGTGGCTCTGCCTCGTCGTCGTCGAAATCGACAAAAATCGGCGTCTCGCCCAGTTCTTCCCCGTCCTCAGTGATCAGCGCCGACGATGGCTCTGTATCGAGCACGATCTCAATCAGGATTTCCTCTTCTTCGGCGCCCTCTTCTTCGATCTCATCGGACGCAACCTCTTCAGCATCCTCGTCGGCTTCGTCTTCTTCATCGACGGCCGCGATTTCTTCATCTGCAACCGGATCATCATCGCCCATAACGACGTCTCCGAGGTCGGTGAGCGCAAAAGCAGCGACCCCTGTGGCGATTAGAAGCACCACAAAAATTCCGCCTACGACCATCGTTTTTGACTTCGATGTCCCCGGCTGTTCGAAAGACATAGTCCCCAGATGTCGATCGTCTTCGACCTTCATCTGAAATCGGCTTCCTACATTCGCTGCCCGTGATGGACCGGCTGCTTCGCCCTGATCAGATTCTGATTCTGGTTCGGGCTCGACGGAGTCCTCGGCGATGTCCTCGCTCGGTTGTTCAACATCGCTGTGCAACGCCTCGGTCTCTTCCTGCGGCGTCGTCGGCCTCTCTGCTGGTGCCACCACACCGCCGTTAGGCGTCTGTCGGGCCACTCCCGACATCTGCGCCGAACTGCGGGGATCGTCGAGGGCATTGCCCGGCTGGTGCATAAATTGCGTCGACCCGGAGGTCTTTGAATCCTCCTCCGTCGATTCCGTCGATTCTGATTCCGATTCCGACGGCGCCGCGACCATCATGGTATCGGCATGAGCGACATCACCACCTTCTTCTTCGACCTCGGTATCCGCCGATCCCAGCCCCTCGACATCGATCGCTTCCTGCGCCAGCAGTGTATCGGCGGTATGAATAAGCTGGGTCTCCGACGAATAGTCGCAGAGCGTGACGGTCTCACTATCGCCATCGACCCTGGGCACCGATCCGGTGGGCACATCGGCGAGGGCATCGGCAAATTCCAATCCAGTCTGGTAGCGCTCGGTATGCTCCATGGCGAGCGCCTTCTGAAGCACCGGGCCGAGCGGGCAATCGAGCAATTCGACGGGGATTTCCAATTCCCCGCGCACGTGCTGAAACATTGCCGACATCGGCTCCGGATGATCGACGACCTCTTTTCCCACCAGCATTTCCACGAGCAACAAGCCCATCTGGTAGCTGTCGAGCGCCGGCGACACGATGCGCTCCGTCGAATATTCCGGCGCCAGATACGCTGGCGTCCCCATCAACTGCCCGGCTCGCGTAAGTCGGCTCCGCACTTCCTGCTCGATATGGGCGATACCAAAATCGAGAATGCACAGTGACTCAAAACGCGTATTGGGTCGCTTTAAAAACAGATTGGATGGCTTTAGATCTTTGTGCACGATTCCCTGCTCATGCGCCACACCAAGGGCGACCAGGGCGTCGATGAATAACGAGATCGCTCGATAGGGTCTCATTCCCCCGTTTTTATTGAGTTCGACTTGCAGATCATGGCCTTCGAGCAGCTCCATGACCATAAAGGGCTCGTCGGCCTCCTCGATAATCCCGTAATCGTAGATATTGAGCACATTTGGGTGATCGACGCGGGCCGCAAGCTTCGCCTCGCGCTGAAACCGCTTCACCAACTGCTGGCGGGTCTCCTCGTCTTCGATCACCCCCGCCGTATTCATCACCTTGATCGCTACTTTTCGCTCGATCTGGCGGTCGCGGCCCACAAAGACCACGGCAAACCCGCCTGCACCGAGGCGCCCCTCCACCTCGTAGCGGCCATTAATGACATAACCGCCCTGCATCTGGGTCAGAATATCAGATGTATAAGTGTCGGTTTTCTTATCCATCGCCCATCACTTGTGCTCACCAGTTCAGTTCATCATCGACAATACAACTATATCTGGTTCCCAGTAAACAGTGGTGGCTCGATATAGCGTAGTTCCGACAACAAAACTGGTGCATTCTCAACAAATCGACTGTCCTCGATATATCAAATATCATCCCAGTCTAGGCGCGAGCTCTCAGCTACCGATGATACACCGGCGGGATATCCGGCGATATACCTCATTGTAGGTATGCCGCCATTACTCCACCCCGTTTCGTTGAATCGTCTCCTGCGCTGCGGTATATCTGGCCGGTAAGCGCGCAGCAACCGGTCACTGCCGGCCTGTGATGGTTGGCTTTCTCAGGATGGACGCAATCGATGGCAAAGCTCTCTCAACGACTCACTCTCGCCCTCTTTTTCTCCGCTCTCGCTTTCGGCGTTGGTTGCTCCGACGATCCGGATAACGGCGAAAATGAGCTGAATAATCAAAATAATCAGACGAACCAGAATAACGACAATCAGAATAACGGCGAGGAACCTCAGTCCTGCGACGTCACGAGTTGGGAATGCGATGAATTCGTCGACGGCCCCCAGCTCAACGAACGGCGACACGGACACCAGTCGGTCGTCTTCGACAACGGCGAGGTCCTGTTGCTCGGCGGGCTCGCCCGCCAGGCAGATAGCCCGGCGAGCGGAACCACCAACACCTGGGAGGTCTTCGATACGGAGGCCGATGAGGTAGTCGCCGACGACGATATCCCAGAGCAGCGCCAGGAGGCGTCGGTCATCCAGCTCGACAACGGCTCGGTCCTCGCCATCGCCGGCCGATCCGGCAACGTTCAACTGGCCTCGGCAGCCCACTTCGATCCAGATTCACTGGAGTGGACGTCGCTTCCCCATATGAACGACCAATACGATCACGCCACCCACCTTCCCGATAACCGCGCCGTCGCCCTGGGCGCATCGAGCAGCGGTGGTGACCAGTCGAGCATTACCGGCCAGGTCTTCGATCCCGCCCTCTTTGAATGGTCGTCTATCGAATCTATCGACCTCGACCACGGCCAGCTTCACAATCTCGTCTCCGAGGCGACGCCGGATAACGAACTCTTCGTCGTCTTCACTCACCCGATCGACACTCCCGACGGCAACGATCCGGACCTATTTTATTTCTCCGTTTCGGCAATTTTATATAACTTCGAAGATGGAACGTACGACGAGCTCGAGACCTTCGAGCATATCGGCGTATCCCTCGACGAGATGGACGCCGCCATCTCCACGACCCTTACCTACCTTCCCGACTCCGACACCATCTTAACTCAGCTTCGCACCCGGGATGACGAGGGCGCCGAAGGCCCGGTGCTGGCCTATCTCTTCGACCCGGCTTCGGGAACCTTAGAAGAGCAATACGAGCGCGATCCCTCGCCGGGACGCGTCCGGCAGGTATTGCCGGGAGACGAGATCATCTACGCCAGCAGCGCCCAGGTTCAACTCTACGATGTGGAGACCGATACCTGGCGGGCATTTACCTCTTTTCCCGAGGGTATTTACTACTCGTCGATGGAGCTTTTGCCGGATTGTCGCCTATTCGTCTCCGGCGAGCGGACCCTCGATCTATCGGACGCCGAATTGCGCGAGGTGGATACCGGCTATTGTCTGCCCGCGGAATGATTGCCGAATGAGCGCCGGCAGCCTGTTGCGCAGAGCGGACCGCGCTGCTGGCGCTCAATGCGTCCAGCGCCCCTCCTCGCCGCTGCGGCGCTCCCGGCGCTGCTCGGCGCGCACCCGGCGCCAGGCGAAGTGGACGGCCTCTCCAAAATGCTCCCAGGGATCTGTGGTATGGTCGCGCCAGCCGCGGCGAGCGTGATCTGCGATCTCCGCCCACTCCCGACCAAATAGCGCTCGATTCTCGGCAAGGGCCATGCCGTATCGATATCCCAACGCCAGATCGTCGAAAGAATAGTCACTGTCGGCGAAATTTTCCTCGTAGTGAACCCGAAAGTCCGTCTCTAACTGCTTAAATCGCCGCGACGTATGCGCCCCGGGCATCTCGTCGCTGGCGATATGGCGGATATTCTTGCGTGGATGCACGTGCACGGCGTGAGCTCTGGCGCCGCGGCTTAAGTCCTTCTCGTCGAGTTCGACGACGTGAAACCACTTGCCCGTCAATTCATGAATCGCCGACTCCCGCCCGGGCGCTTCTTGCTCGATATCGACGGCACCGAAACGAGCTAAGATCTGCCGCGCCTCGTCGGCGCGCTCCTCCTCAGATAATGCGATCACCAGCGAGTGGCCCTGGCGCACCATCTCCGCAATCTGGTCGACCTCGTCGCGGTCGATGCCCATGACCCGCACCGGCCCGGTCTTTCCGTCGCCGTTCTCATCGATGAATAGGCGCTCAAAAAACCGCTCCTCCTCAACGCGCTTTCGGTCCACGTGCTGGATATCCGGCATCTCGAATCCCTCATCGTGCAGGGCCTCGATGGCCGCCTCGGCATCTTCAGCGCTCGCATATAATGCGGTGACGAATTTCGGCATCTCGACCTCGACTGGTGGCTTGTGGTCTCGTCGTCCTCTCCCCTGATAAATGTGCACACGCACTGGTGGTTGCCCCAAGAAACAACGGCGGCGAACCGCAAAGGACGCAAAGAAAACAAAGATTCTCTCCCGGAAGGTCTGCAGATCTCTGCGTCTCTTCTGACTTTTTGAAGTGATTCGCGGGAGCAGGACGGTGGCGCTCCACACCGGTGTAGCGGTCGAGCTATGGCTCCGCAAAATGCCCGCTGAGACGCCACGCGGTTGACGTGCCATCACACGAAATTCCTTTGTGCTTCTTTGTGTCCTTTGCGGTTCCTCGTTTTGTTGCGGTCCGGCACAAGAAACGAAAAATGGCGGCCGCAGCCCGATCTGGGCCACAGCCGCCACTCTCTGTGTCAC
This sequence comes from Myxococcales bacterium, assembly GCA_007119175.1. GTDB lineage: Bacteria > Myxococcota_A > Bradymonadia > Bradymonadales > Bradymonadaceae > SLJM01. The sequence continues at coordinate 733 of SKQC01000058.1, read as the reverse complement.
TCAATCACTGAGGGGTACAGAAACATCCTTCCTCGGGATGCCAGGCTCCGATATAAGCCCCGAATTCATCTTCAAAGGTATCGCCCGTTCCCTGGTGCTCACCCGGACCTTCGGGACAGGAACATAGATACCCCTCCTCGTAACAGGCGGCCCCTTCCCAGACATCGGCGCTGATATCCTCAATCTCCATCGCTCCCGAACCGCAGGGGTTGGGTCCCCAATCATCATCCCAGTTGCTGGAGTCCCAGGTGCCCTCGCAATTTCGATAATCCTGCCAGCTATCCTCAATATTATCGATCTCACCATCACAGCTATTGTCGAGGCCGTCGCAGGTCTCGGGCATCGGTCGATAGGTATTGGTATCGATCACACATTCAGCCGTCACCGTATCTACGCATTCGACCATTCCCTCGCCCGCACCGCAGCGACCCAGGGGTTGTTCGACTTCTTCTTGTCCTATCCCGTAATCTGTACAGGCCGAAAGCTGAAAATAGTCGGGGGGAATATTGGGGAGAATCGGGAGCTCAATCTCAGGCGTCCAGATGACGTCGCAGCCCAGTACGCAGGGTTCGCCCTCGATGGCATTTTCCGGACAGTGGAACGGACAATCGTCTTCTCCCGGGGGCGGAAAGGTATTGGCACCGTCATCTCCGGGTTTGCAATCTAATTCCCCATCATCACACACCAGATTGCCGGCCGGACAACCCGGCGCCGACGGATTTCCGATCGGGCA
>SKQC01000103.1 GCA_007119175.1 Myxococcales bacterium | reverse complement strand
GGCAGGGAGAAAGCGAGTGACATTTCCATGCGGGACGGTCTCGTTGAGGCGATGCGCGCCGATCAAGTGTGATGATCCTCGTGACGACGAGCCGGGACTATTTGCCACGGGCACAGCCTGAACTCCGTGACGACGCGTCGGGGCTATCAGTCAGGGGTACAGTCTATCAGTCAGGGGTACAGTCTGACACTCACAGCGTTTTACGACCCGGCCAATTCATTTCATTATTGCGAAGCTCGACGACAGCTTTGCCTGCCGAACTCTGTGGAGGGTAGCAGTAGAGGCATTATTTTTCGCCTGGCAAAGCGAAAACTCGTCCACCAGACCGATGGATTGACAGCATATGTGGATGAGATATCGGCCAATCCGGCCAATCAGGCCTATGTGCGAGCAGGCAAATTTGTGGGTCAGGGAGAGTAGTTCAATCTGGATGACAAACGTGGGGCCAAAGTGGCGTTTGTTTAATAAATATAGGCTCATGTGCGACTCTCGGACCTGCTTTCGGACGGTTGTTACAAGTATTAGCGAGAATTCTGTCGAATTCACCCCTAATTCTTCGACTAAGATTTGAACGCGTCGAAGCGGCGTGTGGATGAATCAAATAAAATAACGAGGAGCCATCACCATGCTAGATACACCACAGATCGAGACGACCGACGCTGAGCTGACGGCGATTATCCGACTTGAGGTCAAAAAAGAGAAGATGCAGCAAGTCTTCGGTCCCAGCGTCGAGGAGCTAATAAGCACTGTTGCCGAGCAGGGGGGCGAGGTTACCGGCCCAGTTTTCGCACATCACTTTCGAATGGATCCCGATGTTTTCGATTTCGCGATCGGTGTGCCGGTATCAGAGTCCATCGAGTCTACTAAACGAGTGGAAGCGTCGGAATTGCCTGCCATGAAGGTCGCCCGAACCGTCTATCACGGACCCTACGACGGATTGCCCGACGCCTGGAGCGAGTTCCATAAATGGATCGAGGAACAGGGGTTCGAGTTTGAGTCTGACGCTGTAGAACGCTATGTCCTCGGCCCCGAGAGCGATCCCGACCCCTCCAACTGGGAGACCGAATTGGTGAGACCCCTTGAGACCTAATACACGGCCACAGTGATTCTGAGCAGTTGACGCCGGTCCTTAACGACGATCTCATTGCCGTCTGCACTCGACGGCTTCGCAGCCCAAGACTATTTGGTCGCTTCGCTCCCGGCACCTCGTCGCCCTCAATCAATCATCTTCACTGTGGCCGTGCACTAAAGGGATTTTCGAAAACCGCTCCCAAAATCCGCCCGCCCAAAAACCTGTGCGACTCCCGGACCGTTTTGGAGACGGGTTGAGATGTGGGTTAGACGGGGGTCGCTTGCTTGTCTTTTGTCTCGGTGTCGGTGAGGTCAATGTCGATGGGCTTTGTTTCGAATTCATCGAAGCTCAAGAACTTTTTGTTGGTGGCTCGGGCCAGGGGAGCTACGAATCTATCCGGAATAGTGTCGACTCGGTTGTTCAGTCGCTCGATGCTGTCGTTGTAAAATTGGCGGGCCAAAGCGATTTTCTTCTCGCAGCGCGACAATTCTGTCATCAGCGTTTCGAAATGCTGATCCGTTTTAATCTGTGGGTAATCCTCGGCAATGGCGAAAATTCTGCCGAGTGCTTCCGTCTGGCCGTCAATGGCCTGCGCGGCTTGCTCATTGGTGTTCGCTGCGGTTGTCCGGGCTTTCGTCGCCGCCTTCTGCAGCTCCGCTTCGTGTCCGGCAATGGACTCTACGATATCGACGAGCCGCGGGACTAATGTATGGCGCCGTTTTAGCTCGACATCGAGCATTGCCCACGCTCTGTCAGCTCGGTTTCTCAACTCCACGAGCCCATCGTAGACCGTCTTTAGATAAAGGGCTGTCACGGCCATTCCCCAGGCTGCAACACCGATTCCGGTGGCGACAAAGATATTGGGGGACGCGAACCCGGGCCACTCTCCGACAAAGGCAATCACGGTGTAAATCCAGAATGTCATTAACACCAGGGCAAAGGCACAACCGTAGTTGCTTCGGGACTGACGAAAATAGCGAATGCCCAGATCGCTTTCGCCCTTTGTCGACATGAAAAATTGGTGATCCATATCAACGATGTCGGGATCGGCGGCCATCTCCGGTTCCACTATATCATCGCGCACCCGGACCGGCCCCATCACGTATACCTCGCCATCATGTGGTACGATCCATTCTCGAAACCGGCGCTTGTCACCTGAGTGTGTCTTGTCGTCGCGGGGGCCTTTCTCATAGTACATCGGGTCGTCGGGCCCGCAGATATGATCGACCACTGGCTCCCCCAGAAATTGCAATAGATCGACCTTCAGGCGATCGGTGTCCAGGTCGAGCAGAGTCTTCGTCGTCGGCCGAACGCGAATTCGTCCGGTCTCGTCCTCCAGGTAGAACTGACAGTGGTTTTTCCCGTTATCCAGGGGCCTCCAATTTTCATTGGAGTCCATATTGTCTTGGCCCTCGAAGTGCGCGACATCGAAAATGCTTTCGACACCGTCGCTTTCTGGATCGATCGTCCAATTGCTCTTCGAACTGCTACCGCGGTTTTTCGCGTGTTCATCGATTCGATACATATAAAAAACGGCATCTTTCTCGCTCAGCGGTGCCTGCAGCGGCGGGTCGCCGATCGCTTTCCCCTTTATCTCGTTAAGCCCCAGGGTCACGCCGGCGACTTTGGAGGTGGGGACATTTTCTAAGAGCCGCTTTTTTTTGAGGCGTTCGTACCCACCATAGAGCATGAATAGTGCGAATAGTCCCGTTGGAAGTAGGCATAGGAGGGAGCCGCCGGAAAATACCGCGGCCACAGTAGGCACGGCGATTCCGACCGGCGATAGCAATAGCGAGAACATCATCACACCAGAGTCAAAGAGTTAGCCATTCGTAGTAGGCACCAATTCAGATCAACATATCGCAGATATGACCGCAATTGCCGAGTCAGAACTACGAGGGTCCCACGCAGCGTGGCCGGTGGGACCCCAGACTCTCGGTTGAATAGATGACTCGAGTAGGACCTGGAAGCGGTCCGTTTAGGCTGGTAAATCAGTCAGCGATGCTCGAGGTGACTGAGGGAGGCGAATCGCGGTATAGGCCGACAAAAATCCACCCAAAATGGCCACCGATCCCAGCGCGAGGGGCAGCGCTTCGAGGGGAAGTACAAAATGAAATAAAAGCACGCCACCGAGCACGACATTGATGAGCCCTAAAATGGCCAGGGAGTGAAGATTGTCATCAAGGCCGACCACAATTTCAGTGCCACCAGTGAGTAGCGCCTGAATACCCACGAAAATGATGATCACCATGCCAATTGGAGCCAGATCCAACAGCGGCGATTGCAGAACGAGAAGCCCGGCCGCAATCCCCAATGCTGCTACCAATCCCTTGCCGATCCAGTGGCTTGGCTCGATATGAAAATGAAATAGTCGCGCCATCCCGCGCACCAGCCAATAGCTTCCGAGGGCGATCGCCACGATGCTGATGGCAGGAGGAATGACGGCGATCAGTAGGACGCCCAACAACAGGCAGATAATGGCCTCGAAGGTCAGCAACCGGCGCTCTGAGCGGCTTCTATCGTCAGAAAAAGTGGTCGGGGTCATGGGAGATCTCCGTGGTAGTTCCTCACTCAACCCGTGGGGTTATAAATATGGAATCTAATCGCAGGGCCATTGCTGCGAAATGGCCATGACACTCCCGATTTTATCTCGCACTATCTGCGAGAGGTCATGAATAATCCGGATTAAGGTTGCGACCACTGAAGGGCGGGGCGGTTTTCGCCCGGCGAGGCGCCGAGCATCTGCCAGATAATGTCGAAATCCCAGCCACTGGAGGTAAAGGTGACTTCGTTTCCAAAATCGCCATTGCTCTCAGTGAGCGGAGTGCCGACGGAGTTGTCGTATCCGCCGCCGGGTGCCTGGTCGTCGTTCCAAAAAGAGTCCGTTACATCGCCGTTGTTTACACCGATAAGTCCCCCGACGAGGGAGCTCCCCCGGGCCCCGCCATAGGCATAGGTCTGGGCAATCGTCGTGGCTTCACAACTTGAGCTGGCGCTGCTCTCGGTGCATTCCTCGACGACGCCGATGAGGCCACCAACCTCGGTATTTCCCTCGACATCGCCGATGGCGTAGCTGTCGGAGAGCAGGGGCGACGAGCAGGCCGGCGAACCTGAGAGGCCGGACTCGGCAGCGCATCCGACGACCTGGCCGACGAGTCCGCCGATCTGGTCGTCGCCGTGGACTGCTCCGGTGGCGAAGGACTCCGTGATCTGCTGGGATGTGCAGGTATAGTCAATAAATTGACCCGAGATCACACATCCCTGAACGCGACCGATAAGACCGCCGACGTTGTCGATTCCCGTGATATCGCCTGCAGCGTAGGTACGCTCGATGATACCCGCCTCGCACTCCTCTTCGGTGCACTCTTCGGCGAGGCCAACCAATCCGCCGACGTCGTTGTCGCCGCTGACAGTCACATCTGCAGTAGAGTTGGTGATCTGGCCGTGTTCACCGAGCCGGCCTACAAGGCCGCCGACCGCGGAACTACCGTCGATGACTCCCTGTGCAGAGCAATCCTCAATGAGACCATCGCTATGACCGGTCAGAAGACCCGCCACATCGCCCCCTTCGGCGCTGACTTCCATAAGGTGGAGGCCGCGAAGTTCTCCCTCCTCTCCCAGCGTTGAAAATAATCCAATGTGGCCGGTGTTTACGGTGATGTCCATATTCCGGATCTCAAAACTCTGTCCATCAAAGGTGCCGACAAATGGTTCATCATTGCTGCCAATCGGGCTGAACGACACACCGTCGAAGTCGAGATCGTTAATCAGCACATAATTATCGTCGAGCATCGCAGAATCGATAGCGCTGAGATGCTCCGGCTCACAGATCATATAGGGTTCCTCGACCGTCCCCAGGCCCCCTCCGAAGGCATTGGCGTTGGGGCTGCACGGACATTCGTTTTCCACGCAGCCGCCGATCTCGCATTGAGCGTCGTCGACACATTCCACGCAGATATTGTCATCGCCGTTGCAGACCTCGTCAGTACAGTCGTCGGAGTCAATACATTCAACACATTGCTCCGCTGCGATATCGCACACCGGTAATCCCCCGGAGCAGTAGTCGCACTCGTGGGTCTCTCCACAGCCATCTGCAGCGACGCCGCACTCTGAGCCCCATTCATCGCAAACGGCGTCCGGCGTGCGCTCGTCTTCACAACTGCACTGGTTATCCTCGCAGTCATAGTATGCCTCGTCACCGCAATCGGCGGCATCGACGCATTCTACGCAGGTGCCATCATTGCAGATCGGCTCTGAGGCTGGACATGCAGCATTACAATCGCTGCAATGCTGCGCATTGGCTTCGAGATCGACGCATTGTCCCTCGCACAAACTGAGCTCATCCGCGCAGTCGTCCGCACAGCTACCCTGGTCGCAGAATTGTTCGCTATCACACGCCAGATCACAGATTCCGCAATGGTCGGGGTCGGTGTCGAGATCGACGCATTCCTCGCCACACGCTTCGATATTCTCGTCGACTGGGACGCAGTTGCCGAGGCAATCCTCAAAGCCCTCATCGCATTCTGTATCGGTGTCCGTTTCGACGTTGATATCGCGCGCATCATGGGCGTCGGCATCAGGCACGCCGGCATCGGCGGGCCCTGTGTCTGAAAGGTCGGCGTCTTGCATCGATTCCGGACCCACGCAAACCCCGCCGCGAGCGAGGATTCCACCGCCGCTGACGCAGCGCTGAGATGAGGCACAGTCCGAATCCGATGAGCAGTCCGACTCATCGGAGAGGACACACGCAGACAGGGCGACTGACGCAAATATTACAGCGAGCAGCCGAATGGCAGACCAGATCTTCACGGCTGGAGCCCTCTGGGGGGAATATTGAGATCGCGAGTGGAAGTGCAGAGCCGAATATTCGTTAGAATAGATGAGCGAAATGGGCAATGCAATCGGGACACGGCTTGCAAGTAGGGCGATAGACGTCGCCTGCCCTGTGTCGATAAAAGTAGATACAGGACCTTCGGCGCCGGACTGCACATGTCCACCACAGCGCTGACCAGGGGCTTGGACTGTTGCCGCAAGTGGTGCAATATTGGCTCACCTTCGCAACAATGATCGCAGTTCGTCGAAACTGACGGGCAACCATTCTGGGGTCCACGGTAACGGGAATCCGCAAAAGCCACGGGATAGCCATGCAGGTCCAAAAAAAGAGTACCTTTCGTGTCCACAAAATGGTGGCCGGATTCGTTCTGATGACCTTTTCGATGCCCTGCGTGTTGAGCATGATCTACGACTTCATCGTCGTCGCCGACAATCTGGAAGGGGCATTGATCGTGGGGACGTTTGCGATGGGCATCGCCGCCGCAGGCGGGTATTTATTATATCTCGGATTCAGTGCACCCGGAAAATACGAGTTGGTGGTCACTGCCGAGGTCGAGCGCGAGGTCCTGCGCATGGCTCATTCTCAGGGCGGACGGCTTGCGCCGACGCGGCTGACGATGAACTCCAACCTGAGTCTCGACGAGGCGGAGCTGGTCCTCGAGGAGTTGCAAACGCGCGGATATGCCCGGCTATCTGTCACCGACGATGGGACGCTGGAATATACCTTTCCCTCGCTGGTGGACGACGATAGCCCGGATAGCCTGGAATTCGCGATCGAAAAAGCCGCTGCCGACCATGAGCGAGAGTCGGCTCAGGTCGTCGAAGAGGCAGGAGAAAATGATAGTTGGTGAGGTCTATCGACCTTGATCGCTTCGCGCCTCAATGACGCGGACGATGGGATTGCCTCGACTTTTCGGGATTGGCAATACGTCGTAGTAGGCACGAGGGTCGTGAACGGAGACCTCGTCGAAATTCAGGGCCATCAGGTGATCGCGCATCTGAGCGTCGTCTTCGAAATGAATTGATACCGGACTTCGGGCGGCCGTGCCCAGCAGCCGGGCCGCTGTCTGGATCATCTTTTGGACAGGACGGGAGCGCCCGCCGCCCATCGGATAGTCGTCGCTCAGATAGATCCCGGCGGGAAATTCATCGAGGCGCCGGCTCAGCCGACGCCAGAACTCGGTGATGGTGTCGAGCTCAAAATAGACGACCAGTCCCTCGGTGATGACGGCGATTGGTTGGCTGTAGTCGAATTGATCGAGAACGTGATCGAGCGATAATTCACCATCACTGGCGAAGATATTGATCGGCATCACCTGCGGGACGGAACCATCGATACCGTCGAGGAGCGCCTTTTTTCGGGCCGCCATATCGGGAAGGTCTGTTTCGATATAATTCAGTTCCGGGTATGAGCGTACGAAGCGGCAGCCGCGCGGAGATAGGCCGCATGCGATCTCCAGGACCTGTGTGACCCCCCGGGTTTCGATGGCCTCCTCAAGGAGGTGGTCCATAATCCGGTGGCGCTGCAATAAAAGTGTCCGAAAATTATCGCCGAGCACACCGCGGCCGAGCCACTCAAAAGGGGTGAGTGCGTGGTAGTATAGGCTGCCGGCTGTGGTGCGAAAGACCGGTGCGGCGAGGTCATTGGCCAGCCATGTGTGACCGGTGTACAGAGCGGTGAAGCTGATCGATGAGGTGTCGATAGAATCAGTGGGCATCTCGGCGGACCTCGTGGCGGTGGAGGTTTGCACGAACCTACGAGGATGGGCCACCGTCGGGCAAGGCTTTGTTGAGAATAGCGATCAGGAGAAATCATGAGCGGGCGATCGAAATGGACTAAATCTGTGGCTCGGCTGGCTCTGGTGGCCCTGGTGGTCGGGTGTAGTACTGCTCCAGGCGGGGAGGCTGACGCCGATGTGGAGTTCAGTGAGCCAGATGTCGTAGATCGCGACACAGAGCCGGCCGATAGTGGGGACGCCGATGCTACCAGCGCCGATACCGGCGACGTCGGTGATCAGAGCTGTCAGATCTCCCACGAATTACCCCCGGGAGATGTTTTTGCACTCTACGTCGATGAGATCCGCGAGCCGGAGTCCGTGGTCTCCATCGCCGCGCCGTTTATGGGCGATACGCCGCCGATGGTGATGTTCGTCGACGGGCTCATCGATGGCGACGACGATACGCTCGATTTCGTCGGTGGTTTCGGCGAACGCACCGGCCTGGGCGACGACGAAACTCCGGATACCAACGAGGATGTCTACGCCCTGTACTACGGGGCAATCAGCACTGACACCTGCGACTATCGTGTGCGGCTAGATGGTCAGACCGTGGAGTACGAAATCAGCGGTTCGGCGCCCAGTGTGGAGCTGGAGTTGGACGGGGTATCTTCGCTGACCGCAGGGGTGATCGTCGATGTAGAGGACGTCGAGGCTATCGGTGAGTTGAGCGACGATTTGCTGGAGATATCCGACCTCGTACTAAGTGGAATGCTCAACGACGAGGGAATCGACGCCCTTGTAGAAGCCGTCCAAGATCAGGTTCCGATCTCGGCAGATCAGGCCAGAGGCATTCTCGATCCCGACGGCGACGGCGAGCTCCCAATCGAGATGGTACTCTCCGGCCGGCAGGTTGTGGCCGATGGATTTATCGATGCCGAGGCCGATCGCAGTATCGAGGCCCGTGCCGAGGCAGGCCCGTGCTGTCCGGACGAGCTTCAGATCGGTGACTCCGTCATCTCTTATCTCAAGTGGGAACAACAGGGGATCGATGAGCGCCAGGGAGAGCTGCTTGATACGGCGCTTCCCGCCTTTCGCGATGACCCACACGTGGCGATGGTCACCACGGCGAGGCGCCAGGGCGACGGAAGCGTCCAATACGAGGTCTACAGCGGTGGTGCCGTCGACGAGGGGATGATCATCTTCGAGCGGAGCGCTGGCGACGGCGATGCTCCGGAATTCGAGATCGTCGAGCAAAGCGGCTTAAATCCACTGGCCAATACAGACCCGACGGCGCTGTCGAGCTACGAGGCGTTTTTAGAGGCCGGCGCCAATCCCAATGCCGCGTCCTACGCCGATCGAGGGTACGACGAGGACGACGAGCGACTCAGCTTCGTGCCCGCCCACGCAATGCACTATCCCTTCGCCATGGAGCGCGTCGCCCAGAATTTCGATGACCCGCGGGCCGGCGACCTGATCGTCATTCCCGCCAGTTGGTCCACCGGTGGATTCGGCACTCACGGCCAGCTCGGCAGTTTGCAGAGCCGTACGCCGCTGGCTGTCGCAGGGCCGGGGATTCGGGGCGCAGACGACGCTGCCCAGACGGAATATGCCGATGTCGAATCGCTGAGCGGCGGCGGCGAAACCCTCCTGATCGACGCCGCGGTTCGTCAGGTCGATATTGCTCCCACGGTGGCGGCGGCGCTGGGCGTAGAGAAGACGACCGGCGTCGGACCAGATTTGCGTCTTCGCGACGATATCTACCTCGGCTGGCAGGACGGACGCGTACTTGAAGAGATCTTCACTGACGATGCGTTGGCCGCGATTGAGGACGGCGAGCCCGTGGCCGAGCGAGCGCTGATTATTGTCAACGATGGGTTGACGAATCCCGAGTTGTTTTACCAGGCATTTAGCGGTGACGAGGCTGTGGAGACCGGCGCCTACCAACAGCATTTAGCTGCCGGCCTGGCGTATCGACACGGGGCTATCTCCAACTTTCCCTCCAATAGTTTCCCCGGCCACAACACGATCGGCGCAGGCGTGTGGAGCGGACATCACGGCGTGGTCGACAATAGCTTCTGGGAGCGTGAACAGGGGGCCGCCGGATCGCCGCGCGGCGAGGTCTTCGATACGGAATATCTCTTCGGTAGCGCCCATCCAAATCTGCCGGTGGAGACCCTGCACGAGGCCGTCACGCGCACGTTCGGAGGGCTAGACGACAGTATACTGGCGGCGAGCATTAACAATCCCTCCACCCGAGGGGCGCAACTTGCGACCTTCGAGGGGCGCCGGCCCGGTGGTTTCGAGGTCTCACAGGAGGGCGAGGAGGTGCCCGTCGGCGATGAGACTTTCGGGCTTCCAACCAGTGAAATCGATGAGCAAATCGAGGTGATGGACAATAGTTCCGCCCAGGCATTCGCCGCCCTATATCAAGACCATGTCAATCGGGGCGATGACGGCCTTCCTGTCCCGAAATACGCCATCTTAAACCTCGGCGCTACCGACACTGAGGGGCATCGCCACGGGCCGCACGGCGATGAATTTCGACAGGGTGGGTTGCCGCGGACCAACCAGCGGTTGGAGGTCATCTTTGCCGTGCTCGACTCGCTGGACCTGTTGGAGTCGACACTGGTGGTATTGACCGCCGACCACGGCATGGAAATGCAGGACCAGAGCAGGTCGTCATCGCGAACGGCGGCTCTCGACGAAGCCGGCGTCAGTTTTCGCAGCGCCGGGTGGCATATCTACTTTCAGGAGCTCGCCGTCGACGTGCAGGACGTGGCAGAAAATGGCGAGGAAGTGACGTTTTCGCTTCGCGTCGTTGACCGCGCGACGATGAGCGCCGATGAGCCGATTGGCGTGGAGCACGTTCAGGTGGGAGTCGTTGAGGGTGGGGTGGCCCAACCGGCCGAGACCGATCGCGACGGGTTCGCAGAGGTGGCCGTGACTGTGGAGGACGATGAGGACGTGGTGTTGGAATTCGACCACGGGCAGTGGAATGCTCATCGAGAGCATCTGGAGCTGCCTTAAGATGTGCGAGCGCTCAAGGTGGCGAGGAAGCCATGGGAGTTGAGGATGTCCCGGGGTTCAGTGGAGTGGCGTGGCGCGGCGCGCAGAATGAAGGCCAAGGGCGTGCGCCGCACCTCTGTGGTCAATGAGCAGGGCGGTCTGGGGGGGGGCTTCGACGATATCGTCGACTTCCTGGCCGAGGAACTCGCCATATTGGCGGGGCCTCTCAACCGCCAACAACAGCGTCAGCGTGCCCTGATGGCCGACACCTCGCCGGAACCTCGGTGGCCATAATTGTCGACGCGTCTGCGGAAGCCCTCATTTTCACTGGTCGATGATCGTCGCACGGGTGGTATCGCTCAGGGTCGGCATCGCCGGGCGGCATCGCTGCGGAGTATCAGTCGTCGTATCCGACGGGGGGATGATTCAGCGGTTGGCAATTGAGTTGATCGCCTCCCCCGACACCCATCGGCGGCTCCTGAAAGGGCATTTCGAACTCCAATGATAAATGAGCATTCTTGGCGTCCCATATCCCTGTTAGGCCGGTGTCGACGACGACTGCTCCTTGCAGAGTTCCCTGGAGGTTTATCGTATGTTCATCGCCTGCGCTCTCCACCGGTTCGTTGCGCGTGAGATCCATGGTCAGCGGCGGAGCCTCCAAATATTGACCGTCGGGGGCTTCATCAGTTCCGCCCGAAGAGCCCATAAATGTATCGGCGAATAAATTGGTGCGCAGTTCGGCCTCCAGAGACTCAGTATCGCCCAATACGAGGGGTTGCAGAAAGTCGATATCGACCTGGCTATTAGAAAATTTTTCAGAATACAGGGTCAGCCTATAGTAATGGTCTTCATCTTCGTCGTATCGCAACAGCGCCGTAAAACCATAATCCGTCCCCCCATCGGGTCCAGACAGAAAGCCCCGCCACCAGCAGTCACATTGATCGACGATGATGTCGGCGGTGGCCGAACGGTCGGGGTCCTCGATCAATGTGGCGCGAATGGTGGCCTCCGTAGCGCCGTCGGGAGCGGTGTAGAGGCCAGAGTCGGAAATCGTCCCCTCGTCGACCTCCCAGGTGACCTCGGGGGGCTC
>SKQC01000453.1 GCA_007119175.1 Myxococcales bacterium | reverse complement strand
GTGCTGCCGGACTTGAGATTATGCCGACTGTTTCCCGCGCGTTTATCAAATCAGGGCTATTATTCATGGTGGCGTCTCTGATCGTCGCCGTGCTTATGGCTGCTCCCGACGCCTGGGCGCTTCCGCGCTGGATGGCAGCCCTTGGTACCACGCAACTGCACCTCTTCGTGGTGGGATGGATCACGCAGATAATTTTCGGTGTCGCCCTGTGGTTTTTTCCGAATTGGAGCCGCGAGATGCCGCGCGGTCCCGAGTGGTTATCCTGGGGTTGTTTCGCCACGTTGAATCTCGGCCTGGTGCTGCGCGCTGTCAGCGAGACGGCCATGGTGATGGGCTACGCCGGCGCCGGGTGGTCCTGGGCGATGACGGTTGCCGCTATTCTTCAGGTCATTGCTGCGCTGGCCTTTGCCGTGGCCATCTGGCCGCGGGTAAAGGGGCGAGAACGACGGGGCGGGAGGTAGACTGATGTCGAAGCTATCTATCTGGTCGATTCGCCTCGCGCTGATCTGCCTGATCGCAGGCTGGGCGATCGGCGCGGTGTTGATGATCAACCGCGCCTGGGGCCTGGCCGGCTGGCCCTGGAAGCTCGTCGATCTGCACGTGGCGCTGGTGTTATTCGGGTGGACACTTCAGGTGGTGGTCGGTGTGGCCTACTGGATGCTTCCCACCTTTGGTGGCCGCAGCAATCGCGGTCGAGAAAAAGCAGCATTGATGAGCGTCGTTGCCATCAACCTCGGTATTGTCTGGGTCGTCGCCGGGGTCTTTTTTTCGCCGGCGGCACCCGTGGTGGCCACGGTCTTCTGGCTGGTAGCGGTGTTGAGCTTCGGGTGGCACGCGTGGCCGCGAATAAAAGCGTTCGGAGCGTAGAGCGAAGGCCCGTTCCGCGCCGGCGTGATCCAGATCATATCCCACCTCACGCCCGACTCTACTTTCGGTTTCGATATGCCAACCGGCCGGCGAGGAAAGCACTACCGCGGGTCAACGAGAGAAGGAGGATGCTATGACGACCCATCGAATAAATCAGCGGCAACGCGCCGGAATCATCGGAGTGATGACCTCATTTGCCATGGTCATATTCGTCGCCCTGGGCATGCTCGCCTGTGATGCACCGGAGAGCGAGTCCACGGCGCAGGCTGTACAGGCCAGTGGCGAAACTCAGGAGTTTACTCTTCGCGGCTATATGGACGGCTACGTCGGTGTCGGCGGCGAGATCGACGGCGAGAAAAATCCGACCTTGCAGGTCAACGCCGGTGATGAGGTGACGCTGCATTTTATCAACGGGGAAAATATGCCCCACGACATCGCCATGAAGGGCCACGGGATCGAAAGCGAAATGCTGATGCGCCCCGATGAGGAGACGACCATTAGCTTCACTGCCGAATCCGACGACGTTTATTATTGCACGGTACCTGGCCACGAGCAGGCGGGAATGATCGGGGATCTGCAAGTTCAGACTGTGGGCGATTCTTCTGGCGAGCCTCAGGCGCGACTGGAGTGATGAAATAGAATCGACGTTCGGCCGTCTTACAGGACAGGCTTAAAGGAGCAGGACTGCCCGACTCCAAAGAGGTCATTTCCATGGCTTCAGGGCAGGAGGCATCAGGTGCTGGTATCGCCGCCTGATGCCTTATTTTTTGTTTTTTCGGGAGACGAGAGATATTCGCGGGATAGATGGTCTTTGGGCCGCCGCAACGCGCGTAATTGCCCAACAGGAGAATGGAGATGAAACCGCCGGTGGGATTTATCCATCAACCCTTGAGAATCGCCCGGTCGCATGCAACCAGCGAGGAAATCGTTTCTCGTTTACGGGGCTTGAGCCGACGGTGTGCATAGGATTAAGAAGTACTGAGCCGCCGTTGTAGTTAGAGAAGTGGGACTTTTTTAAGGTGGAGTGAAATGGGTTTTGCAGAAGCGATAGTTCTGGCGTTTATCGGCGGGATTCTTCTGAATCTGATGCCCTGCGTATTGCCGGTGCTCGCCGTGAAGGTCACGGCTCTGGCGTCGATGGGTGACCACTCTCGTGGCCAGCGACTTCGCCACGGACTGGGCTATGCGGCGGGCATTATCGCCTCCATGCTTGCTCTGGCGGCCGGCGTGATCGGCCTGAAATTGGCCGGTGAGACCGTGGGCTGGGGATTTCAATTTCAACAGCCGCTTTTCGTCGTTGCCCTGGCGGCGGTGATGGTCCTCTTTGCCCTGAATTTATTCAGTGTCTTTGAGATCGGCGTGCCGAAGTCTGCAGCCAGGTTGGGGGCGCCGCCGCAGACCGGCGACCGGCGCAGTTTTTTCGAGGGTATACTCGCCGTCGTTCTGGCGACGCCTTGTACCGCACCTTTTATGGGGACGGCGATCGGCTTTGCCATGGCCAGCCATCCCATGGTCATTATCTCCGTCTTTGTGGCCCTTGGAGCCGGCCTTGCGGCGCCCTTTGTGGCGGTGGCCCTGGTCCCGGCGTTCTATAAAGTGATCCCTAAGCCGGGCCCCTGGATGGGGGTGATGAAGCGGGTTCTGGGCTTTGCGCTGCTACTCACGGCGGTGTGGTTGATATGGCTCTTTGGGCGATTGATGGGGCCCGACGCCGTGACGGGATTGCTCGTATTTTTGGTGGGGCTGTCGTTTGCGGCCTGGATTTATGGCGAGGTGCAGTACCGGCCATGGGACAAGACCAAAGCGGTGGCCATCGGCTTTGCCATCGCCGGCGTCAGTGTCGCTGGCTGGTTGGGTATCGCCGATCTGGAAATGGAGCCGCCGTCCGGCACCGAGGTTGCGGCCGCCGTCGATGGTGAGGAGTTGGCCGACGACGAAATCGCCTGGAGCGATTGGACGCCTACCATTGTCGACGACACCCTTGCCGAGGGCCGTCCGGTCTTCGTCAATTTTACAGCCGACTGGTGCATCAATTGTAAGGCCAATGAGCGCGAGGTGATCGCAACGCCTCCAGTCATCGCCGCCGCTCGCGAAGCCGACATCGAGATGGTGATGGCCGATCTGACCCATACCGAAGATGAGTTGGTCCAGGAGCTCGAGAAATACGGTCGCGCCGGGGTGCCGCTATACCTCTTATTTTCTCCGGATGACCCGGATGAACCGGAGATTTTACCCCAGGTTCTCACCCGAGACCGCATGGTGGACTCCTTCGAATCCGTTCGCTGATAGGGTCATCCAAACGCACTGTCAGCTTCCAGAAATCAGGCG
>SKQC01000190.1 GCA_007119175.1 Myxococcales bacterium | reverse complement strand
TCGGCGGAAGTCCTGAGCCGTATTCGGCGAGGACTGGGCGACGAGGTGCCGGGAGCGAAGCGACCAAATAGTCTTGGGCTGCGAAGTCGTCGAAGTGAGGCGATGCTTGTGCATCGTCGAACATAGACGGCAAAGAGATCGTCGTTCAGGACCGGCGAAGAGTGGTTTAAGACTTCTGTCGAGTACCACTAGTGGGTCGACTTTGATGGCGTGAAAATCAGCCACCAACTGCGACCGAAGCGGTTTTCAGACAGGCCCTAATCTTCGAGCTTTTTTGTCCGCTTTAGCTTGCCCATCGCCTTTTCATATTCGATCTCCCACGCCTGCGAGCCCTCCTCGAGGTTTTTGATCTTGTCGCGCACCTCTTCGTCGAGTTCTTCTTCGACGTCCATATGCTTTTTGAGAAGGGGCGCCATCTTGCGGCGCATCTCCCGATCCAGCGAGTAGACCTCTTCTACGAAATGGGAGTGAAAAAAGGTCTCGATGAGCTGGTTGATGATATAGCCCACCGGGTCGTCGACGATATCGAGCCCTTTTTGCTTGGCCAGCTTTCGCTTCATCCGGCCAATGCTTCCCCGCCCACGTTGGGCGATCAGGTCGCGAGACTCGTCGACGAGTTCGCGATTTAGGCGAATAAACTCGCGTAGAACCGACTCGATATCTTTTTCGACCTCGGGCAGATTCTCCGGCGTCACCTCAAGATCGCCTCCCTCGGTCAACAGCGTTTGGAGCTCGCTGGCAACGACCGGAACTTGTCCGCTGTACAATCGCATTGGGGCCTCCCGTCTTCTCGAATTCGACTCGAGTTTTCGCCTGTATTTACTTCGCCGACGGCATATTGACCGCCCGCCAATTACTGGGCCGCAATGCGGCCACGCGTCGCTTTTTGGCACCTTTGCCCACAGATTACAAGTAAAATTCCCGTCATACTGACTGTGGAGTACGTGCTGCAATCTCAAGTCTTGAGCGCCTTAAAAAATTCCGCCCACGCACTCGCCCGCGGGCCCTGAGCCACTCATTTTATCGCCGCCTTGAATAAACGCCGGCCCACCGGCGTCGAATTTCGTGCGATGGCGTACCACCGTGGGGAGTCGTACACTTGTTATTGGCGCCCCGCCCGAAATCACACACAGGGAGCAAGAATATGTTGCCGTCCATCTCACCTACCGCATCCGCTGGCTCTGCGGGATCGTATCGCCCCTTTCAATCGCTCCGCGCACTCGGGCTGGCCACGCTCTTAATGCTCTTTATCGGCGCCGGTTGCTCGTCCTGTGAGGATACGGTGACCGATGACGAGGAATGCGAAGATACCTACTGCCCCGAGGTCTGCGTCATCGACGACGAGTGCGAAGATGACCGCATCTGTCGCACCGGGGCCTGCACCGAGGTCTGTGCCGTAAACGAGGATTGCGGCGACGATCTTATCTGCTCGGCCGGACGATTTTGCATTCCCGATGAGGATGCCGAAGCCTGTGAGAGCAACGCCGATTGCAACTCACATCGTTGCAACGACGGGGTCTGCGAGCCCGCCGAACAATGCGATCATGACGACGATTGCTTCGACGAACAATTCTGCAGTCTCGACGGCTATTGCGTCCCCCAGTGCAATACCAACACCGAATGCCCCTCCGGCCAGTATTGCCACAACGGACGCTGCGGTGTGATCGGCGAATGTGACGATGACGCTGATTGCGATAGTGGCGTGTGCATCGATAACGCCTGCGAGGTCGGCTGCACCGACCACGAAGATTGCGGCCGCGACGCCCTGTGCTTCGACGGCACCTGCTCGGCGGGATGTAGCAACGACGCCCAATGCGACGACGGCCTGTGCTGGCGCGGTGTTTGCGTCCCCGCCAGCACCGACGACGACAGCCGCCCGGCCCCGGAACCCGACGACTCACAACACGGAAGTGGACCGGAGTCCGATGCGGGGGTTCCCGACGATGCCGGCACGCCCATCACCATACCCTCCCCGGATCGCGACGACGCCATCGCCTGCGATTCCGCCTCCGAATGCGACGACGGACACCGATGTGAGGATGGACTCTGCGTCTACGACAGCATCTGCCAATCGGACTCCGATTGCTCCGATGGCTCGACCTGCCAGCAGGGACGCTGCCGCCTGAGCTGTGATGAAGATGACCACTGTCGCAGCGGTGAGGAGTGCGTCGACGGAATCTGCGAACTCCTCGACCCACCGAATCTTCAGTGCTCATCGAGCCATGACTGCGGCCCCTGCGAGATCTGCATCAACGGACAATGTCAGATCGTCGACCTCTTCTGTGTGACCAACAATCAATGCGGCATCGACAAAAATTGCGTCGATGGATTCTGCAATTTTGACTGCACCACCGACGATGACTGCCCCTACAGCCACGACTGCCAGGACGGCGTCTGCCACATCGCCGACAACTCCAACGATGCCTGCGCCCAGAACGCCGATTGCGACGACGGCGAAACCTGCATCAACGGCTGGTGCTACTCCCCCTGTGACGACCACGCCGACTGCGGCTCTCAGATGGTCTGCGACTACGGCGTCTGTCAGCCTGACTACCGACCGGGACCGGAATGCGACGGCCCCGACCAATGCGGCGACAATGCAAACTGCTACGACGGCTATTGCACGATTCCCTGCGAGCAGGACTCAGAGTGCACATTCGGCGCCGGCTTCTGTGAAGATGGCTTCTGTATTCGCTGAACCAGCCTGGGCATCCAGACAATCGAGATCGCCGATCGTGCTCGCCGCTCCGTACTCGCCGCTCCGGGGGGAGCGGAATGACCACAGCAACCCCCCGACGGTCATCACCGTCACCCGATATCCCCCAAACAGCCCGGCAGTCTATCACGGCGCAAGTCGCCTCCCACCACGAAAGGCTGCGCGGGTTATCACGGCAGCAAGCCCTTCTCCCTTCGAAGGGAAGCTTCGAGCATTGTGAGAAAAACGCGGGATTTTCGACGAATTATAAACACCAACAGTACCCCGCGCTCTCCCCTCAGCCTGCCCCTGCGGGCTGACAATGGGGCATAACTTTTCGGAATATCCCACCGCCCTCGCCTGCGGCTAAAGGCACCTCCGGTGGGCGGGGCCCATCGAACCAGAGGAGTCACATGAAGAGTCCGCTCCCCTCGCGAGGGGAGCTGGCGAGGGAGCGGAGCGAACGAGCCTGTGGGGTTGATCGAAAACCTCGAAGATCGGGG
>SKQC01000174.1 GCA_007119175.1 Myxococcales bacterium | reverse complement strand
TCTCCCTTCGGGGGAGCTGTCCGCCCGGTGGGCGGGCTGAGGGGGAGATCGGGGAGCCCTATTGTTCATCGTGGTTGCTCCGAAACTCCCCCATTGTCTCGCAATGCTCGACATTTCCCCCGGCGGGGGAAAGGATTAGTGCCGTGAACAACCGCCCAGATTTTCGTAGAAATCTCTGGCGTCCTTAATGACCTTCGGTGGTCGCCAGATCGCCATCAACCTTCGGAGGCCAGTCGCGGGATTCGATGAAAGACATCGTCGATGCGACAGCCTCGCTTTTCGTGCAGATCCAGCGCGTCTATTGCCTCGTCGACGGTGTCGAATTGATCGATTCCCAGAGCATCCAGTACATCGATTTTAGGGGCGCCAACCAGGGCGATCCGGTTGCGATCGCAGGCTCGGGCCAGCACATAGGCCCGCTGCTGGCCGCCGCGGATTTGCTTATTCGAGGGTGTGTGCAGTTCGCGAAGTAGAGCGTCTTTTCCGCGGGCTATGGCCGACGCGCAGGCCCGTTCGCCTTCTCCGTCGCCCATGCCTTCCGGACAGGCGGCGTCGACGACGATTGTGCCGCCGCGTCTGATCGCTGGCCGGTCGATCAGGGCCACGTAGGTCGCCGCCCGGGAGGCCTGATAAAAATTCGATGCTTTCACCGCGGGAACCGACAGGTGCAGCCAGTCAAAGGCAGTATCGAAAGATTCGAAAAATGAGGCTTCGGCGACTTTTTGTGCTTGTGTGAACGCCTCGTCGATATCGCCGAAAAATAGGCTCTCGATGCCGCCGCCGATAGCGGGCACGAGCTGCAAACCGAGTATATTGCCGAGGGGGGCGCCGATACGCCACAGAGCTTGTTGAAAGGGATTATCCGCCACCCTGCCGAGGGCGGTTTGCTCGTCGCGCAAAAATGTCAGTCCGTGCATTGCCGAGATGGTGGGGGCGGAGGCGCAACCGATGGAGGCGGCTTTGATGCCGCCGGAGTAGCCGGCGTATTGATGGGGCTCTACGGTGCCGATGCAGATCACCTGATCGGCCTCCACAATGCGGCGATTTAACTGGATCGGGATGTCGCCGGTCGTACCGAAATCGACGAGGTCTCCGTGCGGGTCGTGCTGGACGACGTGGATATCGAGATTGCGGCAGGCCCGCTCGATAGGCGCCAATTCGTCGGTGGTCATTGGCCGATGCAGACCCAGTGCTACGAGCACGATCGTCGGCTGGTCGCCGACGTCGAGATATTCGAGCACAGGCCGCAGAGTGGCCTCAAAGGGAAGTGGTCGCGTGGCGTCGGGGACGACCACACAGGTCGACGCCGCCGGATCGAGCTTGCTCGACCCCTCTTTGATCGCCCGGGCCACCGCTGTGGAGACGTCGTCGATCATCGCTAATCCCAAGTTGGCTAGTCTCGACAGCGCTCGCCGAGTAAGATCGCCAGATTTAATTTGAGGGTGGTGTAATTGCAGCTCGTGGAGAGCTTTTCTTTGAGAGGTTTGAGCGGATCTCCGGGGCTCCAATCGCCGGCGACATCGCGCAGCTCCGGGAGGAGGCGACCGTCGGCGTACTCCGCGAGGTCCAATTCATAACCGCGGTCGGCCAGGACCATAAAATGGCGGAGAACGCTCGATTTCGTCAGGCCGCGGGCCTCGACAATTTCCGAGATGTCGCGGCCATCTCTGGCGAGCTTGAAGGTGCGAAGATAGGTATCACTCAGATCGTCGTCGGCCGTCGAGGATGTCGAATCGCCGGTGTCTACGAGACCATCTGTGCTGTCGACATGTCGGACCATTGTTTTTTCGATCTCCGCGGGCAGCGGATCTGAGGAGGCCATTATCTCCTTTCCCAGCTCCGTTAAGTGGAGGCATCCGCGCACGTCCTGACGGGTCATGCCGAGCCGCTGAAGAAGATCGAGCAGTCGGACCAGATCGCGCTGGCGAAAATCGGATAAAAGTCCGTAGGTGGAGAGCTGGTCGAGGCGGCCGCGCAGAATCTTTTTGGCCTTCGATCCGCGCAGCATTCCGCCGACGGCGTGGGCGCCCCAGCCGCCGCGGCAGCGGGCGACCCCGCTGAGCAGTTTTCGCACCAACGTCTGCACTGAGTCGGTGGTCATGACCTTTTCTCGCCGCGTGGCGCCGTCGCCGTAATCCGGCGCGCCGCTGCACACATCGCAGTGGTCACAGCCGTCGCCCTCGTCGGCGGCGCTCTGAAAATAGCGGATCAAAAAATTCTGCCGGCAGCTCATCGTCGTGGCGTAGCGGACGACGTCGTCGAGGTGGTCTTCGTCGATCTCGCGCCGTTTTTCTAGCGCCTCCCAGTCGACGCGAAGATCGCGTTTTCGAGCCTGGTCGATGACGGCGATATAGGGCGTTCCATTGCGCGCTCCAAAGGCGACGTGGCCGCCGCGCTGAAGCAGCCGCAGAGCCGACTCCACCGCCCAGCTATGGACTCGGTCTCGCCCTCCCCGATCGAGGTGATCGGCCAGCGTTTCGGCATCGACGGGATGAGTCCCGGTGCCGTATTGGCGAAGCGCTCTCCAGACCCGCTGCACGAGGCGGCGTTGGGGATGGGAATTTTCGATAAAAAATTCGTGAATTCGCTTGTCATTGCGGTTGTATAATAGAAGACAGTGGGCCGGTTCACCGTCGCGCCCGGCGCGGCCCGCCTCCTGGTAGTAGGCCTCCACGCTGCCCGGAATATTGAAGTGGACGATCAGCCTGACGTCGCTTTTGTCGACGCCCATGCCGAAGGCGTTGGTCGCCACCAGCAGTGGTGCGTCGCCGGCCATAAACGCATCTTGAATCTCGTCGCGTTTCTGGTCCGCTAATCCCGCGTGATAAACGGCCGGGTGATGGCCGGCGGCCCTCAATTTATCGCTCACCTTCCGGACCTGTTTTCGCGTGGCGCAGTAGACGAGGATCGAGCCCTGGTCGACGTCATCGATGGCGGCCTGAAGGCGCGCGAATTTTTCGGCGCGTCGGCGGGCAGAATACACCTCGAAAAATAGATTCGGCCGCTCAAACCCGGAGACCACCACCTCTGGATTCTCAAGGCCGAGTTGGTCGGCCATATCCTGTTGGACATCTGGCGTCGCCGTCGCCGTCAGGCCCAGCGTCGTCGGCTCGCCGAGTCGCTGGCGCACTTTGTCCAGCGTCAGATAATCGGGCCGAAAATCGTGTCCCCACTGGCTGATGCAATGGGCCTCGTCGAT
>SKQC01000012.1 GCA_007119175.1 Myxococcales bacterium | reverse complement strand
GCTGCATGGTCAACGGCGCCGGGCTCGCTATGGGCACCATGGACATCATTAAGCTCTACGGCGGGGAGCCGGCCAATTTCCTGGACGTCGGCGGCGGCGCCGATGCCGAGACGGTCACTGAGGCGTTCAAGATTATCACCGACGACGAGCGCGTGAAGGTGATTTTTATCAATATCTTCGGTGGAATCATGAAATGCGACGTCATCGCCGACGGGGTCATCGCCGCCGTCGACGAGGTGGGCCTCGACGTTCCCCTGGTCGTTCGACTGGCCGGCACCAACGTGGACGCCGGAAAGAAGATTCTGGAGGAGTCGTCCTTTGATATCGTCAGCGCCGATTCCATGGCCGATGGGGCCCGAAAGGCGATCGACCTGCTCGGCTGACGAGCGGTCTCGAGGGATTTAGCGCCAGCACGCCCCCAGTGAACCCAGCAGATCAACGAGGATGAATTATGAGCGTTTTAGTGGACGAATCAACACGCCTTATCGTACAGGGAATAACCGGCTCTACCGGGAGTTTTCACACCCGGAAGATGCTGGAATACGGCACCAATATCGTGGGCGGTGTCACCCCCGGAAAAGGCGGCCAGACCGTCGAGGACGTGCCGGTCTTCGATACAGTGCAACAGGCCGCCGACGAGACGGGCTGCGATGTGACGGTCATCTACGTGCCGCCCCCCTTTGCTGCCGACGCCATCATGGAGGCCGCCGACGCCGGGCTCGACCTCATCGTGACCATCACCGAGGGCGTGCCCGTACAGGATATGATCTCTGTGGTCCGCTATCTCGAGGATAAAGACACGGTGCTCATCGGTCCCAATTGCCCGGGCGTCATCACCCCGGGGCAGTGCAAAATCGGGATTATGCCCGGCCATATCCACAAGGCCGGACGCGTCGGTGTGGTCAGTCGCTCGGGAACCCTCACCTATGAGGCAGTCGATCAGTTGACGCGACTCGGCATCGGCCAGAGCACGTGCATCGGCATCGGCGGCGACCCCATTAACGGGCTCGACTTCATCGATTGCCTGCAGCTTTTCGAAGACGACCCGAATACCGATGCGGCGGTCATGATCGGCGAGATCGGAGGGACGGCCGAAGAAGAAGCCGCCGCCTGGGTCGCCGAAAATATGACCAAACCCGTCGCCGGCTTCATCGCCGGACGAACGGCGCCTCCCGGCAAGCGGATGGGCCACGCCGGCGCCATCATCAGCGGCGGCGAGGGAACGGCAGAGGGCAAAATCGAGGCCATGCAACAGGCGGGCATCGCCGTTTCGATGTCGCCCGCCGATATTGGCACGACCCTGCAAGAAGCGATGAATTCCAATTAATCAACACGAGGAGTACGACATGGCGACGCAGCGAACATTGAGTATCATCAAGCCCGACGGTGTGGAGAAGAATCTGATCGGGAAAATCATCGCCCGTTTCGAAGAAGAGGGCTTGACCCCGGTGGCGGTGCGAATGGTGCACCTTTCACAGCAAGAAGCGGAAGGGTTTTACGCCGTTCACCGCGAACGACCGTTTTTCGACAGCCTTGTCGAATTTATGACCCGCGGTCCCGTAGTGGTCATGGTTCTGGAAGGCGACGACGCCATCGCCCGCAATCGGGAAGTGATGGGCGCTACCAATCCCGACGAGGCCGACGAGGGCACGCTGCGCAAATTATACGCCTCGGGCATCGAGGAAAATACGGTGCACGGTTCGGATTCGCCGGAGAACGCCGCGAAAGAGATCAAATATTTTTTCAGTGACGTGCAGGTCTTCCCGCGCGGTTGAGATACTCATCGCAGCGGAATGAGCATTGGGGCTGTGGGGTTTGAGATTTTGCCGGAATCGGCGTAATCTCGAGCCGACAGCCTCTTTTTCTGTGGGAGAACGATCATGACATCCTCAATCTCCGCCCGCGTCCTCGACGCCGCCACCCAATTGGGTGAAGGCGCGGAAGAGGTGGACCTTAAAAATTTCACCCATGTCGAGCTGCGACAATTGCTAAAGGAAGCGCTCGATGAGCCCGGCTTTCGCGGTGACCAGCTCTTTAAATGGCTATATGAAAAGCGCGCCGAGACTTTCGATCAGATGACGAATCTGTCGAAGGATCTTCGCGCCAAGCTCGACGGAGCAGCCCGTATTTCGCCGCTGGAATTTGAGGGCGCCCACGAGTCGGGCGATGGGACGACGAAGCTGACCTTTAAATGCGACGGCGGGGCGGTAGTGGAGACGGTGTATATCCCCGCCGGCGAGCGCAATACCCTGTGCATCTCAAGCCAGGTCGGATGCGCCCTGGGCTGTACGTTTTGTTATACGGCGAAGATGGGATTAAAGCGCAATCTGACGACGGCGGAGATCGTCGACCAGGTCGTGCAGGCCCGCCGTAAGATGACCGACGCCAATGGCCGCATCGGCAATATCGTCTTTATGGGCATGGGCGAGCCACTCCACAACGTGGACAATGTCATTCGCGCCATCGACATCCTGCTCGACGGCGACGGTCTGAATTTTTCACGTCGCAAAGTCACGGTGTCGACCAGCGGAATGGTGCCGGCGATCCACCGACTGGGCGAGGAGACGAACGTCCAACTGGCGATCAGCCTCAACGCGACGACCGACGAGACGCGAAGCCAGATTATGCCCATCAACGATCGGTGGGGCCTCGACGAATTAATGGACGCTCTTCGCGACTATCCGCTGACGAATCGAGAGCGAATCACCTTCGAATACGTCCTCATCAAAGGGGTCAACGACACCCTCGATGATGCCCGGCGAATCGTGGAGTTGACCGAAGATATCCCTTCGAAGATAAATCTAATCCCCTTCAATCCCCATCCGCGCACACCCTTTGAGACTCCGTCGGAGGAGACGATGGCCGCCTTCCAGCAAGTCCTGGTCGAGCATAACGTCGCCGTCTTCCGGCGCCGCACCCGGGGCCGAGACGAGATGGCCGCCTGTGGCCAACTCGGCAAGCCCGGCGACAAGGAGCCACCTCATGTGCGTCGAAAGTTGGACAAATTTCGCAATGACTCGGTGGTCAACGCCTGACGTCAGCGCGAATCTGAAGTAGAGTCGGCTCGTCGTTGTCTCATTTTTTGGAAGTAGCGAGAATTTCATGAGTCTGCTGGTCGTCGGATCCATCGCCTTTGATTCCGTCGAGACGCCGTTTGGGAAGGTCGAAGAGGCCATTGGTGGCTCGGCAATGTTCTTTTCGGCGTCGGCGAGTTATTTCACCGACGTCAAATTGGTGGCCGTGGTCGGGGAGGATTTCCCGGAGGCGGAGATCGATTTTCTTCAATCCCGTGACGTCGACTGTCAGGGGCTGCATCGAAAAGAGGGCAAAACCTTTCGCTGGGAGGGCAAATACGGCTTCGATCTCAACGAGGCAATCACCCTGGATACCCAGCTCAATGTCTTCGGCGATTTTCACCCCGAGCTTCCCGAGGATTATCGCGACGCGAAGTCCGTCTTTTTGGCCAATATCGACCCCGAGCTGCAATTGGAGGTCCTGGAGCAGGTCCGGGACCCCGATTTTGTGGCCGCTGACACCATGAATTACTGGATCGACGGCAAACGCGACGCTCTGGAGGCCGTGTTGGCTCGCGTCGACATGGCCGTGATCAACGAATCGGAGGCCCGGAAATTGGCCGATGAATCAAATATGGTCCAGGCCGCGCGAGCCATCCAAAAATTGGGGCCTCGCCACGTCGTCATCAAGCGCGGCGAGTATGGCGCGCTCTGTTTTGCCGACGATGAAATTTGCTTTGCGCCGGCTTATCCGTTGGAATCGGTCTTCGATCCGACGGGAGCCGGCGATACTTTTGCCGGCGGTTTATTGGGATATCTCAGTCGCCAGGGCCAATTTCGCCCCCGCGACCTTCGTCAGGCCACCGTTCTGGGCTGTGTGATGGCCAGTTTTTGCGTCGAGGATTTCAGCCTGGAGTCGCTCCGCGAATTGGATTTCAACATCATTGAGCGGCGCTTTGAAAAATTTCAACGTCTCGTCAACTTCGAGCCTCTCGAATTGCTCGACGAGTGACGAACGTATCATTTGGGAGAAAGCGATATGAAGATCTGGAAACGACGACTGATCGCCCTATTTGTGACTGCCTCGGTGGGGTGTCTTGTGGCCTGTGGTGACGATGACGAGGCGAATAATCAAAATCAAAATCAGAACCAGAATCAGAACCAAAACCAGAATCAGACCACCAATCAGGAATCGCCGACCGACGAGGAAATGGACGCCTGCGGCGATATGCAGGCCGATATTGCTGCCGATGGAGCTCCTGAAGATCCGGAATGGGAACCCGGCGATATCGCGTTTGAGGCCGATTACGATTTGCTCTTCAGCGATTTCAGTTTTGATGCCGGATCGCCGGGCAGCGCACTCAACCCCATTATCGGAAATTATTTCGACCAGACCGAGGAACACCCGATCATTGTCCTCGTCGAGCTCGAAGACCTCGACGCCGATGAAGGTGATGTGATGGTCCGCGGGGGAGCCGGGTTGCACGCCGACGAGCCGGGAGGCGGAGAATATGTCTGGGACGACGAATTGGAGGTGCCGGAGAGCGCAGAGGGAAATATCGACGCCGATGGCTGGTTCGACGCCCGGCTTCCGTTGCTCAATTTCGTGGCCACCGTCGAGACCGAATCCGAGACCTATAAAACGGTGATTCCCATCCGCGATCTAGACCTGGATGCCCAACTCCGTGCCGAGGAAGACGGAAGCGATCCCCACATCGTCGAGGGACAATTGACCGGTGTCGTCTGGTATCACGACGCAAAAGAGGTCGAGATTGTGCTCTTCGAGGGACAAGACCCGATACCGCTGGTCAATGCTCTCGACACCGACGATATCAATTGTGACCACAACGGCGACGGCTACGGCGATGCCTGGTTGATGCAGGCTACATTTGATGCCGAGCAGACCGTCATCGTGGAGTGAGCGACAGTGAAAGCACCTGCGAGCCGGCGTGATGCCGGCTCGTATTATTACTACCGGACCCAGATGTGAAGCGGATTCAACGACAGCTCGGTGAGTACCGACTCCTGGCCCGTCTGGCCAAAGGGGGGCAGTCCGAGGTGTTTTTGGCCGCTCGCAGCGGGCCGTACGGCTTTTTTCGCCCGGTGGTCATCAAGGCCATTCCCGACGATTTTAAGGGGGAGCGCGATCTGGAGGCGTTATTTTATCAGGAGGCCTCGATATCGTCGCGATTTTCCCATCCCCACGTGGTGACGGCGCACGACGCGAAATGGGTCGGTGAAGAGCATTTTATCGTCATGGATTATGTGGCCGGACAGACCGTGGCTGACTTCGCTCAGCGCGCCTTTTCGACGGGCGCCGGTTTGAGTCTCGACGAGACGTTGATCATCCTCGCTGATGCCTGCAATGGCCTGGACTATGTTCACTCTTTTGAGGATGTCGACTGCTCGCATTATAGCATCGTTCACTGCGATATAAGTCCCCAGAACCTGATGGTCACCTATGCTGGGATCACGCGGGTTTTCGACTTCGGGATCTCGCAGATTGCCGGCGACGTCGGCTGGATGAGCTCAGAACTCATCGGCGGCAAATTTAGCTATATGAGTCCCGAGCAATGCAGAAAGGAAGCCCTCGATCATCGATCGGATATCTTCAGCGTCGGCGTGATTCTGTATGAATTGGCGACCGGACGGCGCCTATTTCGTCGCAAGGGCGAAGAGGCGGTCATCGAGGCGGTGACCTCCGATCCGATCACGCCTCCCTCGGAGGTCGCCGACCATCTCGACGGGGAAATCGACGAGATAGTCCTTAAAGCCCTGGCACGCGATCGCGACGAGCGCTATCAGTCGGCAGGGGCCCTTGCCGAGGATCTGGAGAGCGTGCTCGACGCCCGTGGAGTGTGCTGTGAGGAGGTGCGATCTGGACTTGGGACCAAGGTCAAAGAGTTATTTTCCGAGGAGCGCGATGCCGTCGCCGATACCCTCCGCCAGGCGCGGGAAGTAATGTCGGAGCAGGTCGCAGCGCCGCAGCCGGAGACTCCGCATGGAGTGCAGGACGGTCCCACGGAGCGGGAGATGGAGCTCGAAGAGGAGCTCGCAGAAACCCGGGATTCGCTAGAGGAGCTGCGGGCCAGCGCCGATCGAGCCACCGAGGTGGCCTCGGCACTGACCGACGAGGTCGTTGTTTTGCAGCGTCGGCAAACCTGGTTTATCGGGGGAATGCTGGCCCTGTCGCTGATCGCGCTGGCGGTGGCCATGATGGCCTATATCTCCCACGAGGGAAATTTCCTCGACACTTCCGAGGCGATGTCGACCCCGGAGTCGACGATGCCCGTCTCCACTGAGAGCGCCTCCGACGACTGAGCATCATCCTAATTTATTTCGACAGCGCATCGGCCACGGCGTCCGCGAAGGCGTCGATGGCATTTGAGAGTCCATCGGGCTTCGAGCCACCGGCTTGAGCGAGGGTGGGGCGACCACCGCCGCGTCCGTCGACGTATTCGGCGACGACGTTGATGAGGTCACCGGCCTTGATTCGGTGCGTCTCAAAGGTGGAATCAGTCAGCAAACAGGCCAGGGCGGCTTTGGAATCGATGCGGGCGCCGAGCAAAATGGCCGCTTCGCGATCGCCGAGTTGTTCTCGCAATTTGTCGGCGTAGGCGAGCATCTGATCGCGGTCGTCGACGTCGACGACCTGGGCAATCACGGCGACACCGTCGACCTCGGCGGCATCGTCGACCATCTCCGAGGCACCGCGGTCGGCCAATTTTTGCGACAGGCTATCAACCTGTCGTTCCAGGTCATTTTTTTCATCGATCAGTGCCTGAAGGCGGTCCTCCAGATTGGAGCTGTCCGCCTTGAGCATCCCCGCCAGCTTTTCCAGCGTCTGACGCTCCTCGTCGAAGGTGTCAAATGCCTCTTCTTCGGTCACCGCCTCGATGCGGCGTATGCCGCTTCCGACGCTGGACTCCGAGGTGATTCGGAAGGCGCCGATATCGCCGGTATTCTCCACGTGGATTCCACCACATAATTCGACGGACTCGCCGGGAATCTGCACCACCCGTACGGTGTCGCCGTATTTTTCGCCGAAAATCGCCATGGCGCCCATCTCTTCGACGGCCTCGTCGCGCTCTACGTCGGTGTTGACGACCACCGGGTGGCGTGCGCGAATGCGCTGATTGACCCGTTCTTCGAGCTGACGCAACTCATCGTCGCCGAGCGCTTCACCGTGGCGGAAATCAAAGCGCAGTCGGTCCGGTGCCACAAGAGAGCCGGCCTGAAAGATTGAGTCCGAGATCTCCTCGCGCAGCGCGGCGTGAAGCAGATGCGTCGCCGTGTGGTTGCAGGCTGTCTTCTGGCGATGGCGTTCGTCGACAGAGGCAGTAAATTCGTCGCCCAGGCTGTCGTCTGTGACTTCCCCGGACTTTCTTCGGGCCCGGTGGACGATGCCCATCGGAGTCTGCTGAGTATCGGTAATCTCGAAGGACACGTCGTTGTCCACAGCGGCGATGACGCCGGTGTCGCCGATCTGGCCACCCGATTCGGCATAAAAGGGCGTCTTGCGCAAAAGCAATTCGTATTCGTCGCCGTCGAGGTGGCGGACCTTTTGGATTTGAGTGGTCTCGCGGAGTCGGTCGTAGCCGACGAATTCATCGGCCGGACCGTCGTGGATGGTCTTCCAATCGCCGACGCCAGCGGCGTCGGCGTGGACGTCTTTTCCCCGTGATTTCTCGCGGTGCTCCTCCCAGAGATCCTGGTAGCCCTCCCAATCGATGGTCATCTGCCGCTCTTCGGCCATGATCTCGATGAGGTCCGGCGGAAATCCAAACGTGGCATGTAATTCAAAGACCTCTTCGCCGCTCAATTCGTCGCGCCCCTGTGCCTGGGCTTCTTCGGCGGTGTCTTCAAAGAGCTCCAGTCCCCGGTCCAGGTTGCGAAAAAAGCTCTCTTCGTCGAGGCGGATAAGCTCCGCGGCCTCGGTACCCATGGCCTGGAGTTCCGGATAACTATCGCCGTAATATTCGACCATCGCCGGGACCAACTGGTGCATAAAGGGTTCGCTAAACCCGATGGTTCGCCCGAAGCGCACCGCACGGCGGAGCACACGGCGAAGCACATAGCCCCGTCCCTCATTTGAGAATTGGGCGCCGTCGCAAATAGCGAAGGTCAATGTGCGAATATGGTCGGCGATGACAGCGAAGCTCGTAAAATCATCGCGGGCGTAAAATTGGTCCAGATCCTGGTCCGGATCTTCGCCGAGGAGTTTGAAAAGGGTGCGGAAAATCGGTGTGAATAGGTTGGTATGAAAGACACTGTCTCGCCCGGCCTTGATCATGGCCACTCGCTCCAGTCCCATCCCGGTGTCGACACTCTTGAGCGGGAGGGGATTGAAATTTCCCTCCTCGTCGCGGTCAAATTCCATAAAGACCAGGTTCCAGATCTCGTTGATTCGCTCCTCGTCGTAGCCCTCGACAAAGTCGAAATCGCCGCGCTCGGGATGCAGATCGTAGTGAATCTCGGTGCACGGTCCACAGGGGCCGGTGGGACCCATAGACCAGAAATTTTCGTCTTCACCCAGGCGCAATACGCGGTCGGGATGGAGACCGATATGCTCCGTCCAGATGCCGAAGGATTCGTCGTCGTCGAGATAGATCGTCACATAGAGTCGATCCTTGTCGAGCTCCAGTACATCGAGGACAAATTCCCAGGACCACTCGATGGCCTGACGCTTGTAATAGTCGCCAAACGACCAATTGCCGAGCATCTCGAAAAAGGTCAGGTGCCGTCCGTCTTTTCCGACCTCGTCGAGGTCGTTGTGCTTTCCGCCGGCGCGGATGCACTTCTGGGAGCTGGTGGCGCGCTTGTAGTCGCGCTCCTCGTTTCCGAGCAGCAGGTCTTTGAACTGGTTCATCCCGGCGTTGGTAAATAAAAGGGTTGGATCGCCCTCGGGGACCACGGGAGAGGAGGGCACCACGCGATGGTCGCGCTCCTCGAAAAAGTCCAAATAGCTCTGTCGGATATCCGTTGGTTTCATCGCTGTCATCCAGGAAGTGGTGAATGTGCTGGCAGTAAACGAATAAGGGGGCGAGCCCTATTTCCGCGCGACCCACGCGGTGTCGTGCCGGTCGTGTAGCACGGCAGGCGAGACGGGATCAACGGGATGCGTGACGTGGCAGTCTCGCCGGCCTCCTTCGGTGGAGGCTCAGTGCTGCCCGTGCTACAGGATATGCGAGTGCGCGTCTCACCAACGTCGACAAATACCTTTAGAACCGGCTTCCCATGGCAACCGAATTTTCCTATTTCGCCACCGTACCGCTGCATATGGAGCGGCTTTTGGCTGACGAACTCACCGAGCTGGGAGCCAGAGAAGTCCAGCACACCGTCGCCGGAGTGTATTTTAAGGGCACTCTCGAGGTGGGCTACCGGGCTTTGATCTGGACTCGGCTCGCCAATCGAATCGTCCTCAAATTAAAGGAGGTGCCGGCGTCGACGGCCGAAGAGCTCTACGAGGGAGTGGGCACCATCGATTGGACGGAGCATATGGGCGTCAACGATACGCTCAAGGTCACCTTTACGTCGGTGCGTCTCGATTCGGAGATCACGCATTCCAAATACGGCGCCCTGACCGTCAAAGACGCCGTGGTCGACCAATTTCGCGAGAAAACGGGGGAACGTCCCTCTGTGGACCGCACACAGCCCGACCTCCACATCAACTGCCATATCGACGGCGACCAGGCCACGCTCAGCATCGATCTCGCCGGCCGCAGTCTGCACCGGCGCTCGTATCGAAAGGACTCCGGCAAGGCGCCGATAAAGGAAAATGTCGCCGCCGCCGTGCTCCTTCGGGCGGGCTGGCCACAGTTCAGCTCCGAGGGAAAACCGCTATTTGATCCGATGTGCGGATCGGGGACGCTTCTCATCGAGGGAGCGCTGATGGCGGGCGACCACGCGCCGGGGCTATTGCGCGATTATTTCGGGGTCCTCAAATGGCGCCAACACGACGCTGATCTGTGGGATAAGCTCATCGACGAGGCGAGCGAGCGAGCCCGCGCCGGCAAAAGCAGCCTTCCCATCATAAAGGGCTCCGATATCGACAAGGGAGGTCTCCGAGCGGCTCGAAAAAACGCCGAAAGCGCGGGGCTTTCTGAATTTATCGAATTGGAAAATCGGCCGGTGCGAGAAATCGAACCGCCCGCGGGCCCGGCCTGGCCGGGACTGATGGTCACCAACGCCCCCTACGGTGAGCGACTCGACGACGATGCGGAGGCAGCGAGAGTTCACCGCGAATTGGGCGAGTCGCTGCGGGAGCGCTTTCCGGGCTGGAAGGCCTCCATACTCACCGGCTCCGAGGAATTGGGGCGACAATTGGGACTCAGCGCCGGCAAGGTCTATACCCTCTACAATGGGCCGCTGGAGTGCTTGCTTCTAAATATCGATATCTTCCATCGTTAACCCGGATTATTCATGACCCGTCTACTGCGGCTCATCAGCTCCAAAATCCCTTCATTTTACTCCTCGACGATGCGCTGCATCGCCTGTGGGGCTCAATTTTGGGATTTTGAAGCGGATTTTGCCTCGTAACGACGCGTAATGAATAATCCGGGTTAAATCGTGTTCCAGTTGAGCCGGTTGTAGCCCGCGGGCGGTGGCCTTCAAAGATGGGTGTTATCTGAGTATTGTATTCGTCCTCCGTCCGCGCGATCGGGGCTTTTGTTCCACGGGACTCTGTAGAACTCAAAATTGCAAGTTGTCCAGTCAATAGAGGTTGAACGCCATGAGTAGTGCTTTGTCAAAGATGCGATTTTCCTATCCGTTGGTCCTTGCGATTTGCGCCACATTTATATTGCTGGCCGCTGCCTGCAGTTCTGACGATCCGGTCACCGATCCCGATGCGGGCGAGCCGGATGATGTGGAAGTTGAGCCCGATGCGGGCGAGCCCGACGATGTGGAAGGCGATCCCGACGTGGGTGATCCCGACGTGGGTGATCCCGATGATGTGGAAGGCGATCCCGACGTGGGTGAGCCGGACGATGTGGACACCGACCCCGATGTGGGCCCGCAGGACGATGCGGACGCCGATCCCGATGGCGGTCCAGTAGACGATGTCGGAACCGACACGGGAGGCGATGCGGGGGTAGACGAGGAGAATGACTGCGGTGGAACCGAGGAGCTCGACGGCGAACCCGGTGATTCTTGTGAAGACGGGGCCGGTCAGTGGGAATGTGTCACTGAAAATGAGGTCGCCTGCCATATCGAAGAAAATGCCTGCGGCGGAACCGAGGAGCTCGACGCCGAGCCCGGCGAATCATGCGAAGACGGTGCTGGAGAATGGGAGTGCGAGGGCGACGACGAAGTCGTCTGCGTGCTGGAGACCAATTCCTGCGGTGGAACCGATGAGCTCGACGGCGAGCCCGGTGAGCCCTGCGATGGCGGTGACGGTGTGTGGAATTGTGACGGCGATGATGCCGTGACCTGCACGGAAAGCGAGAATAACGTCTGCGGTGGAACGGAAGAACTCGACGGAGAGCCCGGGACGGAATGCGACGATTGTGGCACCTGGGCCTGTGATGGGTCGAATGACGTGATGTGCCTGGGCGGCGTCGATTTACAAAACGATGTCGACAATTGCGGGAGCTGTGACAACGCCTGTGATGAAGAACAGGTCTGCAACGATGGAGTATGCGGCGATCCTCCATTTGCCTGCGACCTCAATGACGAATTTTACGGGCAGCTTGGCGGCGAGAGTGACAACGCCGGCGGGGAGCCGACGACGGATCCATTTACTCATCAATCAGGACTGGGCGAGATCATTGCCGAGGTTGAGGACGCCATCATTGACTTCCACAGTG
>SKQC01000057.1 GCA_007119175.1 Myxococcales bacterium | reverse complement strand
GCGTGCCTTTTCGAGCCCCCCGTCAATAATAAAGGTGATCATTCCACCGAAGCCGGACATCTGCTCTTTCGCCAATTCATGCTGGGGATGGCTCTCTAGTCCGGGATAGATCACCTCGTCGACCTGCGAGTGTTCATCGAGAAATTTCGCCACTTTCCGGGCGTTCTCCTCGTGCTGACGCATGCGCACGGCCAGAGTTTTTACGCCGCGCATCACCAGCCAGCTATCCATCGGTCCCGGCACGGCGCCAATGGAGTTTTGCAAAAAACGCAGCCGCTCGGCGATGGCGTCGTCGTCGGTGATCACCACCCCGCCGACCACGTCGGAGTGGCCGTTGATAAATTTCGTCGTCGAATGCACGACGATATCAGCGCCCAACTCCAGCGGGCACTGAAAATAGGGGCTCATAAAGGTATTATCGACGACCACCGGGATATTATGGCTATGGGCGATATCGCAGATGGCGGCGATATCGCTAATTTTGAGCATTGGATTCGTCGGCGACTCAAGCCACACCATCTCCGTCGATGGGGTCAGCGAGTCCTCGAATGCCTCCAGATCGGTCATATCGACAAAGCTAAAGCCGATACCCATATCGCGAAATACTTTCGTAAATAGCCGGTAGGTGCCGCCGTAGACATCGTCTCCGCTGACGACGTGAACGCCCGATTTCAATAGATGAAGAATGGTCGATGTCGCCGCGCACCCCGACGAAAATGACACGCCGTGCTTTCCACCTTCTAAGCTGGCCAGGCAATCCTCCATCGCATTGCGCGTCGGGTTGTCCGTCCTGCTGTACTCATAGCCCTGATGTTCGCCCGGTGAGGACTGAACATAGGTCGAGGTCTGAAATACGGGGGTCATAATCGCCCCCGTCGCCGGGTCGGGTTCCTGCCCGGCGTGGATGGCACGGGTGTCGAAAGACCAGTCAGCATACGCTAGATGAGATTTGTGCATTGTGTTGCCTCCAAAAAAATGGCCTCGCCGCCTCTTTAGCGGACCGGCCGAATTAAGCCGCGATCATCGGCGCCCATCATAGAGCGCGAACTCACGTTGACAATCCCCGCATCGGCAATTACGGTTCGCCGTCGCTCCCCGAGCCCTGCGCATCCGTGCGCCTTGCGCGCCGCGTGGCCTTGAGGGAAGAAACCGGCCTGGCCGGTGTTTAAGTTTTTTCGCGAAAGCTGGAAGCCGCTTTTGATGACGTCAGCCATGAGGGTTGGCGGGCGATGCTTCCCGAAACCAGAACACGTCGCTCCGACAGCGCAAGACCTAAGGTCGTCAATGACAGTTCAACAAACCGAATCCTTCCCTTCAACAGATGATTTTGCGGCACTCCTCGACGAGGAGGTCGGCTCCCTTGCTACGGTGCAGGAAAACGAGATCACCGACGGCAAGATCCTGGAGGTCGGCGAAGAGTACGTCCTGGTGGACATCGGATTTAAATCCGAAGGTCGCATCGACGTCTCGGAGTTTACCGACGAATTTGGCGATGTCACCGTCGAAGCCGGTGATGTCGTCGATGTACTCCTCGAGGCACGCGAAGACGAAGAGGGCCAATGCGTCCTCTCCAAAGAGCGCGCCGACCGGATGAAAGTCTGGGAGATCATCAGCGGAAAGGACGAAAACGACGAATTGGTCCGGGGCGTCATCACCAATCGCGTCAAAGGCGGCCTTCAGGTCGATATCGGCGTCAAGGCATTTTTGCCCGGCTCGCAGGTCGAATTGCGCCCCACGCGCAACCTCGACAAATATATCGGCCAGGAATTCGCCTTCCAGATCATCAAATTCAACAAGCAGCGCGGCAATATCGTCTTGAGCCGCCGCGCCCTGCTCGAGGAAGAACGGGCGGAGCTCAAACAAAAGACCCTGGAAAAGCTCAAAGCCGGCGCCGTCATCGATGGTATCGTCAAAAACCTCACCGATTACGGCGCTTTCGTCGACCTCGGTGGCATCGACGGGCTGCTCCACATCACCGATATGAGCTGGGGCCGTGTCTCCCATCCCACGGAGCTATTCAATGTGGGCGATGAGATTCAGGTCAAAGTCCTCAAATTCAGCCCCGACAGCGAGCGGGTCAGCCTGGGCTACAAACAACTCACCCCGGACCCATGGGAAGGCGCCGAGTCGCGCTATCCCGACGGAATCCACGTCCTTGGCCGAGTGGTCAGCCTCATCGACTACGGTGCCTTCGTGGAGCTCGAAGAGGGCATCGAGGGACTGGTTCACATCTCGGAGATGAGCTGGACGCGCCGCATCAAACACCCCAACCGGGTGGTCAGTGAGGGCGAGATCATCAAATGCGTGGTCCTCAACCTCGATACGGACGCCAAGAAAGTCAGCCTCGGCATCAAGCAAATCGAGCCGAACCCCTGGACTCTTCTGGAGGACAAATACCCTGTCGGAACGCGAATCCTCGGAAAGATTCGCAATATCACCGACTTCGGTATCTTTGTCGGAATCGAAGAGGGCATCGACGGGCTGGTCCATATCAGCGATATCAGTTGGACTCAGAAAATCCGCCACCCATCCGCGCTCTATGAGCCCGGCGAGGAAGTGGAGGCCGTGGTCCTCAATATCGATGTGGAAAATGAGCGATTCTCACTGGGAATCAAACAGCTCGAATCCGATCCCTGGGAGACGCTGCCACAGCGCTATCCTCCCGGAAAAATCGTCTCTGCCAAGATCACGAAGCTCACCGATTTCGGCGCCTTCGCCGAAGTCGAAGAGGGCATCGAAGGCCTGATCCACATCTCGGAACTGGCCAGCGAGCGCATCGAAGATCCCAGCGAAGTGGTCAATGTCGGCGAAGAGCATAAAGTGGAGGTCATCAGCGTCGATCCGAAAGAGCGCAAAATCGCCCTTTCGATCAAAAACTTCATTCGACGTTCCGAGACCGGCGAGGCCAAGGAATACCACGAGGAATCGGGCGCGACCGCCCAGCTTGGCGACCTTCTCAAAGGCAAACTCGGCGATCTGACCGAGGAGAGCGAAGAGGAAGTCGAAGCAGCGGCTGAGGACGCTGACGCTGAGGAAGCTGAAGAGGTCGAAGCAGCAGCGGAAGAGGCTGAAGAGGCCGAAGCAGCGGCTGAGGAAGCTGACGCTGACGAGGCCGACGAAGCTGAAGAAGCTGACGCTGACGAGGCCGACGAAGCTGAAGAAGCTGACGCTGACGAGGCCGACGAAGCTGAAGAAGCTGACGCTGACGAGGCCG
>SKQC01000031.1 GCA_007119175.1 Myxococcales bacterium | reverse complement strand
GTATTGCGCCCGGACATGGCGGAGCGCGAGGTGATGTTGGAGCGCTTTTTTCGGGAGGCCAAGCTGGTCTCCGAGCTCACCCACCCCAATATTGTGCGCCTCGTCGACTTTGGCCAAGATCGCGATCGCGATCTGCTCTATCTGGTCATGGAACTTGTGCGCGGCCGCGACCTGAGTGAATTGCTTGATCGGGGGCGGCTTCGAATTAACCTCGCCTTAGAGGTCATCTACCAGATCTGCGGCGCCCTGACAGAGCCCCATAAATTGGGGATCATCCACCGCGATCTGAAGCCGGAGAATATCATTATTATGCCCATCTCCGATGGGACCCTACAGGTCAAGGTGTTGGATTTCGGTATCGCCCGGGCCCTCGAGGGGGGGACTCAGTTGACGCAGACCGGGATGATCTGCGGAACCCCCTCGTATATGTCGCCGGAGCAGGCCCAAAACGAGGATCTGGACGGCCGAAGCGATCTCTACTCACTGGGCGTGATTTTATACGAAATGCTGACCGGAACGCCTCCGTTTCGCGGCGAGACGGCGCTGCAGATTTTGCTCAATCATATCCAGAAGACTGCGCCGCACCTCGATGAGGTCATGCCCGGCGGCTCGATTCCCGACGAGGTCAGCGAATTGGTCGCCGAGCTGCTCGCCAAGTCGCCCGAGGATCGCCCGGCGTCGGCACGGGTGGTGCGAGATCGGATCGACCAGGTCAAATTGAAGCTTCAATTGCGCCCGCTTCGCCTGGACGCCATCGGCGGCGAAGAAGATCCCTTTGACGCATGGGTGATGTCGCCGATGGACCCCGAGGTGGTGGCAAAGCGCGGCGTCTCCGAGCCCCAGAGTGCCAGCGACCTTCCCGCCGGACTGGGTTCAATCAGCACCGGCGAACACGGTGGTGTGGGACCGCAGACCGGAGAGCTCGAGAATAGCCAGACCCAGGTCTACGAGCGGGGCGGCACCGACCAGGAATATATCGGCGTCGCCGAGACTCTGGGCGCCGGACAAGTCGAATCCGGCTCGCGGCCCGTGGCCCGGGCGCCCGGGTCGCAAGCGCCCGAGGAGCGAATCGACTCTCAGGTCGCCAGGCGCCGCGCAGAGCAGCGCGAGTCGACCGATATGGTCACCTCTGTATCCAGCTCTGCCCCCCGCGGCGTTCGCCGCGAGGAGACCTCGGAGAAGACTGCCGAGGTCGGCGCCAAATCGGATAATTCGACGACGAAGACGCTCATCATCGGGGTGGTGATTATTGCGCTGGCATCCTGTGGTGTAACCGGTTTTCTGGGCTATCTCGCGCTCTCTCATCCCTCCGGTCTGGCCGGGGCTGAGAGCTCCGACGAAACGCCACCGCAAGACGAGCAGGCGGTGGCCGTCGGCGATGAATCGCCGGGGCTCGATGACGAAAGCGCATTTTCCGGCGCCGGCGACGACGTCTGGAGTGCCGTGCTGGCGGCGCGTAGCGCACAGCGGGTCGCCTATGACACCGATGCACGCGGAGGGCGCGCGGCAAGTGACGATGAGCAGGACGGGGCGCACGGTGGTGCTCCTCGCCGAGAAACCTCGCCGGCTCCGGAGCCGACGGCAGCGCAGCCCCCGGCCCGCGAGGACGACGAGCCGGACGAGGTCAGCGAACCAGAGGTCATAGAGGAGCCTGAAGAGATAGTTGAGCCCGACGAGACAGATGATCCGACACCGGAAACGACCGTGACGGAGCCCTCGCCGGTGGTTCCAGATCCACCTGAGGCCGACGAGGATGACGATCGAGACGAATTACGCGATAGACTCGAACAATTGCGACGAGAATAAGATGATCCGACGACTACTTCAGATGGCGCTGGTGGCCATGACCGGTGCAGCCCTTTTTGCCGTGGTGCTTCCGACGGCGGCCGCTGCCGAGGACCCCGACGAGCTGCTCGACTCGCTCTCTGAAGAAGAGGAGCTCAAGGTCATCACCCTCATCGACGAGGGTCAGGAAAAATACGATGCAGGCGACTTTCAGGGCGCCCTCGATATTTTTAATGAACTCTACGAGCTCTTTCCCCATCCCGACGTCAACTACCGCGTCGCCCTGTGTTATGAGCGACTCGGCGAAGACGAAATGGCCGTGCAGCACTACAGGCAATTTTTAGAGCAGGTTCCCGACGCCTCCGAGCGGGGGCGAATCGAGCGCACCATCGAGACTCTCGAGTCGCGAATTGGCGATGATAGTGCGGGAGTGCGCGTCGAGACCTATCCCATCGGTGCTCGGATATTTGTCGACAACCGCGATACCGCTCCCGTCGGCGAGACACCCCAGAATGTTCAGCTCGCCCCCGGGGCGACCTATCAGATCTACGTCGAAAAAGAGGGATACGAACCCAAGCAGGAGAGCGTCACCATCGTCGAAGGCGAGATGAAATTGCTCCAGATGCGGATGACCTCCGACGACCGCGACGAGCAGCGACAGATAGATGAGAGCAGTGTGTCGGCCTGGAAGCCCATCGGCTCGGTGGCCATGGTCGGCTTTGGGGGATTGTCTTTATTCCTGGCCCGCGGTCATTACGAGGAGGTTCGGGAGATGGATAACTGTCGTAATACTGAGCTCTCGTGTCAGTCGATTGACCCGAATGACCGAGATCGAGAGCGCAATATGGCCATCGGCCTGGGTGTCGTCGGCGGTGCCGCTATCCTTGGGGCCACCGCCTTTACCACCTGGTGGGTGGTCAGCGGCAGGTCCTCGGAGCCGAGCTTCGGGGTGGGGCCGGCGAGTCCCGACGGCGATGGAATTAGCGTGAGTTTCCACGGTCGATTTTAATGCAGACGCCTGACCAGGCCGAAGAAATCGCCCGGCGGCTAGAAGTCCTCGTCGATGCCTGCCGAGGCGCCGGCGACGATGTCGAATGCCCGTCGTGGCGCCGCCGACTCATCGATGTGGCGAGCTGTGAGATGGCCCGCGTCCGCGGCGTCACCTCTCGTGGATGGGCGCCCGCTGAGAATCCCACACAGACCCTGCGAGCCTCCTTTGAGACCTGGCCCGACCAGATATGGCAGGACCCGCATGCCCTGGGCTGGATTCACGAACAATACGCCGCCGTAGCCCGCCGAAAAAGCTTTGCCGACCACGTTCATCGCGAAGAAAAACACGCCTCCTCGACGGTGACCACCCAGTTGTATACGCCGCGCTGGATCGCCGATTTGTTGGCACGCGAGGCGATGGAGCGCGCCGGCGAGACAGC
>SKQC01000087.1 GCA_007119175.1 Myxococcales bacterium | reverse complement strand
AGACAAGTCCATCGCCTGCGACGGCGACAAAGACGACGACAAAGACAAGTCCATCATCGCCGGTTGCGATTGCGATTGTGACTGCGACAACTGTGGAGATAAAAGCTCCATCACCACTGCCTGCGACGGCGACAAAGACGACGACAAAGACAAGTCCATCGCCTGTGACGGTGACAAAGACGACGACAAAGACAAGTCACTGCAAATTGCCTGTGGCGACAAAGATGACGATGACGACAAATCGCTGCAGATCGGCTGAGCGATAGAAATAACTGCAATACCGAGAAGGCCGGCTCCCCCACGGAGCCGGCCTCTTCTCTTTTCAGGACTTGCCGGCGGCCGTCTCGCGTATAATCTTCGGTGGCATTCAATCCCAACTTGGCCACCGTTGAACCGTTTTCCCCTGTTCTGGGAAAAACACCTCCACAGACGAGATTTCGCTCTATGTCCACGCCCAACCCCAGTGCCGTCGAAACAGCACTGAGCCCCGGCCAACTTCGGGAGCATTATATCTCGGTCCGTCAGTCGACTCGGCAACTGGTGAAGCCACTTCCCGCCGAAGATCAGGTCGTGCAGACCATGGCCGACGTCAGTCCCACCAAGTGGCATCTGGCTCATACGACGTGGTTTTTCGAAACCTTCGTACTCGCTGCGATGGACCATCGATACGAGCCGTTTAACGAGGGGTTCGATCTTTTATTCAACTCCTACTATCAGGGGGCCGGCCCGCAGTGGAAACGATCGAAAAGAGGGATATTGGGACGGCCGACGGTGGCGACCATTGAGGCCTATCGCGCCCACGTCGATGCGGCGATGCAGCAAGTGTTGGGAGATGATGAGCTGAGCTGTGCCTGGGCTCCGGTCGTGGAAATTGGGCTACATCATGAGCGCCAGCACCAGGAGCTTATCCTGAGCGATATAAAACACGTCTTAGCCACCAATCCCCTGCGGCCCATCTATCGTCGGAGCGCCGATGGCAGAGCTCGGGCCGCGGACACCAGCCCCACTCGGGAATGGCTCGATGTCGCCGGTGGAGTACACCACCTCGGCTTTGACGGAGCGGGGTTTTGCTTCGACAACGAGCTTCCACGCCATCGAGTCTTGGTCGATGATTTTCAACTCGCCTCTCAGCCGGTGACCTGTAGGGAGTTTATGGAGTTTATCGACGACGGCGGCTACAGCGATCCCCGGTGGTGGCTGTCGGAGGGATGGAATTGGGTCGAAGAACAAAGCGCAAAACACCCGCTTTATTGGGAGCTTCGAGGCGACAAGTGGTGGCAGTTTACACTTCACGGAATGGAGCACATCGACGAGGCAGAACCGGTCTGTCACGTCAATTATTTTGAGGCCGATGCCTTCGCCCGCTGGCGTGGAGCGAGGTTGCCGACGGAGGCCGAATGGGAGATAGCCGCCTCCGATCTGGAAGTGGCGGGAAATTTTGCCGACGATGAGTCTTTTCATCCCCGTCCGATCGTCGACGACAACTCCTCAAGCACCTCTAACCATCGCTTCTTCGGCGACGTCTGGGAGTGGACGTCCTCGGCATATAGTCCCTATCCGGGTTTTCGTCCCTGGGAGGAAACCCTGGGTGAGTACAACGGAAAATTTATGTGCAACCAATACGTGCTTCGCGGCGGCTGCTGTGCCACGCCACGTGAATTGGTTCGACCGACGTATCGCAATTTCTTTCCCCCTGACGCCCGATGGCAATTCACCGGGTTCCGCCTCGCCAAATGACAGGCTTTTTTTGCTATGAGACTACCCATGACGCTCGATGTGCCGACAATTCCCGTACCGCAGCGCCCGATCTACGATGACGCGCTGACCGGACTGCGCAGGTCTCCGAAGACAATCCCGCCAAAATATTTTTATGACGACCGGGGCTCGCGGCTCTTTTCGCAAATCTGCGAAGTCCCCGAGTATTATCCCACTCGTACAGAAGCCCTGCTGACCAGAGAAAATATCTCCGATATCGCCGCCCTCATCGGATCGCATTGCCAGCTCGTCGAACTCGGCACCGGCGATGGATTCAAAACTCGGCTATTGCTTCAGCATCTCCACGATCTCGCCGCCTACATCCCGGTGGAGATCTCGAGGACACAACTCGATCGCTGTGTTGGCGAACTCAGCGCTGAGTTCCCCGACCTGGAGATCCTGCCGCTATGCACCGACTATACCGGGGATTTCCAGGTCCCAAAAAATGGCTGCGAGGGGCGAACGACCTTTTATTTTCCGGGTTCCACAATTGGCAATTTTCATCCCTCAGAAGCCGGTGATTTCCTCTACAAGATCGCCCAGAAGGCCGGTCCCCGCGGCGGGCTTTTGGTCGGCGTCGATCTCGTCAAAGATCGCACTATTTTAGAGGCGGCCTACAACGACTGCGCCGGGGTGACTGCCGAGTTCAACCTCAATTTATTGCGCCGTCTCAATCGCGAATGCGGCGCCAATTTCGACCTGAATACATTTCGCCATCGCGCCGTGTATCAGAGCGAAAAACACCGTATCGAAATGCAGCTCGTCAGCACCTGCGATCAGCGCGTCGACTTTCCGACGGAATCCTTTCATTTTCGAAAGGGTGAGGCGATCGTCACCGAGCACTCCTATAAATTTACGATCGACCGATTCGCCACCCTCGCCGAGGAGGCGAGCTGGCGCACGCGGGCCATCTGGACCGATGACCGTCAGCTCTTCAGTGTGTGGTACTTGGAACGGCGAGAAAAAACTAAAAACTACTTGGAACCGCAAAGAGCGCGAAGAAAACACTAAGAAAAACATGGAACCGCAAAGGGCGCGAAGAAAAACTTGGAACCGCAAAGAGCGCGAAGAAAACACTAAGAAAAACATCTGGAGACACCCGAGCGTCGAATGCCGTCTGTGCTGGTCTCGAACGGTCCGCCGGACGGGGCGCGAGAGTGCCCCGGGGCTCGGCCAGGAGTTCCCGGACACGTCCTAAACTGGTGTCACGCCAATCAATCTGTGGGGAATCCCTGACCTTGATATAATTCGTCGACTGTATGCAGCCCGAAGAGCTCGCTGGACTCCACCTCGATATCGGCGACGTGCCAGAAATCTCCGTCGGTAGATCCGCCGTTGATAAGCGTCTCTTCTTTCGACAAGACTAGATGCTCGCCGAAGAAACCTGAGCCAACCCAGCGCGACGAGGTCAAGGAGAAGGCTCGCAGGCAGTCCATACTTCCAAGAGTCTTCGACGCCGAGATCGTCGCGCTGGCTGGCTTCAGGTGCTT
>SKQC01000206.1 GCA_007119175.1 Myxococcales bacterium | reverse complement strand
TGTGTGGAGGCCGCCGCCGAGACGGTCCCCCAGATCGCCGGATTGCTCCGTGAGGCCCGGACAAACGGGGTAAAAATCGCCTATACTCAGGACACCCACAGCGAAGACGATCGCGAATTCGAGATCTGGCCGCGCCACTGTGTGCGGGGAACCGAGGGCTGGGAGATCATTGACGAATTGGCGCCTCAACCCACGGATCTGGTGGTCCAAAAAAACCGATACGACGGGTTTTACGGCACCTCTCTGGAACATCATTTAAGCCACGTCTGGGATGTGGACCACCTGGTAGTGGTGGGCACGGTGGCTAATATCTGCGTCGGCCAGACGGCGGCCTCCGCCGGCCTGCGATGGTATAATGTGATCACCGCAGCCGACGCCATCAGCGCCATGACGGACTTCGATCAGGCCGCGGCATTGCGCCAGATCTCGTTTTTATACAACGGCACGATCGTAGAATATGCCGAGCAGATCGAATTGACGACCCAGGAATAGTCAGGCCCGTCCGGGATTAAATGACGGGGGATCGCTTGCCGGAAAGGACTCTCGGCTCGCCTCGTCGACCCGATCGTCGATCATCTGGGAGCGGGCGGCCACCGGGCGATCAAAATGGCCCTCCATATCTACGGCATCGAGGCGTCGATAAGTGGCCAGCAATTCGCGCATCGTCGCGTCGTGGTCTTTTTGCGCCGAGGCCATCGCCTTGCTGAGTATCTCGTCGGCGTCGGCGAACTCGTCGTTACCCCGGGCCGTGGCGCACATCCATAGCGCTTGCTCTAAAGCCTCTTCCTGCTTTCGCAAAAGCTCTTCAATACCGCTCAACACGTCCTTTATCTGACGCTGGCGCTGCTTCCAGCGCTCGATAGCGTGAATCCAGTCCGTCAATTGGTCGCTGCGATCTTGTTTGGTGATGGTCATCGTAACCTACCTGGGCTCAAGAGAACTGAATAACCGAGGGTCGGCCAAAGCTAAACGCCTCGACCGTTAACGAAAGGACGGCCCTGCGTTTAGATTTCGTCACGTCGACGTTCTACGCAGCTACGGAGCCAATTATGCAGCAAACACAACAGCGCCAGATGCGTCGCCCCTCGGCGATGACATTGATCTTCGTCCTCTCCGGTCTATGGCTGGCATTGTCGCCGTATAT
The DNA here is from genome assembly GCA_007119175.1 of Myxococcales bacterium. Lineage (GTDB taxonomy): Bacteria > Myxococcota_A > Bradymonadia > Bradymonadales > Bradymonadaceae > SLJM01. Next base: position 31,276 of record SKQC01000206.1, on the reverse strand, counting down.
CCTCGGTTTCGCATGGCATACGACGGCCTGGTGGAACGCCCTGGTCATCGGCATCGCCCTTGTGATCCTGGGAGTCATCCGCTTCGCAAGTCGGGAACAATTTGAGGGTCTTCGCTGGACGGCGTTGGTCCTGGGGGCCTGGATGGTGGCCAGCCCCTTCGTGGTGGAATACGTGGTGGTGACGGCGGCGATGTGGAACGCGATTATCATCGGTGCCGTGATGATTGTGGCCTCCCTTCTTCCGATGGAGAGTCGAGAGGCGAGGCGCGGGGAGGTCTAAAACTCTTCGTCGCTGCGGCGGGTGAGGACGATGGGCTCGCCTCGGGTGATGATCATGGTGTGTTCGAATTGGGCGACCAGCCCGTGGTTTTCGGTGCGCAGCGTCCAGCCGTCGTCGAGTTCGTCGACGCGGCGGGCGCCCATGGCCAAAAAGGGCTCCAGGGTGAGCACCTGGCCTTCGCTGAAGCGACGCTTTTCGCGGCGATCGTAAAAGTGGGGGATAAAGCTTGGTTTTTGGTGTAATTTGCGGCCGATTCCATGGCCGCCCAGATTTCGAATCACCGTAAATCCCCGGTCCTGGGCCAGGCCCTCGACGACGCGACCGACCATTTTGACGGGGCGTCCGTGGCGGGCCATGGACATCGCCTTTTCCAGTGCCTCTTTGGTGGAATCGAGCAATTTTTGTTTGTCGCCGTCGACGGGGTCGACGCCGAACGACGCTCCGCTGTCGGCGAAAAACCCGTCCAATTCAGCGGAGACATCGATATTGACCAGATCCCCGGGCTGAACCTCCAGCTCGCCGGGGATGCCATGGGCGGCCCGCTCGTTGACGCTAATGCAGGTGGCGCCGGGAAAATCGTAGACCAATTCCGGCGCCGACTGGGCACCGTGCTCATTGAGGACAGCGCGGCCGATATCATCTAATTCACCAGTGGTGATCCCCGGCTCGAGATGGCGCCTCATCTCCTCGATGGTGGCGGCTACCACGGCTCCGATCCGCCGGAGACTCTCGATTTCTTCTGTGGTCAGGCCCATGACGTTGTCACTTGGTTTACCCCGACGCTCTTAATCCCAAATCTCCGGGGTATTGTTGCTAAAATTGGCGACTATTCTCACCTGCACTTATTTCATAAGCCCCGATCGGTGTCACGTCACGAGGGATATTTTTTTAAGGCGGGTCTGCATAGCTTCTGCTTCGCTGTGGCCGCCCTGGTCTTATCTTTGGGTGTATCACGCAACCCTGAGTCATTAGGAGTCAGTATGAATGCGTCGGAGCCAAGTCGTCTGCGAACCCCGCCCCGGGAGCGATTTACAGGTGATACGAAATCGTTTGACTTAGAGCGAATCTTTGAGCGACTCGCCACTGAGGAATACCCGCCGATCGACGGTCACCACCAGATAACACTATTTAAAAGTGGAACATCGACGGTCATGGCCTTTGTCTTCGACACCGACGGCTATCTGCCCCAGCATCAGGCCGATGGAGTCGTCACTCTCCAGGTTGTGGACGGCCGGCTTGAGGTGGACACCCCGGAGGAGCGACTGGCCGTGGGCGCGGGAGGTCTATTGGTGATCCGCCCCGGTATTCCGCACGAGGTACATGCATCAGAGCCATCGCAGATGGTGATGACCGTTTATCTACGAAATCCTGCAACGAAAGAGCAGGGCTAAACTCCCTCTCGCTGCTCCAGAAGCCATTGCCAGCGGCCCTCCTCGGGCAAAACCTTTGCTTCGAATTCCCTCCGCTTGCGGCGGGCCGTGGCCAGCCGCAGGGAGTCAAAGGCGGTGGTCGCCGTGCCATACAACAAAAGAGCTGCTCCGGCCCCGATAAAACGGGGAGCGTCAGTGGATATTCCCCGTCCACACAGGGCGGCCCCGACGGCCATCCGCGGCAGATTAATCCCCTGTTTGGCGATCAGCATCGCCTCATGTCGGCGTGCCGTTGCGAGCACGCGCTCGATATCGTCGTCGGGCTCTCGTTCATTGCGGCGAGCCACCAGATAACGGGTAACGGCCCCCAGGCCACCGGCGGCATTACTGACGGCATTGACGGCATGAAAGGAGGCCGCTGCCGACTCTTCACTGGCAGTGGGCGCCACAAAGGCAGCGACCAGATTGGCGGCAGACCAGCCAATGGCCCATCGCATCGTCCGGCGCTCATGGCCATGACGATCGCGGGAAAACTGCCGGGCGGCCAGCCGCTCCGATCCGTTGGTGTCCGGCGTGCGATCGCTGCGTTTGGCCAGCGATAAGAGCGCCGAGACACCGGCCGCTCCCGCCGCTGAAGCAACTATTTTCAAGAGAGGATTTCCACTTTTCATTTCGAATAAAGCCATCGATCCTTGCTCCGCAAACTTTCGTGTCAGGTCTGCCACAACAGGCTGCTAGCCCAATATGGTCACCGCTACAGCGCTCGCCACCTCATGGCATCTTCGAAGGTACCCTCCGATCGGCGAACCCTTACTGTCTCCCTGACTGTGGGACTGGGAGTAGCCGTGCTCGCTCTGTCGACGGCAGCCCCGTTTTTTCGACAGGCAGAACCGACCCATCCCATGGCGTCGGCCGCCTTTCGGCTGGCCGTGGCCTTCGTATGTCTGCTGCCATTTTTGCTGCGCGCCGTAGTCACCCGGCGGCCCCCTCGGCGCTTCTGGACTCACGCCGCGGTGGCCGGAGTATTCTACGCCCTTCATTTCGGCACCTGGGTGACGTCGCTGACCATGACGTCCGTGGCGGCGTCGGTCACTCTGGTGACGGCGACGCCCCTGATTTTGGCCGTGTGGGCGGTCTTCCGAAAAATCGACCGCCCCACTCCCCGCACCTGGACGGCCCTGGCGATCAGTGCCGTGGGCATGGCCGTTATCGGCGGCCACGACCTGGGGCTTTCGCCGACTCACGCCGTCGGAGATCTGCTGGCCGTGGCCGGCGCCTTTTCCATGGCCGGCTACCTGTTAGTAGCCCGCCGGCTCGGTCCCGACCTGGATGTATTTGCATTTATGGCCGTCGCCACCGGATGCGGGGCCATTGTGCTTTATGTGGCCTGCTTTGCGACGGGCGTCGACGCCGCCCCGGCCTCCAGTCGCGCGCTGCTTTTCTTGTTGCTCGCCGCCTTAATTCCCCAGTTGATAGGCCACAACCTATTGACCTGGGCGCTGCGCCATACGACGCCGACCACCGTGGGGATCGCCACCGTGGGAGAGCCCGTCGGAGCTACCATCCTCGCCTGGATATGGCTGGGTGAATCCGTCGGGTTTTTAGTTGTCGTGGGATGTACTCTGACGATCAGCGGGGTGATCCTGGCGATCACCTCTGGCGCCAGAAAACCTACGAGAGCTTCTCCGACAGAAGTTGGCGAACCTTGACCGGATCGGCGGCTCCGCCGGTGGACTTCATGGCCTGACCGATAAAAAATCCGATCAATCGCTGATTTCCACCGCGATATCGCTGTACCTCGTCGGGATGGTCGGCCAAGATCTGATCGATGACCGGTTCCAACTGCGAGGCATCGTCCATTTTTTCCAGCCCCTCGTCGGCGACGATGGTCTCCGGATTTTCGCCGGTCTCCAGCACTTTTTTTAAGACATCGCGGCTGACCTGAGTGGTGATTCGGTCCTCGTCGACCATCTTCACCAGGGCGGCGACGTGACCGGGATCTAAGTCCAATTCGTCGATCGTCTGCTCGTCCTTGATGCGCGGCAACACCTCATTGACCAGCCAGGGAGCCACTGATTGCGCGAGACCGTAGACCTCGGTGGTGGCCTCGAAAAAGCGGGCTGTCGCCTCGTCGCCGGTCAGCAGATCGGCCTCGTTTTTCTGAAGACCGAGTTCATCTTGATAGGCTGTGAATTTTTCGGCGAGCCACCCGTTGTTCAGGCGCGCTCGCTTGCGCTCCTCGGAGATGAGATCGGAGTCGCCGGCCTCGCGCTGGGCCTTGAGAGATTTCTGGCGCAGCCGCTCTTTTTTTTGTCGGCGCTTTTCGTCGCGGCGCTTTTTCTTGTCCCGCTGCTTTTTGGCCCAGGAGTCGCGCAGAGAGACGATGCGGGTAAAGACCAGGTTTTCGTTGGCAAACTCGACGGGATCGCGCCAGAAATAGCCCAGTCGCTCAAATTGATAGCGCAGCTCCGGGTCGTCATCGGTCACACTGGGTTCGACGAGGCCATTGTCCACGACGGTCAACGAGTCGGGATTGATATAGTCGGTGTAGTCCGTATCGGGATCGCCGGTGGGGTTTTCGACCTCGAACAGCCGTTCATAAAGTCTGATCTCGCAGGGCACGCCGTGGCGGGAGCTGACCCAGTGAAGCGTTCCCGGCACTTCGCGGCCGTCGGGCGATGAACCGCCACGGGTCTTCGGATCGTAGGAGCAGCGAAGCTCGATGAGCTCGCCGTCATCGTCGCGCACGACCTCATCGCAGGTAATATAATAACCGTAGCGAAGGCGCACCTCGCGGCCCGGCGCCAGGCGGTACCAATCGTCGGGCGGATCGCCGCGGAAATCATCGCGCTCCACGACCAATTCGCGGCTAAACGGAATCTGGCGGCTGCCCTCCAGAGGCACATCGTGGGGATAGTAGGGAGCGTCGAGCCACTCCACCTCGTCTTCCGGATAATTGGTGATCACCACCTTCAGGGGCTCAACGACGCCCATCACCCGGGGGGCCTTCATATTGAGATCATTTCGGATGGCATCTTCGAATTGGCTGAACTGAACCAGGTTTTCGGATTTACTGATCCCGCCGCGCCGACAGAATTTCCGAATTGCCGAGGGGGGAACGCCGCGGCGACGCAGGCCGGCCAGTGTCGGAAGGCGCGGGTCGTCCCAGCCGTCGACGACGCCCTCCTCGACCAGATGCAAAAGCTTTCGCTTGCTCGTCACCGTATAGGCGAGATTTCGCCGAGCAAATTCAATCTGCTGAGGCTGATTTTCGACCTCGCTCTCGCGGATGACCCAGTCGTAGATGGCGCGATTATTCTCGAATTCCAGGGTGCATAAAGAGTGGGTAATGCCCTCGAAGGCGTCCTCTAAGCAGTGTGCAAAATCGTACATCGGATACAGGCACCACTCATCGCCCGTATTATGATGGGTGGCGTGGCGGATGCGATATAAAAGTGGGTCGCGCATCAGCATATTAGTCGCCGCCATATCGATCTTGGCGCGCAGCACATGCTCCCCGTCGTCAAATTCACCGGCGCGCATCCGCTCCAGCAGTTCCAGATTTTCCTCAACGCTGCGCTCTCGGTACGGACTCTTTTTTCCGGGCTCAGTGACAGTCCCTCTGTATTCGCGAATAGTCTCCATATCGAGGCTATCGACGTAGGCCTTTCCCTTTTTGACCAGGCGCAGGGCGCATTCGTACATCTGATCGAAATAGTCAGAGCCAAAATGAAGGTGCTCGCCCCAGTCGTAGCCCAGCCAGCGGACATCTTCCTGGATCGAGAGTACGTATTCGCGCTCCTCGGTCAGGGGATTGGTATCGTCAAATCGCAGGTGGCAGCGGCCGCCGTACTTTTCGGCCGTTTCGAAATTGAGGACGATCGCCGTGGCGTGACCTATATGAAGATATCCATTCGGCTCCGGGGGAAAGCGAGTCACGACGGTGTCGTGCTTTCCGCTCTCCAGATCCTCTTCGATGATATCGTGGATGAAATTGCCGGGAAAAACGCTGGCCGATTCATTGTCGCGTTTAGCCATGATGACTTCGGGGATCGAAAGGGGAAGTGATGGTGAAAAAAAAAGCGGGTGATCAGAAACGCCAGAAAACTAAACGCTCAGTGGCGTTCGGTGCGGCCCGACTCGCTCCGCTGTGCACAAATAGGCTGCCAAGCAGCCTGTTGCGCCTAGCGGACCGAGCCTTCGGCGAGAAGATTTTGTCGCCAGACTTGTTCGTATGACGAGTAATAGCATCGCTATTTCGAAGAAATACGGGCAACTCTGGCGCAAAATCCGCCGTCGAGGCGATGCGGAGTCTATGTGCAACAGGCTGCTAGCACAACGACGGTACTCCTTCCAGCCAAACAGGCAACGAATACATGCAAAGCTGGCGTCGGTCTGCTAGACTCGATCAGGTGATCCTGGCACCAACTCTTCAGGAGATTTATGCCGCTTTTTGAACGTGCGGACAAGGCGACGAAAAGCTCGTATATGGCCGTATTTTGCTGCCTCGTCGGCTCAATAGTGGGCATCGGCCTGGGATATGCCGTATCGCTATTTACGCATCACGGCTATATGCCGCTGAGTACCTTCCTGGTGAGCGTATTCGGTTTTTTGAGCGGATATTGGGTGCTTCGTCACCGGGAGTCGAATTTCGATCCGAGCGCCACCTTCGTCACTTATATTCTGACCCTGTCGGCGAGTCTTTGGGGGCTTCGATTTTTCTTCGTCGAACCGGCACTGGGCCCGTTCTCCGTTGAGATGTGGACCGTGCCCGGGGCGCTGACCAATGCGGCCTTCGGGATTATTTTGTTTTTATTGATCGGCGCCACCCTGGGCGTGACCTATCACACAGCGCGCCGGACCTACGGCGAATTTACGGGCCGCCGTGCCCTTTGCGCCTTCGTCGGCATCGGACTTCCCCTGTATCTTCTGGTGCAGACCGAATATTTTCTGGCCAATTTTCAGATCTAACCCGCCTCGACGGCCTCTTCTTCGGCAAGCTCAGTAAGCAGGTCAGCGGCCCGCCCACGCAGATTCCCATCATAGATGCGGGGAATGGCAACCCAGCACGCCGCCAGAAGAGCGACGGCGAAGGCCTTCGCCCCCCAGGTGACCAGGCCCCCGCCCAATCCGGCGGCCACGGTCATCCCCACAAATAAGACGCCGGCACAGACCAGAATCGCAAGCGCCTCCATGACGAGGATAAATTTTCTTCGGCGCCCGGCGGCGCGCCGGCGAAGGTGGTCGATAAATTCGCTGCGCCCTTCGCCCTTTAATTCCTTGAGATCGACGATTGTGTCCTGATCGCAGTCTCGGCATTTTGGTTGATCCGCCTGCCGCAAAAGACAGTGTTCACAGCAATATCGTCTGGTCATATCAAACAGTCTCATCGCTTCTGGAGCAGATCGGCGGCGATGCGAGCGGCCTTCTCGTAGGACTCGCGGATATTTCCCAACAATTTTCGCTCCATCTTCCTTCCGACCAGCGGGAGGCGAATATCGACCTGTCCGTCGATGATGCGCGTGCAGCCGGTGTCGGTGGCCTCCACACGAGTCGTTCCTCCGGCGTCGACGCGATCGCTCAAAAACGGAGTGGACACCGTCCAATTGAGAATATTTTCGCTGCGGTCGAGGCGGTTTTGCTGCTCAAACTCAAATCGCTCGATTCCCAGGGCGGTCTTCATCACTGCCGGAAGCTCGCGATTAGAAACCGATCGGATGCGCTCAAATTGGACGCCGTCTTCGTATTTTGCCTCCAGCAACTCCCGTTCAACACCGGTCTCCTCGCGCAGGCGCCGATCGAATTCGGGCTCGGCAAATACATCCCACAAATCGTCGGGAGCACATTTAAAATGATGGGTCATTGAAAAACGCATATCGCAGCCTCAAATCTCGATAAAACACATAATATCTTCGACCTCCGCCATGGCGTCGTCCGGGTTGCAGTCGCGGATGGGTTCTCCATCCTCGCCGTCATCATTGGCCACGACCTGAAAGTCCAGGGATTGATTAAAATGATAGGTGGGCACCTCATATGAGAAGTCAACGGTGGTCATACCGCCCGGCGAGATGGGTTGATCGACGGTGATGGTCTCCACGAGTTCGCCGTCGGAGACGTCGTCGAAGACATAGAGACTGACCGGCAGCCCGGAGGGAATCCCGCTGACGCCCATATTCTGAATCGTGGCGCGGATATCGATCGCCGGCGGGCATTGCAGAGCATTGACCTGTAGAGAGCTGACCACCACATCCGGGGAGTTCAGCGGTATCTCGCCCTGTCGATTGGCGCGAAAGGAATTAAATTGCTCCCACGGCGGCTCAACGGCATCGGGCAAGGTGGCGTCATCGTCGATATTGGTGATGTGGTAGGCGTGCTGATTCCACACCGGGCGGGTGCCCACCCAGGCATCATGGACGTCGCGCAGAGCGAAGACGCCGACATTGCCGACCTCACAATAATCGGGGGGGTCGGCCTCGTGGCATTCCGGAAAAAAGTCGGGTCGATCAGCGATCGGATCTTCGCAATCGCGGTCGAAGAGATCAGAATTTGCCTGGTAGACGAGATTGCTGCGGCCGTCGCCGTCGACATCAACGACGATGGGCATCTCCGAGTTGGCACGGCGGCTGGCGAAGCGGGTTAGAAGCGGCGTTCCCGTGCGGCCATCGAGGACGAAGACTCGGCAGTGGTCGCCGTAGACGACCTCGTGGCGACCGTCGCCCTGAAAGTCGAAGACGGCGCTGGCAAAGCCGGTGCCAGTGACGGAGTCGATGATCTCGATGCTCCACAAAATCCCGTCGCCGGTGCCGCCGGCGACCTCGGAGCAGGGTTCGACGACACAGTCCTCGCCGGGCGTACAATCAGCAAAACTGGGGCGCTCACACCCGGGCTGGTCCTCGTCGTCACTTCCCAGACAATCGAGATCAAAAACGGTGTAGCAGGTCTGGCCACCGACGCCGAATTCTGCTGAACCATCGCCATCGAAATCAGCCACCACGGGCGGACCGCCGCGGACGGCGCCGGGTAATTCGAATTGATGCAAAATTTCGCCGTCGCTTTCGTCGAGCACAAAGACATCGCCCAGCCCGACCCATATGACCTCCGGGCTTCCCTGGCGGTCGCCGCCGACGATATCGCCGACACCGACATAATTTCGGGCGTCGGCGTCCAGGGTATTGGCGCCGGGCAAGGCGTCGTTGCACCACAGCGGCTGGAGATCGGATTCGCCCTCTTCGACGTGATAGGCGCAGCCGGCCGTTAAGATCTCCATGACGCCGTCGCCGGTCAGATCGGCGACGATGGGCATCGACGCCTGCCCGGAAGGGGCGCTGGCGATGACATCGCCGGTAGTGCCGTCGAAAACGGAGTGAAGATACACGACCTCTGGGTGGCCGTCGCCGGTGACGTCGGCGATCACTGGCGCCTGGTTTAATGTGCTGCCGGCGACGTCGGCCGTCCACAGATAGCAGCCGTCGTCATCTTCGTCGGGATCGCCGCAATTTTCGATATCGTCGACCAACCCGATGCCATCGCCGGTGTTGACGACTATCTCCGGATGGCCATCGCCGTCGATATCGGCGATGGCCGGGTGTTCGCGGGCTCGCAGCGAATGGTGATGATTGACGTAGACTGTGGAGCCGTCGCTGCCGTCGGCGACGACCAACGCCCCGTTCTGTAATCCGCCCTGAGGATAGGCTGTAAATGCAATCTCCGGGGTACCATCGCCGGTCATATCAGCCACCACCGGAGTGTTGGCGACGTGGTGGAACGCCTGGCCGTCGATTTCCACGCCGTCCCAATGCCACAATTCGTCGACGTCAAAGGGATCGAAGTCAATTTCCTCTTCGCAGACCAATCCCTCCGGAAAATCGTCGGACATGCACTTTCCAAGACCCTGGTCGCAATACTCATCGAAGTCACAATCGCTGAATACCTCGCACTCATCACCGGGCGTGCGACAGGAGCCAAAGACGCAGACATCGCCGGCGGGGCAGCATTCGTCAAACGCCTCGCCGCATAGCTCGCCCTCGCCCTCACAACTGGGGGCACACTCGCCAGCCGGCCCACAATCGGGAGTATCTCCCTCACAGCATAACTCGCCGTCAAAGCCGCAAAATGTGCCCTGGCAAACTGGCTGACAGTGACGAACCGTGGAGCAATCATCGCCGTCGCAGACCTCGGTTTCCGCGCAGAATTCCTCGGCACCACAGCAATTCTCCCCACAGGGGTCACCATCGGCCGGACATTCACAGCCTCTGTCGCTGCAGACCTGGTCGCCCGGACAATCTGCCTCGTCGTCACAACTGCAGCTTCCGTCGATACATTCGCCAACCTGACAATTGACGGGCTCCAGATAACCGGAGCCCTGGTTATTGCATTGAAGGATCTGATCTCCGTCGCACTCCGTTTGGCCGGGCTCGCAGACGTCGGGGACACATCGCCCCAACTCGAGATCGCAGCGAATCTGCTGATCGTCGCACTCCCCCTCGCCGGCACAGGGGACCTCGATGCAGACCGCTTCGCCGTCGTGGCAATAAGTGCCGATCTGACAGTCATCGTGACCCTGGCAGTCGACGCATTCATCGTCGGGACAGAGTTCGCTTATCTCATCGACCTCGTCGTCGCTTCCGCAGGCGAGGGCGATGAAGAGTAAAAATACGGGGATAAAGAGGTATTTTATGCGGACCATGCGTCTCTCCGGCGGGTCGAGAGGTTCGGCGAGCGTCATCGTACGAAATGTGGCGAATTTTTCCCAGTTTCGGGGCTTAGCCCGGGTTAGGTGGTTTAATGCAACTACCCCACCGCCCTCGCTCCCGCTCGGGCACCTCCCCTGGGAGGGGAGGCGGGCCATCGAACCAGAGGAGCCACAAGAAGAGTCCGCTCCCCTCCCAGGGGAGCTGGCGAGCAACGCGAGCCTGTGGGGTTTTCCCGAAACTGCCCCACCGCCCTCGCATGGCACGAAAGGCGCCATTAAATCTCGATAAAACACATCAGATCTTCGACCATGGCCATCGCGTTGTCGGGATTGCAATCGCGAACCGGCTCGCCATCGTCGCCGTCGTCATTGGCGACGATCTGAAAATCAAAGGGCGTATTGAGCAGTGTCATATCGATCTCGTGGGAGTAATCGACGGTGGCCATTCCCCCCGGCGAGATGGGCTCATCAATCGTCTCCGTGGTCACCAGGACGCCGTCACTGCCGGGCTCGAAGAGATAAAAGCTGACCGGCAATCCGGCGGGAATAGCGCTGATACCGAGGTTCTGGACGGTGACGCGAAAATCGATATCCGGCGGGCATTGAAGGGCGTTGACCTGGACCGATGTCACCGCCACGTCCGGTGCGTTCAGCGGGACTTCTCCCTGGCGGTTGGCCCGGAAGGTATTGAATTGCTCCCAGGGTGGCTCCCAGGCGTCGGGCAGGGTGGCGTCATCTTCGATATTGGTGATGTGGTAGGCGTGCTGATTCCAGATCGCCCGGGTGCTCACCCAGGCGTCGTTGAGATCCTGAAAGGCAAATACTCCACTGGTGCCCTCATCGCAGGCCTCAGGACGCTCGTCGAGGTCGTCGGGATAACACTCGGGAAACCAGTCCGGACGGCTGTTCTCATGGCCCGGAGTCAGAAAATCCTCGCAATCTCTGTCGTATTGATCGTTGTTGGCGATGACGGCGATATTAGAGCGCCCGTCGCCGTTGACGTCGACCACCAGGGGGTATTCGGTGGCCGTGCGGGTGGTATTGATCCGGGAGATCAGTGGCTGACCGCTCTGGCCATCGAGGACGAGCAGGCGACACTCGTCGTTGTAGACGACCTCGTTTCGCTCATTGCCCTGAAAATCGAAGACCGACGATCCCGTCGTCATCGAGCCGTCGTGGACATCAATGCTCCACAACACCCCGTCGCCGCTGCCGTCGCTCAATGCCGAGTCGTCGCAGGGATCGACGATGCAATCTTCGCCGGAGGTACAATCCGGAAAGTCTGGCTGATCGCATTCGCCGGGTTCATCGGAGTCGTCAACACAGGCGATATCAAAGACCGAATAACATTGGGCGCCGGGCAGACCGATCTCCACGGTGCCGTCGCCGTCAAAATCGGCGATATTCGGTGGACCGCCGTCGCCGCCACCGGGCACGTCGATGGCATAAAGGGTCTCGCCCGTGTCTCCATCGAGTATCCGCAAAACTCCACTGCGGACGACGGCCACCTCGGGCTTTCCGGCCCGCTCGCCGCTGTGCACGATATCGGCGACAGCGGGGATTCCGTTGCTGAATTCGTCGTTGCACCAATGCTCGACGAGTTCACCCTCCTCGAAGTCGACCTTCCAGGCGCAGTCACCGGTCAACAACTCCAGCGAGCCGTCGCCGTCGAGATCGGCCACGGCCGACGCCCCCCAATTTCCGAGTCCGTTGTGGCCCCGACTACTGCTGGTGCCGTCGGCGACAACCTCTCCGCTGTCGGCGTCGATGACGATCGTGCCCACCACGACCTCGGCATTTCCGTCCTGGTTTATATCGGCGATAAGTGGCCCCATTCCCTGTGAATACCGGTCCACGGTCCCGCTGCGCACCTCCCAGCGGATACAATCGTCGTCATCCTGCTCGGGATTCATGCAATTCATGGGATTTTCCACCATGGCCACGCCCTCGTCGCCTTCGCCGAGGATGCTGACAATCTCGGGAAGTCCATCGCCGGTCACGTCGGCGACGGCGCTATGACCCTGGCCGGAGAAGGTGCGCTCTGCATTGTGGTAGACCGTCTCCCCGGTGACGCCGCTGACCACGGCGAGGATGCCGTTATGCTGATCACTGCCATGATATGGCGTGATCACGATCTCGGGGGTTCCGTTTTGAATTATTTCGGCGGTCACGGGAATGCTCTGAACGTTCTGGTAGGTGTTGTTGCCGACCTCGACTCCGTCCCAATGCCACAATTGCTCGATGTCGAATGGATCGAAGTCGATATCGTCTTCGCAGACCAGATCGTCGGGAAAGTCGTCGACCATGCATTTACCGAGACCTTCGTCGCAATACTCGCCGAAATCACAGTCGCTAAATACCTCGCAGGGCTCGCCGGGAGTCCGGCAGGTACCGAAGACGCAGACGTCGCCGGCCTCACAGCACTGATTGAAATCCTCGCCGCATAATTCGCCCTGGCCCTCGCAATCCGGCGCACATTCTCCGGTGGGGCCACATTCCGGGGTATCGCCCTCACAGCACAACTCGCTGTCGAAACCACAAAATGATCCAGCGCAGGCCGGTCGACATTGAAAGATCGTCTGGCAATCGTCGCCGTCGCAGATCTCGGTATCCGCGCAGACCTCGTCCTCAGCGCAACAGATCCCGTCATCACCGCAGCTAATCTCGCTGGGACAGACGCATTCGCCGCCGTCGCATTCCTCGCCCTGAGCGCAATCACCGGCTTCAGTGCACCGGCACTGGCCGTCCTCACACGCTCCATAGTCGCAGGCCTGAGGCTCTTCAAATCCGCTTCCAACGTCGGTGCAATAAGCCACCGACTCCCCTTCACAGCGCGACGTTCCAGGCTCACAGACCGCAGCAGCACAGATCTCATCGTCGCTGTCGCAATAGCTGCCATCGCCGCAGTCCTGGTGATCGTCGCAGGAGACGACGACGCAGACGCCCTCTTCGTGGCATTGTGTCGGCACCTCGCAGTCGGCGTCATCGCTGCACTCGACGCACTCGGAACCGGGACATAATTCGCTGATATCATCGACCTCGTCGCTGCCGCAGCCAAGGGTGACGACCAGAAAAAATGAAGACGCGATGAGGAGCTTTGCGTAGGTCATGAGGCTGCCCGTTGGCTCGGAGATGGTGGCGAGCCTCATCGTAGAAGAAGGGGCGATATTTTCCCAGTTTCGAGGTCTGGGTGGTTTAATGGACCTACCCCACCGCCGCTGCGCGGCACCTCCCCTCGCGAGGGGAGGGGGCCATCGAACCTCGAGGCCACATGACGAGTCCGCTCCCCTCCCAGGGGAGCTGGCGAGCGAAGCGAGCCTGTGGGGTTTTTTCGAAAATCCCCCACCGCCCCTGAAGAAGTCACCCGCCGACCTGCACGAACGCCTCCGCGCCCGGCCCGACCGGGATTCCCAACAAGACCCAGACCACGAGCAAAATCGTCCAGGCGATGCCAAAGGCCACCGAATAGGGCAACATGACCGTCAAAATGGTGCCGATCTCGACGTCTTTTACGTAGCGCTTGGCGAAGACGATGATAATCGGCAAATAGGGCATCAGGGGAGTGATGATATTGGTCACCGAGTCGCCGACACGATAGGCGGCCTGCACCACCTCGGGGCTGAGTCCCATGAGCATCAGCATGGGCACGAAGACCGGGCCCATGACCGCCCACTTGGCGCTGGCACTGCCGATAAATAAATTGATAACGGCGCTGACGATCAAAAAGCCTATCAGAAGGGGGATTCCCGACAGGCCCACCGTCTCCAGCACCCAGACGCCGCGGTCGGCGATATAGATATCGAGGTTGGTCTCCGAGAAATAGGCGATGAACTGGCCGGCCGGAAATGCCAGCACTACATAGGCCCCCATGGTGGCCATCGTCGCCGTGGCCATCTCGGCAATATCCTTGTCGTTTTTGATGGTCCCATTGAGGACCCCGTAGACGACGCCGGGCAAAAAGAACAAAAATGTAATCAGGACGTCGAGACGCCGAAAATAGGGCTGTAAAGACTCCAGCGTGGTCTCCGGCTCACCGGTCAAATCGCGAAGCGGCGAGGCATCCCAGATCCCCAAAAAGGCAATCCCCGCCGTGATCAAAGCGGCGACGCCCATGGCGATATAGAAATTTTTCTGCTCCCCCTTCGAGGGCATCTCCGGCTCTTCGATAGGCTCTGAGGCCTCCGAAGGATCCCATTCGCCGAGCATTGGCTCCACGATTCGCGTCGTCACCAGGGTGCCCACGACGGTGACCAGAACGGTGGAGACGACGAGGAAATAATAATTCGCCGTCACCATCACCGTATAACCCGGATCGGCAGCCTGGGCCGCCTCGTGGGTCAGCTCGGCAAGCATCGGATCCAGGCCAGTCAGCAATAGGTTGGCGCTAAAGCCGCCGGAGACCCCGGCAAAGGCCGCCGCCAGCCCGGCAAGCGGATGTCTTCCCAAACCAGCAAATAGCATCGCCCCCAACGGAACCATCACCACATACCCGGCATCGGCTGCCATAGAGCTCATCACACAGGCGAAGATCAACGTCGCCGTAATCAGGCTGCGGGGTACGGACATGACCATCATCCGCAGGCCAATCGTAATTAGACCGGTGCGCTCGGCAATGCCGATGCCGAGCATCACCATCAACACCGGGCCCAGCGGAGCGAAATTGACGAAATTGTCGATTGCGCCCAGGTACATCCACTGGATGCCCTCGGCAGTCAATAAGCTCTTGACGGTGATCGTCGTCTGCTCAAACTCGCCCTCTGCGACCTCCACCATCATCTCCGCTTCGGCGCCGGCCAAAAGCACCGAGGCGAGCACCACGCCGATGGCGATCATAAAAAATAGGGTCACCGGATCGGGCAATTTATTGCCGATGGCGGCGATTCGATGCAGCAGCTTGACGATACGACTGTCGTCGGAATCCGTGGAATTCGATAATGCCATGGCCCAATTCTCTTCGTCGAAAGGGGGTTAGTCTTCGCTGGCGATGGACTCGGTCTCTTCTCGCCAGGCGACGACGGCGTCCGGCGCGGTTTCGCGAAATGCGTCGATCAGTATCTCGGACATCGGCTCTACCTGCTCGGTCTTAAATGTCGCAAGCTCGGTGCCGGTCAGCGGATCGCCGCTGGTGGCCTGAACGGTCAGGGGATCGATATGCTGGCCGTTGCGCAGCATCTCGTAGTGCAGATGAGGCGCTGTGGAGGCGCCGGTATTTCCGGAGCGGGCCACCAATTGTCCCTGTGAGACGCGCTGACCTGCCGAGACATCAAACCTCGACAGGTGCGCATAGCGGGTTTCATAACCACCGCTGTGGCGCAAAATCAAGAGGTTTCCATACCCGCCGCGCCACCCCGCAAAATGGACTCGACCGTCGGCGACGGCCTGCACGCGAGTTCCCGTGGGCGCGCCGTAATCGACTCCCCGATGCATTCGCTCATCGCCGCTTATCGGGTGCTGACGCCGCCCGAAGGTGCTGGTCACGCGGGTGACCTCCAGCGGCGAGCGAAGAAATTGACGCTGCATGCTGTCGCCGTCCTCGTCGAAATAGCCGCTCTCATCTTCCGACTCGTGATAATAGGCCTGCCGCGCCCCGTATTGACCGATATACATCGCCGCCAGCACTCGCCCGTAGCGCAGTAATTCACCGTCGAGATAAATCTCCTCGAAGGTCACGGCGAAATGATCCCCCTCGCGGGTCTCGGTGTTGAAATCGATGGTGTACTCAAAAACCCTCATAAACCGGTGGGCCAGGATATCGCTGTGACCTCCGCGGGTCATAGACAGCCAGAAGCTGCCCTCCACGGTTCCGGCGACCGTCTCCGTCCGCACTTCGACGTCGATATCCTTTTTCTCGGCGACGTACTGTCCCTCCTCGTTGCGGCGAGTCACCCAGATATCTTCCGGCGAGGTTTCGTAGCGAAGCTCCAGGACACGACCCTCTTCGTCGACCTCGGCACGCCACCGATCACCGGGACGGCTTCGGCGAAAGTCGAACTCCTCTTCGGTGGCCGTCACTATTCGAAAGATCTCGGGATCCGGCACATTGCGACCCAGCAGGGCCAGATAGAGCGATTGGTCGGGCTGGAGTTCTCCGGCGAGAAGCACCGATTGACCCTCGCTCCACTCTGCGCGCAGGGCCTCCTGCTCTCGGCGGTTTTCGACGGTGGCCTGGGCCTCGCCCTCGTCGTGGTGACGTCGGGCCTCGACAAGGGAGGCACCGACTTCGTCCAGCGCAGCAGCAATGATCTCGCCATGAGGCGCCTCCTCGGGCTCCTCGACATCCTCTTCCCCTGTGCACATCACGCCCAGCACCACGAGAAGGACGAAAAAACCGGCGATTCCGCCGCGTACATACCACTCGTCGATCCACTTTCGACGCCGCGTCCTTCCCCGAATTGGAAGACGACCTTTCATTAACTTCTCACCTTATGCCACACGACCAGATCGGTCGAAGAGTCACCTCGTTCGACTCCGTCGATTCGAATCCCAAACTGCCCCGAAATCCGCCTCACCTTCTCCGCTACCGCACAGGGCGTCAAGGGATGGAGGTCGTCGAACAACGACACCGAGGATGGCCGGGCCCAAAACCGGCGCGTCGAATTCCATACCGTCGGCGACAACCAGACTCGTGCTCACTGATAATCCGGGTCGAATAAAGCCGCTGAAAACGGAGGCGGCTCAGTGCCCTCCACGACGGCGTATTTCGAAAAATCGGTGATCCCCTCTTCGCGCAGCACGTCCTCGTCATAAAAGGCGTTGCCCGTACAACTCGACGGCTCGCGGGTGACGATGGCCATCACGGTGTCACATAAAATCTGGGGCTTTCTCCAGGTCTCCTCAGTGCCCATCTTAAAATGACGGGTGGCCTGGCTTTCGATGGCTGTCACCGGCCAGAAGGCGTTGACGCCGATATTTTTGTCGCGCACCTCCTCGGCGAGAGACTGAGCGATAAAGGTCATCCCCAGCTTCGACAGAGCATAGCCGGTCTTTCCGGGCGCTTTATCCAATTTAAATGGCGGCGAAGCCATCAGGATATGACCCCAGCGCTGCTCGAGCATATAGGGAAGCGCATAATGGGAGCAGGCATAGGCTGCCCGGGCATTGACTCCCATCATCAGATCGAAGCGCTTTGGCGGCATCTTTTCGACCCCCTGTAGCTGAATCGCCCCGGCGTTGTTGATCAAAATATCGAGACTGCCAAAATGATCGACGGACTGAGCAAAGGCATCCTCGATCTGCTCGTCGAACCGCACGTCGAGCTGGATTGCCAGGGCCTCACCGCCGTCGGCCTCGATCTCGTCGACCGTCGTATGGATCGTGCCCGGAAGATCCGGATGGGGCTCAGCAGTTTTTCCAGTCACCACAACCCGCGCGCCTTCTCGCGCCAGGGTCAGGGCGATCTCTTTTCCGATTCCTCGACTCGATCCGGTGATGAACGCGACTTTTCCGTCCAATTTCATGGCCTCTCCTATTTGGCTCGAATAATAATGCCTGATTTCGACTTCCAATGACTGGCTGCAAGTTATCCGACGGCGGCGATGATTGCCAACTGCTCCGGTGGTGGTTAGAACTTGCCCGGCTTGAATCTGCTCTCCCTCCCAACACTTCGCTCGGAGAAGACCACGGTGAAACGAATTGAATACCAATTAAAAAACGGCATCGACGTCATCCTCCAGCCAATGCCCACCGCCCCGGTGGTGGCCTGCAATGTGTGGGTCGGCGTGGGAAGCGCCGACGAGCGCCCCGATGAGGCGGGCCTGGCCCACGTCCATGAGCACATGCTTTTTAAGGGCACCGAAAGCCGCGGTGTCGGTGAGATCGCCCGCGATATCGAGACCGCCGGCGGTCATATCAACGCATTTCCCTCCTTCGATCAGACCTGCTATTACGTCGTGCTCAGCAGCCGGTTTTTCGACGCCGGACTCGATATCTTATCGGACGCAATCGGCCACTCCTCATTTGACGAAGAGGAGCTGGAGCGCGAATTAGAAGTCATTCAAGAAGAGATCAAACGCGGCGACGACAACCCGGGGCGGGTGGTCTCGCGGTTACTATTCGAGATGGCATTTTCCACCCATCCGTATCGGCTGCCGATCATCGGAACCAGCGAATCCGTGGCATCCTTTGAGCGACAGAATGTCGTCGACTTTTATGAGCATCACTACACCCCGGACAACCTGGCGCTGATCGTCGTCGGCGACTTCGAGGTCGACGACGCCAAAGAGCGCATCGAATCCTATTTTGGCTCCCTCTCAGGCCCCGACTACACCTCGCCGGTGCGCGCCGAAGAGCCACCGCAGACCGACACGCGGGCGGCGGTCAAAGATGGCGAAGTTCGGCAAAACCGGCTGCGTGTCGGCTTTCACATCCCCGACGTACGCCACGAAGATATACCGGCCCTCGATCTGCTCAGTGTGATTTTGGGCTACGGTGACGCATCGCACCTCGACCGAGTCCTCCAGCGCGAAGAACAATTGGTGCATAATGTCTTCGCCAGCGCCTACACCCCACGCGATGCCGGACTCTTCGTCGTCGGTGCTGATTTTCAGCGAGATGACCAGCGCCCACAGACCGATCCACAGGCCGTATTAGAGCGACTGCTCGAGGAAACCTTTCGCTTTCGCCACATAGAGGCCGGGCGCGCCGATATCGAGCGCGCCAAGACCCTGGTCGAAAGCCAGGAGGTTTACGGAAAGCAGACCATTGAGGGGCTGGCCATGAAATACGGCCACTACTTAATGGTCGCCGGCGATATCGACTTCGAAGAGGAGTATTATCGGCGCCTTCGCACCGTGGACGCCGCCGATATTCGCCGCGTCGCCGCCCGCTATCTGACGGCAAAAAACGCCTCGGCAGCTCTCTTAAAACCACAACCAGAGCCTGCCGTCGACGACGACCAACTGCTCGATGCCTGCCGCCGGGCCTTTGAATCCAGCCGAGCCGACGCAGTTCATTCCACAGTCCCCACCGACGATGCCGGCGTGGCCCGCGTCGAGTTAGACGGTGGACCGACATTGCTCGTTCAGCAAGACAAGAGTGTGGAGACCTTTTCGATTCGCGCTCTGACGCTGGGCGGCCTGCGCCACGAGGGGCCGGATACCGCCGGACTTCACCAGCTATTGTCGAATCTACTCAACCGCGGCACGTCGTCGCGTAGCGCATTGGAGATCGCCGGCAATATCGAGTCCATGGCGGCCTCTTTAAGCGGGGTGGCCGGCCGCAACTCCTTTGGGCTCGGCCTGACCGGACTGACCCGTTTTTTTGACCCCTGCTTTGAGATATTCGCCGACTGCATGCTCGGCGCCACAGTGCCCGACGAGGAATTTTCGCGAGAGCGCCGACTTCAGAATGAAAAAATCGAGGGTCGCCGAGAGAAATTGGGCTCCGTCAACTTCGACCAATTCTGCCGCTCGTTTTTTGCCCCTCATCCCTACTCGCTGCCCGTGCTCGGCAATCGGGAGACGCTGCAGAATTTAAGCCCGGAATTAGCCCGCAAGCACCTGGCGCGACACCAGGCCCCGTCGAAGATGGTGCTCTCCGTGGTCGGTGATATCACCATCGACCAGGTTGCCCGTCAGGTAGAGCAGTATTTTGCGCCCACCGATGTTGCGTCATCGCCAGAACCGAAGATCCCCACATTCACCGGTCCCGAGCGCCCCTCGCTGGTCGTCGGCGATCTGGAAAAAGAACAGGCTCACGTCATCGTCGGCTTTCCCGCCCCCGTCCTCTCCAGCGAAGAGGTCTACGCCGTGGACGCCCTCTTTGCCGTCTTATCTGGTCAGGGCGGCCGGCTGTTCTACGAGCTACGCGACCGCCAGAGCCTGGCCTACAGTGTTTTCGCCCGCCGCATTCTCGGGCTTGACGCCTCGTCGTTTACGATTCGCATCGCCACGAGCCCCGAAAAGATATCCCGGGCCGTCGACGGCATTCGCCGAGAACTCGACAAATTGCGCGACGGCGTTCTCACCGACGACGACCTCGACCGGGCGCGCCGCTATCTGATCGGAAACCACGACATCGGCCTGCAGCGCAACTCCTCGCGCGCCATGTCCTTTGGCCTCGACGAACTCTACGGGCTGGGGTACCAGCGCTCATTGCAATACGGAGACCACATCGACGCCGTCACCCTCGACGACGTCCAACAGGTCATCGACACCTGGCTAAAGCCGCAGCGGATGCTGGTGTCCATCATCAAACCCCCTGAGGTCAGTGTCGATGCCGATCGGCTCGATTTACATCTGATCGGCGAGCAGTGAAATGATGAAATTGAGGCTGGCCCACCTTGAGCCCCTTTCGCAGGCGACCGGCGAATGGGCAGCCTGCCAGGTGCTATTAAACTCTTAACCCGGATTATTCATGACGCGTCGTTACGAGGTAAAATCAGCTTCAAAAGCCCAAAATTGAGCCCCACAGGCGATGCAGCGCATCGTCGAGGAGTAAAATGAAGGGATTTTGGAGCTGATGAACCGCAGTCGACGGGTCATGAATAATTCGGGTTAAAATAGGTCGCCGATACGGTCGATGAGCCGCCGGGTCTGCTCGGTGGTGCCGACGGTCATCCGCAGACATCCCTCCAACCCGGGATAGCTGGATCGGTCGCGGACATAAACATCGCGCTCCTCCAGCTTCTTTAAGGTCGTCTGCACGTCAGGCATGCGGACCACCACGAAATTGGCCGGCGTGATATGGGCGTCGACGCCGCGCTTTTTAAAGAATTTTCGCAGGATCTGTTTCGATGCCTCAACCTCGTCGAGAAATGACTCCAGATACTCCAGATCGTCGAGGGCGGCCACGGCTCCGACCTGACCGAGGGTATTGACGCTTTTCGGATTGTAGATCCGTCGCAAGCCGTCGATGAGCTGGGGCGACGCCGCCAGATATCCGACGCGCAGTCCCGCCAGCCCGAATGCCTTTGAAAACGTCCGCGTCACCAATAGATTCGGGCATTCCTGCACCAATTCGATGCCCGTGACCTTGGAAAACTCGTAATATGCCTCGTCCAGCACCACCAGAGTCTCGGGGTGGTTTCGACATAACCTGGCCACCGCTTCCGGATCAAAGATAACGCCGGTGGGATTATTGGGACTGACCAGATAGAGCAGGCGAGTGTCGTCACCGACGGCCTCATCGATGGCCTCTACGCCGGGCTCAAAGGGAGTCTCTCCGCGAACGGTCACCATCTGCGCGCCGCGGCCCTGCACAAAGACCATAAAATGATTGTAGGTCGGCACGGGAATGACCACCTCGTCGCCGCGATCGAGATAGGTCGAACAGATCAGGCGCAGCGCGTCGTCGCTTCCATTGGTCACCAGCAGGTGATCGTCGCGCACGCCGGTGTACTCCACCAGCGCCTCCACCAGATCGGAGCTCCCCAGCTTGGGATACCAATTCAGTCCCCGCCCCTGGCTTAAATATTCGGTGATCGCTTCATTGACGCGTGGACTGGGAGCGACGGTGCACTCGTTCCAGTCGAGCTTAAAGCTCGTATGGTGGTCCGGCTGGGCCTCGATGGCCGCCTGGCTGCTGACCGCCTCATAGGGCGTCAGGGCTTGAATGGTCGGCGCCACAGCGATCGGCATCTGGCCTGTATTTACCGGGTGCAATTTCCGGTTCATTGCCTCGTTTCCTTCCCCCTGGGATACGTCGACCACACACAAATCAAGATTTGCATTGGACATACTTCCCTCGAGCGCTCGCCGGCATCTACCAAAAATTCAATCTTCAGCCAGCATCGGTGGCTGCGTTTACACAACACACTCAGAAGTGCGGTCGTATGACATATCAATCAATAGACGTCAACCGTTGCAACGCCTCATAAGACCGTAATCGATTGTGCTCCGTTTTTGCCTCTTGTCCAGTAATTCGGGTCATTTCCACTCCATTCCCTCTGCTAGCAGTAGTTCCTTGCAAAAAAGACACCAGCGACCATCAGCGATGATGATCAGGGCCTGAATAACGCCTGACCGTTGAGAATTCAGTTTTTTTCTTGGCCAACCTCGATTCGTATCGTAGGGTGGCATGTGGAGCGATCGTCCCCCAATTGACCGCGCTCGTTATCCAACGGCCGAACTCTCGTCCACCATCGACCTTCCCTTTGATTGCACTTTGTTGGGACGGTCTGATAAGGTCGCGCGGCGAAGGCTTAAGACGCCGTCATCGTCGACGCGTCATCTTGACGAAACGGGGGCCGGTTGAATAACGTAAGTCAGCCCATTTGGTCCGCATTTCGACCGTCCCCGGTGGGAGGCATTCTCGCCTTCGCGTCCCCCGCGGTTGAGGAGAAAACACATTGAATCGTTCGCAGACAGGCGGTTACGTCCTGAAATTCGTCTCCGGTAAGTATCAAGGAGGCGAGTTTCCCCTGGAACTCGACTCCGAGATTGAAATCGGTCGCGGAGGGGAGTTGGACATGGTCCTCGTCGAGGATATGGTCTCTCGACGTCACGCCCGAATCACCAGTTATGGCGGCGAATTATTCATCGAAGACTTCGGCAGCACCAACGGCACGTTCGTCAACGGCGAAAAGATCGAGGAGCGCGAGCGGATCAAGCAGGGTGACCGGATTTTAATTGGCACCAATATCATCAAGCTCGTTCACCGCGACAGCAGCGTCGAAGACACAGGCCCCAGCATGGCCACCGCCGGCGCTCAGGCCGGCCCTCAGACCCCGGACGGCCAATCGCCGCCGTCGACTAATACCCCGGGCCCGACCCAGCCGCCGAATCGCAACGCCACGGTCAATCACACCATGGCCGCGCCGGCCGTCAATCAGACCGCCGGCACCCTGACCGGGTCGATCTCCGGACTCATCGAAGAAGTCCCCCTCCCCGATCTGCTCCAGCTTTTTTCGACGAGTCGCAAGTCGGGCGTGTTGGTGATCATGAACGACGACGTCGGCAAGGTCTATCTGCGCGACGGTCGCGTGTATTTCTCGACCATCAACGACGATCACGAACTCGATCCCTACAAAGCGTTTTACCGCCTTATCGCCTGGGAAGAAGGCACCTTTTCACTGGAGCCGCCCACGGACGAGAGCTTTGATGCCGAGATCGACGAATCGGTGGAATCGCTGATGATGGAGGGGATGCGGATCCTCGACGAAATGAAAAATCTGGGACCCAACGTCCCCGATATGCAGGCTCAGGTCTCGATCCCGAAACCACTTGAGCCGCCCCTAACTGAATTGTCTCCCGAACAACTCGAGACCTTTCAGCACGTCCTCAATTTCGACACCGTCTCCGATCTCCTCAACAAGACTACCTCCGATGACGTCAAGACCATGGAGGAATTGGTCAAACTGATCCGAGACGGATATGTCGTCGCAGATTAATATGGTCGCGGATTAATATGAGCGAACCAGCTTCTCTTCGAATCCCCCCCAACAACGAAGACGCCGAACGCAGCGTGCTCGGCGCCGTCTTATTGGACAACGCCGTACTCGACGAGCTGTCGGGCCGTCTAAAGCCGGAAGACTTTTATCGCGAGGGTCACCGCCACGTCTTTCGCGCCATGGTCGATCTGCACCAGCGCGGCGAACCTATCGACGTGCTCACCACCGCCGATTATCTGGACGCCGAAGACCGACTGGAGGCCGCCGGCGGCCCCTCTTATCTGACCCGTCTATCTGGCGCTGTGCCCTCGGCAGCCAACGTCAACCACTACGCCTCGATTGTGCGCCGAAAAGCCTCGCTGCGCCGGTTTATCGCCACCGCCGGCGACCTGGTCAACGAGTGCTACGGCGACGTCAACGATTTCGAATCGTTTATGGACGAGGCGGAGCAGCAACTATTTGCCATCACTCAGCTGGGACAAAAGCGCGATTACGTCGTCATGCGCGACGTCGTCAAAAGCGCCTTTACCCAGATCGAGTCTCTGTACCAGAAAAACGAGCAGATCACCGGCGTGCCCAGCGGCTTTATCGACCTCGACGAGGTGACCGCCGGCTGGCAGCGCTCCGATCTCATTATCGTCGCCGCCCGCCCGGCGATGGGCAAGACCAGCTTTACCCTCAATATGGCCGCCCACGCCGCTATCTCGCGCAAATTACCATGCGCTTTTTTCAGCCTCGAGATGTCGAATGAACAACTGGCGATCCGGATGCTGTGCAGCGAAGCTCGGATCAATCAATCCAATCTTCGCCGCGGCAGCATGACCGAACAGGAGTGGGCGCGACTTATCAAGGCCGCCGGCACCCTGAGTGAGGCCCCGATTTACCTCGACGACACCCCGGGGCTGTCGATTATGGAATTTCGCGCCAAATGCCGGCGACTAAAAGCAGAGCACGATATCCAGATTCTTTTCATCGATTATCTGCAATTGATGACCGGTTCGCAGCGCAGCCGTTCCGGCTCTCGTGAACAGGAGATCAGTGAGATCTCCCGGGGTCTAAAAGGGGTCGCCAAAGAGCTCGACATCCCGGTGGTCGCCCTGGCCCAGCTCAACCGGGGAGTAGAGCAACGGGCCGACAAACGCCCCATGATGAGCGATCTTCGCGAATCCGGGGCCATTGAACAGGATGCCGATTTGATCTCGTTTATTTATCGCGACGAGATCTACAATCCGGATACCGAGCATAAAGGACTTGCCGAGATCATCATCGGCAAGCATCGAAACGGCTCTACCGGCAAGATCACGCTGCGCTTTTTCGGCCCCCACACTCGCTTTGAGAACCTGGCCCACGACGACGGTTACGCCGCGGGATAGACCTCTTTCTACGGGGACAGCTCATACAAGAAATGCAATCGGGCCCCGATGACGGGGCCCGATTTTTTTGAAGGGGCGCGAAGCCCCCGTTTTTCGATCAGGAGGCTAGTTGTTGCCCCTCACCATCATTGCGCCGCAGGGCCACAAAGCCGAGCAATAGCAGCGCGAAGACAACGCCCATTCCGGGCGCCTGGTCGGTGCCGGCGGCCGAACATCCGCCGCTGCCGTGAACTTCGACATCGTCGGGATCGTCGCTAAACGGTGCCGCGTCGACCCAGGGATCTGCGGCGGGCTGGCTATCGCTGTCGCTATCGCCGTTATTATCCACTGAGGAGTCGGGAGCGCCCGGCTCTTGACCGGCATCAAAGTCGATGCTCACCGGTGTCTGCGTGGCGAGATCGAGGTGATCCGAGCTGGTCACACCGGCGGCCTGGTCTTGAAAGTAGATATGGTCGACGTCGTACCAGGCGCTTTCTGCCTCACCGGGCACCAGATCGTCGGGGTGTACCAGGCGAAGCTGGGCGATATCGCCGCTCCAATCGGGATGGTCGCCGACGGGAACCACCAGGGTGTGATATTCCGTATCGCCCGGCGCCTCAAAGCTAACTGAGCGCTCCTCGGAGAATTCTTCACCGTCACCACGCCAGTACAGCACCTTGTCGTGGAGACCATCGTGGGAGCGGGCCGTCAAAACGAGTTCGTCGTATGTGTCGGCGTCGATCCAGGTCCAATCCGGAGAGACCACGGAGGCGCCGGTGTCGGCGGCTTTTAAGGCCAGGGCGTCGTCATTGGTATTGAGCGCCAGTTGATCGACGTGTTGCTCGCCTTCCCAGCCCTCGAGATCGTCGGAGTGACCGGCCTGAAATTGCCATTCGGAGCGACTGAGGACGTCAATTCGCTGATATTCGCGCAGCAGATCGCCGATATGATTGGTATCGGGCTCCGATCCGTAGCTGGAAGTGCCGCCACCGTAGACATCTTTAATATTGCGCATCCAGAGGCGAACGCCGGGTCGGTCACCGAAGCCGATATTATAGGAGGTCGCCTCGAGCTCGACGGCGATTCGCTTCGTCTCGTTTGGCGAGAAGGCGTATAACTCCAGGGTTCCATCGCTGCCCATTGAGCCCGGCGAGGGATTATCGGGATGGTCGTTGGCGTCGTTTAGCTGCCAGCTACTCTGGTCGTATTCGGGGTGGTCGGTCTCGATCTGGTAGCTCGTGGCTTGTACTCCCGCTCCAAACCCGTATCCCACTGCCACATCGCGAATGGGCTCATCGGAGTGATTGGTGATGTCGAGATAGGCCGTAAAGGTCTCGCCGGCAAAGGCATCGGGGACCAATTCGCTTGTGCCCTGCTCATAAAAGCTGTCCAGTCCCTCGATGGTGATATCGACGTCGACATCGTAGTTGGCCGGCTCGGGCTCCGGCTTATTATCCTCGGCAGCGATGCTGATGATATCGTCGATCTGGTTGAGGCCCTGGTTTCCGGGGCAACTCGTGGACTGACCGGGCCACTCACGGTGGCCGCGGACGGCATCGCGATTGAGTGCCACACCGTGGGTATCGTGAACCCAGCCCAGAATTTTGCCGGTATTTTCGATCTGGACGCTCGGCGGGGTAGAGCTGGTGTAATTTCCGATCATGCTGATGCCAACATTGCCCGAATTCTGACCGCCCACATGCGCTGCCGGCCGGTCGGAGTGCGAGCGGCCCTGCATAATCTCACCGGATTGGGCGACCACGAAGTGATAGCCGATATCGCACCAGCCTAGCGTATTCATATGATAGGTCTGCATCCCCTGCATCCGAGCGTGAGGATTGCCGCCATCGCTGGACGGAGACGCCGTGTGGTGAATGCTCGCCCGATAGGGAGCGACCACGCTACCGCAGACCTTATTGGGCGATGTCGCGCCCCACTCGCTGCGGGAGGTGACCATCGAACTCGGCGCTACGGCCTGGTGAATTGAGCCCACATCGTCACCATCGTCGAGCTCCTCCGGTGGTGCCGGATCGTGATCGGGACCGACGATTTCATCTCGAGCAATGACCTCTTCGAAAAATTCAATCTGGGCGAATTCGAGCCCCTCAAGTCCGCTCAGCTCCACGGCCGTCGTCGCTTCGTCGAGCAGGATATGCCCGTTGTGCATGATTCCTTTGCTCCAGTAGATCTGGACGGGCTCCCACTCAGACCAGGAGCCATCGTCGCGCAGGACCCGAAAATCAAGCTCGTCGACGGACGCCGCGTCGAGCTGAAGCCCGACCTGGCGGAAGCGGTCGGGATATTCCAACTGAGCGACGCCGTCGTCGTCAAAATAATCTTCCGCCGTCGCCGCATCGGGGATGACGATGGTCTTCATCGTCTGGTGATCGGCGTGGGGACCGTCGACCGAGTCGCGATACTCCTGAGTCGTATGATGCTCCGGAGCGAGTTCAACGGCCGGGCTTAAGGCCCCCTCATCAGCCGGTTGCTCGTCGCCACAGGCAATCGCCCCCGCAGCAATAAGACCTGCGGTGAGAAAGCCCACCCATCGTCGATTCCGGCAATTCGTTTTTCGCGGAGTACTCATCGTCACTCACCTCGCAATCAAATCCAAAATTTTGATCGTTTTCGCAGATCACTGGATACACTTCACTGACCAAGCCTTACTTCAAGAAGCATACCAGACCACCGCAACTTCCCAACTCGGCCCCGTTTCTAGGCCTGATAACTACATTCTGCGCCAACCTGTGGAAATGTGGGACAATGTAGGATCTGTTGTGATCAGACCACACATGGCATGACAAGATGTCACGGTATTCCTCGCCGTCGCCTACGTCTTCGACGATCTCGGTCGAGCATCCTGTTGATTCCAACCGCGTAAATCGCTATCCAATAGGGGCAGTCAAAATCCCATCTCTTCTCGACTGATACTCCGAACGAGAGCTCTTCATGTATACTCGGTGGCTCCCTTCCTGCGCCCGTCGTCATTGCTCTTTATTTTTATTTGGCGCGGCGTTTTTATTGGTTTTCTCCGGCTGCAGCAGCTCCATTGAGCCCCCGGTGGACAATTCATCGGAGCAAAACGAGCAAAATGATCCAAACGGATCAACAAATAACGGCAACGAAGAAATCGGCGCCATCGCCATCACCTCTCCGGAAGATGGGGACTACGAAAATAATCCACTGGTCACCATCGAAGGCACCGCAGAGGACGCCGACGAGGTGGAGATCAACGGAGACATTGCCGAGGTCGACGACGGGCACTGGGAAATCGATCTGGTCTTCGAAGAGGGCGACGCCACAGTCACCGCCGTAGCCGGCGACGCGGAGGACTCCGTTGATTTTGTCGTCGACTTTCTAAACCCCCAATTCACAGTGGATAGCCCGGAAAGAGGTCAGGTGATCGATGCCGACGCCGACGATGATACCATCGCCGTCTCCGGTCAGGTCACGGACGCCGGCGTGTCGGGGCTTTTATTCTTCGAGGTCAACGGACAATTCGTCGATGTCGACGACGAGGGCTATTTCGACGACGAGGTCTCTCTTAGCACCGGACTCAATACGATCTCATTTAAGGCCGTCGACCGGGCCCATAACGAGTCTACGGAGCACCGGGCAGCCATCTACGGCCCCTTAGAAGATCCGAACGAGCCCATTGAATCGGCGGCCGGTGCCGACATCACCGCCCCATCGGGCACGGACGCCATCGCCGACGTCATCGAGGCCTATCTGACGCCGGAGCAATTGGAGGGGTTTATCGAGGATGGCTTCGATTCTCAAGAAGCACCGATCGATCTGACGACCATCGACTGGAGCGATTTAAACGTCGAAATCGTGCCCCAGGACGGCTATCTGGAGCTGGAATTGGCGATGAGCGATCTGCTGATCGCCGGGGAGTTGGATTTTGGCGATGAGCCCACCGACGGCTCATTATCGGTCGGTGAGATCGCCGTGACCCTCGACGTGGCACTGGAGGTCGAAGAAGACAACGAGCTGGAAGTGGAGGTCTTAGACGACTCCATCGAACTCGAGGATATCACGGTCAACTTCGCAGGCGAGGACGTCGATTGGGCGGAGCCGCTGGTGGCCGTCGTCGTGGTCTATGCCTTCAACTCCTTTGTTCCCGGGCTTATCGAGGACAATCTCTACGATCCGGATATGCTGGTTCAAGAGGTCGAATTGCTGGACCGAACCCTGGAGATCACCTTAATTCTGGAGGATATTTTGATCACCACGAACGGAATTCACGCCGTGCTGGGGATCGAATTTCCCGGCAGCAAATATCCGGAGGTCCCCGACGTAGCCGGCGCCCTGCATCGACCAGTGGGCGACAGCCTCGGCGGATCCGTCGATCGCGACGTGATTCTCCACAGCACGCGCACCGGCCTCGACCGCGTGATGCATGGACTGTGGCATAGCGGATTATTTCACCAGCAGGTGGGCAATGACGACCTCGACGGAGCGGATATCCCCTTTCAACTGACGGCCAGCGGAATCGGCGTTTTGCTCGACAGTCGAATCGCCGACATCCACGAGTCGGACACTCCCGTTGAATTTCGCTTCCGCCCGCTTTTGGCGCCGGTCATGGAATTTGGCTCCGACGACGACGTCACGGCCCGGCTCGGCGACTTTTTGCTCGACCTGGTGCTCGTTCCCGACGAGGGAGGCATAAAAGAGACCCTATTTTTGACGGTGGCTCTGCAGCTCGACCTGGATGTCGAATTCGAGATCAGCAACGAGGGCATGGACTTCGATATCGGCGTCGATGCCGAGGCCGACGTGGTCGCCGAACCCGAGTTTTCCTTCGACCAGGACCGGACCACAGATCTGGTCATCGATCTATTGGAGTTGGTTCCCCAGATCGCCGCCTCCGATCTGAGCGTCGACGCCGACACAGCCCTGGAATGGGCCACCATCTCCGATCCCACCGTCGTGATTCACGGAAGCGACAATACCCGGATCAGCGTTGGCGTCGATCTAAACCCCGCCCAGGAATTTATTGAAGACGACGACGTCGACGCCGACGACTGAGGCGCTGAAATCTCAGGGGTTATAGCCCAGGTAGGGCGACAACCATCGCTCTACCTCGGCAAAATCCATCTTTTTTCGGCGCGCGTAGTCCTCGACCTGATCGCGGCCCACATCACCGACCCGGAAATACCGCGATTGGCGATGGGCAAAATACCAGCCCGATACCGACGAGGGGGGCATCATGGCAAAACTATCGGTCAGGTCGATGCCGGCCGATTCGCTGACGTCTAAAAGCTCCCACAATTTCGCCTTTTCCGTGTGATCCGGGCAGGCCGGATACCCCGGCGCCGGTCGAATCCCGCGATAGGCCTCGTCGATCAATTCCTCATTGCTCCACTGGCCTTCGTCTTCATACCCCCAGGCCCGGCGTGCGCGGGCGTGCAACGCCTCTGCAAAAGCCTCGGCAAGGCGGTCGGCCAGGACCTTCAACATAATCGCCCGATAGTCGTCGCCGTCGGCATTGAATTCGGCGATTTTTTCGGCGGCCCCATGTCCTGCCGTCACGGCAAAGGCACCGATATGGTCGGCGAGCCCCGACTGCACGGGGGCGATAAAATCACTGAGACAAAAATTGGGCTGCTCCGCGCCGTGGCGCTGGCGCTGCTGGCGCAACATACAAAGGCGCTCGCGCACCTCGGTGCGCTCTGCACCTTCGTAGATCAGGATATCGTCGCCGTCGGAGGCCGCCGGAAAAAACCCCCATACCGCCCGGGGCTTTAGCCACTTCTCATCGACCACCTGCTGCAGCATCTGCTGGGCCTCGGCAAAGACTTCGCGCGCCGCCTCGCCGTATTTGTCGTGATCGAGGATCTGCGGATAGCGCCCGCGCAGCTCCCAGGCCACGAAAAAGGGCGTCCAGTCGATATAGGAGACCAGCTCCGAGAGCGGCATCTCATCGACGACCCGACAGCCCAAAAACGCCGGCGTAGGCCGATCGGCTTCTTCGTATTCCAGCCGGCGGCGATTTTCGCGCGCATCTTCAAGCGCGAGCATGGGTCGCCCCTTTTTCTTGCTGTAGATCTCCCGGTCGCGCGCCTGACGCTGCCGATTGTCATCGACAAACCCCACCTTTTCGACGGGACTTAACAGGCTGGAGACCACGCCGGTGACGCGGGAGGCATCGATGACGTGGATCGCCGGCCCGGAGTACTCGGGCGCAATTTTGATCGACGTATGGCGCCGGCTGGTCGTGGCCCCGCTAATGAGCAGCGGAAGATCCATCTC